>NZ_JBIAVU010000006.1:0-299822 GCF_042894695.1 Streptomyces sp. NPDC001513
GGGACCCTGTGGGAGAGTAGGACGCCGCCGAACAATCATTGTGGGGAAGCCCCGCACCAAGCCTTCGGGCCCGGTGCGGGGCTTTTCTGCGTTTACGGCCCGCCGTACGCGCCAAAAGCTTGGGGTATCCGTTGTGAGCAACAGCAGGCGAAGGCTTGGCCTGGCCGGCGCGGCCAGCGCGGGCACGTTTCTGTTGGCTGCGACAGCTTGCGGGGTTCTTGGGTCTTCTACGCCTCCCCATGTCACCGAGGACCGGCTGGTCGGCCGCTGGAGCGGCGATTGCGGAGCGGCCATGGAGGTGAGCGAGGACCACACCTTCAACGTCACCGGGTTTCCCGTCGACTTCCGGGGCGTGGGGACCAAGCCGGAGCTGGCCTCGGGGAGCGGGAAGTGGCGGCTGGCGCCTGCGATCAAGGGCGTTCGGTGGCAAGAGCTGTCCCTCCTCATGGAGGGAACCCACTTCGATCTTGCGGTGGGCGGGAACAGCGAAGAGGTTCTGCTCCTGTGGGAGGTCGGAGATCCTGACTACTCCTACAGGTGCGAGTTCGCCGCTGAACCACTCGACTAGTCGAGGAGCCCGGCGCCGGAGGCCGAGAATTCTCCGATGTTCAGCCGATCACCGGCATCAGGTTGCCGGGGAGGGGAGCTGACGGCTCGTAGGGTTGGGGTATGGGCTATGACCTCGTCATCTTCGACAACGACGGCGTGCTGGTGGACAGTGAGCCGCTCGCCAACAGCGTCCTCGCCGGGTATCTGACCGAGCTGGGGCACACGACCACGTACGAGGACTCGCTCCGCGACTACATGGGGGCGGCCGTGCACCGGGTGCACGACCTCGTCCAGGAGCGGACCGGGGAGCGGCTGCCCGCGGACTTCGACGCGACGCTGGCCGCCCGGACCATCGCCGCGTTCGAGCGGGAGCTGAAGCCGGTCGCCGGCATCGAGGACGTGCTCGGGGCGCTGACCGCGAGCGGCGTCGGGTACTGCCTCGCCTCCTCCGGGAGCCACGAGCGGATCAGGGCCGCGCACCTGGCGGCCGGCATCGACGGATGGTTCGAGGAGGAGTGGATCTTCAGCTCCGAGGACGTGGGCCACGGCAAGCCGGCACCCGACCTGTTCCTGCACGCGGCACGGCAGATGGGCGTCGAGCCCGCGCGGTGCGTCGTCATCGAGGACAGCCCCCGCGGGATCCAGGCCGCCGTCGCCGCCGGCATGGACGTGTACGCGTACACCGCGATGCTTCCCGCCGAACAGCTGCCCGGGGCCACCGGGTACTTCGGGGACATGATGCAGGTCCCGCTGATCCTGCAACTGCCTGTGTGATCGCTCTACCCACGGGTAGCCCCGGGGCCTACGCTGACCCGCCATGACGGATGATGTGCGGCTGCGGCGCGGCCGCGGCGCCCTGGGGTTCAGTTTCTTCGCGCAGGGCGTGGCCTTCGCGCTGCTCGTGACCCGGATCCCGGCCATCCAGGACCGGTACGGGATATCCGACGGGCTGCTGCCCGCCTTCCTCGCGGCCGTGCCGATCCTCGCCGGGGCGTCGAGCGTGGCCACCGAGCACCTGGTGAAGCGGGTGGCGCCCAGCGTCGTGCTGCGGTGGGCGCAGCCGCTCGTGCTGCTGTCCCTGCTGGGCGTCGGGACCGGCGGCCAGATGTGGCACGTGGCGGTGGCCCTGGGGGCGTTCGGGCTGTCGGTGGGTGCGCTGGACGCCTCGATGAACATGCTCGGGGTCAGCCTCCAGCGGGCGTACGGGCGGAGCATCATGCTCGGCTTCCACGCCGCGTACAGCCTCGGCGGGATCCTGGGCGCGTCGGCGGCGTGGGCCGGGGCGCACTGGCACCTGAGCCTGTTCACCGGCTATCTGCCGGCCGTGGTCGTGCTGGTGCCGCTCGTGGTGGTGCTGAGCCGGCGCTACGTGGACGGTGGGGGCCCGGCCGATGTGCAGGAGAAGGAGAAGGAGAAGGGGCTGGGCAGCGGCGGGTTCAAGCTGTTGCTGCCGCTGTGCCTGGTGATGGCGTGCGCGTACATCGGTGACTCGACGGTGGCGAACTGGAGTGCCAAGTACCTCCAGGACGTGCTGGGGAGCTCGGAGCAGATGGCGACCGTCCCCTACAACGTCTACATGGTGACCACGCTCATCGGGCGGGCCGTCGGGGACCTGGGCGTGCGCCGTTTCGGGGCCGCGGCCGTGGTGCGGGCCGGGACGCTGGTCGCCGCGGCGGGCTTCGCCGTCGTCGCGGCCGCGCCGGGCGCGTGGGTGGGGATGCTCGGTTTCACGCTGCTGGGGATCGGGCTGTGCGTGATCGTGCCGCAGACCTTCGCGGCGGCGGGGCGGTTGTTCCCGGGGGCGTCCGACACGGCGGTCGCGCGGCTCAACATCTTCAACTACGTCGGCTTCCTGATCGGGTCGCCGCTCGTCGGTGCGGTCGGCGACGCCTGGAGCTACCGGGGCGCGATGCTGGTGCCGATGGCGTTGGTGCTGGTGACCTTGCTCCAAGCCCGCTCGTTCGGCTCCGAGAAGGCCCGATACGGTGTCCGGCATGAGCGGCGAGCCGGTGACCGGGCTGTTGATGTGGGACGAGGCGGTAACGAGGTATGACTTCGGACCGAGCCATCCGATGGACCCGGTGCGCCTGGCGCTGACCATGGGCCTGGTGCGCGCCTTCGGGCTGGACCGGGCGATGGAGGTACGGGCGGCCCCCGCGGCCGGTGATTCGACGCTGCGGCTGGTCCACCGGGAGGACTACGTCGCCGCGGTGCGCGAGGTGTCTGCGGATCCGGGGATCGCCGACGGGTCGTACGGGCTGGGCACCGTCGACGATCCGGCCTTCCCCGGCATGCACGAGGCGTCGGCGCTGATCGCCGGGCAGTCCGTGGCGGGCGCGGAGGCGCTGTGGCACGGGGAGGCGGAGCACGCGGTGAACTTCGCGGGCGGGCTGCACCACGCCATGCCGGGCGGGGCGGCCGGTTTCTGCGTGTACAACGACGCGTCGCTGGCGATCGCGCGGCTGCTGGAGCTGGGGGCCGAGCGGGTCGCGTACGTGGATGTGGACGTCCATCACGGGGACGGCGTGCAGGCGGCCTTCTGGGACGACCCGCGGGTGCTGACGATCTCGATGCACGAGCACCCGCGGACGCTGTTCCCGCAGACCGGCTGGCCGGAGGAGACCGGGGGGCCGGCGGCCGAGGGGTCGGCGGTGAACATCGCGCTGCCCGCCGGGACGGGGGACGAGGGGTGGCTGCGGGCCTTCCACAGCGTGGTGCCGGAGCTGCTGGCGGACTTCCGGCCGCAGGTGCTGGTGACCCAGCACGGGGCCGATACGCACTTCGAGGACCCTCTCGCGCACCTGGCGGTCTCGCTGGACGCCCAGCGGGCCGTCCAGGAGTCCTGTCACCGGCTCGCGCACGAGTACGCGGACGGGCGGTGGCTGGCGCTGGGCGGCGGCGGGTACGCGGTGGTGGACGTCGTGCCGAGGTCGTGGACGCACCTGGTGGCGATCGCCGCGCATGCGCCGGTGGATCCGGCGTCGGCGGTCCCGACGGCGTGGCGGGACGAGGTGTACGCGCGGACGCGGCAGTTGGCGCCGGCCCGGATGACGGACGGGCGGACGCCTTCGTGGCGGGACTGGGACGCGGGTTACGACCCGGCGGACCGTACGGATCAGGCCGTTCTCGCGACGCGCCGGGCGGTCTTCCCGCTGCGCGGAATGCTGACCTGACCCCTCTTGATGACCTTGATGCATCGTTACGCCAACGGTGGGGCTGTTCGCCGGAATTGATGACCTGCCAGATGTGTTGGAGGCAGCATCGGAGGGTGTTGAGCACCGGCGCGCTGCGTGCGCATCTGCTGGCCGCCCGGTTGGCCGGGCCCGTCGCCACCTCCCGGGAGGAGAGCCTGCGCAGTTACCGGCTGTTCGCGGCGCGTGATCCGCGGGTGCTGCTGGGGCTGGATCCGGAGTGGGGCTGGGGCGAGGGTGACCTGCTGAGGCTGATGGCGGACAAGTGCGGTGTCTCGGCGGACCCCGCGCACGTCAGCGGGCCGGACGTGATCGATCCGGAGCGGACGGTGGCCGCGCTGGAGGCCTTCGCGGGGCGGCTGCGGGAGGCGGCGCGGGCGCGGTCGCCGGTGCTGTTCGGGACCGGTCATCCGCACCGGCTCCTGGGCTTCTACGCCGGTTTGGCCGAGGCGATGTCGGCGGCGGGATGTGTTGTCCTCACCCCGGCGCAGGGGGCGAGTGTCGACATGACGACCCGGTTCGGCGTACGCACGTACCGCATCGAATACGTACGGGGGGTCGCGCTGGTGCGGGAACCCGGCGCGCGGGTGCCGGGGAGTGCGACCGGCGTGCACACCCATTCACCCCTGCCGGTACGGATGGCTCTGGGGGCCCTCGCGGAGGCCGGCGGGCCGCTGCCGGAGCTGGTCGTGGGGGACCACGGGTGGGTCTGCGGCGCAGGTCAGCTCGGTGTGGAGGCGATCGGGCTGGCGGACACGGATGATCCCGCGCTGTTCGTCGGGGAGGCCGAGGGGCGGGTGTCGGTGGCCGTTCCACTTGATGACGCGGTGCGAGCGGACTACTACCGACCGCTTACGCGCTACGTTCTCGGCAGGGCGAGTCTGACGGCTCGGCAGGAGTGGCCGTAGCTCCTCTTCCCCACTCGTATCACGCGCCCCTACTCTGGGGAGTGAGCGTGCGACGACGAGGAGTAACCGGAGGGGAAGCCGGTGCCCGTCA
Source organism: Streptomyces sp. NPDC001513 (assembly GCF_042894695.1). NCBI lineage: Bacteria > Bacillati > Actinomycetota > Actinomycetes > Kitasatosporales > Streptomycetaceae > Streptomyces > Streptomyces sp. NPDC001513. The sequence continues at coordinate 4,740 of NZ_JBIAVU010000006.1, forward strand.
TGCGCGGAAGGTCAAGGTGTGTCATGGCTGCTGGCGAGAGGCCTCTCAGTGAGGTTCAGTTCCTGACCGTGGCGGAGGTTGCCTCGGTGATGCGAGTGTCGAAGATGACCGTGTACCGGCTGGTGCACAACGGTCATCTGCCCGCAATCCGGGTGGGCCGGTCCTTCCGGGTCCCCGAGAACGCGGTCCACGAGTACCTCCGAGAGTCCTATGTGGGGGTGGAGTCGGCCTGAGACTGACCCCGGCACGCCCTCGGATTACAAGCTCAGAGCTCGGGACGGTAGGCTAGGCCGACGTAGGTCGTGTGGGCCCCGACGCCCCGCACCGAATGAAGAGAAGTGAGCGAGGGTAGTCGTGGGCTCTGTTATCAAGAAGCGGCGCAAGCGGATGGCTAAGAAGAAGCACCGCAAGCTGCTCAAGCGCACCCGCGTCCAGCGCCGTAACAAGAAGTAAACGGCAGCTGTACGTGTTCTCCGCAGCCCCTCCACCATCCTGGTGGAGGGGCTGCGGTGCAGCCGGGGGACTTCTTCGAGGGAGGCGCTGAGCTCGTGGGGAAGGTCGTACTCGTCACCGGGGCAGCCCGGCAGCTGGGCGGCCGCTTCGTGCGCCGGATCCAGCGTGACCCGGACGTCGAGCGGGTGATCGCGGTGGACGCGGTGACACCGCCGCACCGGCTCGGTTCGGCGGAGTTCGTCCGTACGGACATCAGACAGTCGGCGATCGCCCGCGTGCTCGCCGAGCACGCCGTGGACACGGTGGTCCACCTGGCGGTCACCGGGAGCGCCGCGGGCGCCGGCGGCGCGCGCAGCGCCGTCAAGGAAACGAACGTCATCGGGACGATGCAGCTCCTCGGGGCCTGCCAGAAGTCGCCGACGGTACGACGGCTCGTGGTGAAGTCCAGTACCAGCGTGTACGGGGGCACTTCCAGGGACCCGGCCGTCTTCACCGAGACCACCGAACCGAAATCGCTGCCGGCGGGCGGCTTCGCCAAGGACGCCGCCGAGGTCGAGGGCTACGTACGCGGCTTCGCGCGCAGGCGGCCCGATGTCGCGGTGTGCGTCCTGCGGTTCGCGAACATCCTGGGGCCCTTCGCGGACTCGGCGCTCGCCGAGTACTTCTCGATCCCGGTGATGCCGACCGTGCTGGGCTACGACCCGCGGCTGCAGTTCGTGCACGAGGACGACGTCCTCGACGTGCTGCGGCTCGCCGCACAGGAGCCCCGGCGCGGAACGCTGAACAGCGGGACCTTCAACATCGCGGGTGACGGCGTACTGCTGCTGTCGCAGTGCTCGCGGCGGCTGGGGCGGCCCACGGTGCCGCTGCTGCTGCCCGCGCTGACGTGGGTGGGCTCCGCCCTGCGGGCGGTCGGGGTCACGGAGTTCTCGGCGGAGCAGATGAAGCTGCTCACGCACGGCCGGGTCGTGGAGACCTCGCAGATGCGGGAGGTCCTCGGCTTCGAGCCGCTCTACACGACGGCGGAGACCTTCTCGGACTTCGCGCGGAGCCGGGGGAGCGGGCTGCTGCCGCCGGAGCGGGTCGGGCGGGCCGTGGACCGGGTGGCGGCCATGCTGGGGGCAGACGGGCTCGATGTCGATGCCGACGCGGTTGAAGGAGCGAAGCGATAGTGGCGGACGCCAAGGTCATTCCGTTCGACGAGGACCGGCCGCGCCGGCGGATCCCCCGCCGGGTGCGGGCGTTGTCCGTTCCCGAGCCGGTGGAGCCGCCGCCGGCCCCCGAGCCGGCGCCGGAGCCGGCACCGTCGGGGTCCGGTGACGGCTGGGACCGGCGGATCGCGGGCGGGCTGGCGTTCCTGCGGCGGCGGATCACCGGGGACTACGAGGTCGACGAGTTCGGCTACGACAAGGAACTGACGGACCAGGTCCTGATGTCCCTGATGCGGCCGCTCTACGACAAGTACTTCCGCGTCGAGGTCAGGGGCATCGAGAACATCCCGGCGGAGGGCGGCGCGCTGATCGTGGCCAACCACTCCGGGACGCTCCCGCTGGACGGGCTGATGCTCCAGGTCGCCGTGCACGACCGCCACCCGGCACAGCGCCACCTGCGACTGCTGGCGGCGGACCTGGTGTTCATGCTGCCGGTGGTCAACGAGCTGGCCCGCAAGGCGGGGCACACCCTGGCGTGCGCGGAGGACGCGCAGCGGCTGCTGGAGGCCGGGGAACTCGTCGGTGTGATGCCGGAGGGCTTCAAGGGGATAGGGAAGCCGTTCGGGGACCGGTACAAGCTGCAGCGCTTCGGCCGGGGCGGGTTCGTGTCGACGGCGCTGCGGGCGGGGACGCCGATCGTGCCGTGCTCGATCGTGGGGGCGGAGGAGATCTACCCCATGGTCGGCAACGCGAAGACGCTGGCGCGGCTGCTGGGGGTCCCGTACTTCCCGATCACGCCGACGTTTCCGTGGCTGGGGCCGTTGGGGGCGGTGCCGTTGCCGACGAAGTGGACGATCCAGTTCGGCGAGCCGATTCCCACGGCGGGGTACGCGGCCGAGGCGGCGGAGGATCCGATGCTGATGTTCAACCTGACGGATCAGGTGCGGGAGCAGATTCAGCACACGCTGTACAAGCTGCTCGTGCAGCGGCGGTCCGTGTTCTTCTGACCCGCCGCGGGAGGACAAGGGCGGGGCTGCGCAAGCAGCCCCGCCCTTGCTCTACTCCGCGTCCTCCGCGCCCAGGCCCAGGCCCGGGAGGATGCCCGGGAGGAGGGGCGGGAGGGTGATGTCCGGGCGGGCTTGCTCCGGGGTGCCCGAGGGGGGCGGGGCCGACTCTCCCGCGGGCGGGTTGAGCAGGTCGCCCGTACCGCCCAGGAGGCCGCCGGCCGGTGGCCGGGTGCTGCCCGAGGGGGACGGCGCGGGGCTGCCGGAGGGCGTGCTCGCGGCCGGGGCGGACTGGTGCGCTCCGCTGGGGGTGCCCGGCTTGCCGGAGGTGCTGCCGGGCGTGCCGGTGCCGCGGGTCTGCTCCGGCGGTTTGGGGAGCAGGCTCTGGAGCGGCGCCACGTCTTCGTCTATGGCCTGGAAGACCGACTCCACCTCACCGCCCACGTCCGTGAGCTGCGCCGGGAGCCGTTCGCGGAGCTTGCCCCACGCGTCGCGGTGGGAGCGGGAGAACGACGACAGCTTCTGGATCGGGCCGAGCGAGCCGTCCCGTTCGTATGCCGCCTGGAGGAGCCGGTGGCCCTCCTCCGCGTCGTGCTTCACGCCCGCCAGGGCCCGGCGGATCGCGCCCAGGGACTCGTGGTCCAGGTCGCCCAGCCGGCCCCGTTCCATCAGCCTGCGGGCTTCCGACAGACGGTTCGAGGCCTGGTCGAGATAGAGCTCGCCCCGGTCCGAGTCGTCGTCGGCCATCCCCAGCTTCAGGTCCTCCATGCCCCGCTTCACGGGGTAGAGGTGGTCACCGGGCAGGGCGTCGGAACTGGCAGCGGCCACTCCGCTGAAGGCCCCCGCGGCCACACCCACGGTGAGGCCTCCCGCCGCGATGCCCTTGGACCAGCGGGAGCGGGGCCGCAATTTCCGGAGCGGGGTCGCCCGGTGGGCGCCACGGCCGGTCCGCTGCTCGGGCACCTGAGGGTCCGAGGCGGTACCGCCCCCGGCCCTCTCTTCCAACACCATGGCCTCCATGGCGGCAACGAGCTGGGCTCGCTGCACCACTTTGACCTTGGGGTCCAGCACCGGGCGCGGCATTCTTTCGCCGAGCACGCTCGCCAGGGCCAACAACCGGTCGTGGTCGGCAGGTTCGGCAGGTGCCTCGGACTGCTCGGCCGCCGGGTCCGGTTCCGAAAGGTCGGACAGGGTCCGATCCTCCAGGGCCTGGGCGAAGGCGTTCGCCCGCCGGTGCGGAGTCACGTTCGCGATCACTGGCGGCACCTCCTCTCGTCATGACGATCGACTCCCCAAGGTGTCCGGAAGGTTGCCTGCCTTGAGCACATCCACACTTTCGAGTGAGCGGCTTCGGGCAGGGCGTGTCCACAGGGAGTCTGCATTCCGCACAACGAGCGTCGCGGCACTTGGGTTACGGACGAAGGATGATCGGACCACAGCGTCATCGAGGGGTCACCGGATGTATGTGAGGTTGTGTTGATTTATGAGGGGGTCAGCGGGCGTCGTCCGGGAGGAGGCGGGCCAGCGTGCGGACCGCCCGGTACTGGAGCGTCTTGATCGCTCCTTCGTTCTTTCCCATGACCCGGGCCGTCTCGGCGACCGAGAGGCCCTGCAGGAAGCGCAGGGTCACGCACTCCTGCTGCTGCGGATTGAGCTTCCGTACGGCCTCCAGCAGGGCCGCGTTGGAGAGGGACTCCAGGACGGAGTCCTCGGGGCTGCGCTCGACCTCGTTGGCGTCGAGCATCTCGCCGGTGGTGACCTCCAGCCGGAAGCGGCTGGACTTGAAGTGGTCCGCCACCAGGTTCCGGGCGATCGTCACGAGCCAGGCGCCGAAGTCGCGGCCCTGCCAGGTGAAGGTGGAGATCCGGCGCAGCGCGCGCAGGAAGGTCTCGCTGGTGAGGTCCTCCGCGGTCGCCTTCCCTCCGACCCGGTAGTAGATGTAGCGGTAGACCGTGTCGCTGTACTGGTCGTAGAGGCGGCCGAAGGCGTCGGCCTCGCCCGCCTGGGCGCGTTCGACCAGGTCCATCATGCGGGCCTGGTCGCTGTCCGCCGTGGGGCGGCGGGGGGTGGCCTGGGTGCTCGTGCCGGCTGCGCCGTTCGAGCCCCCGGCCGCGCGGCCTCGTCTGCCCACCGTCGCTCCGCCGTCGGTCAGGGCATAGCAAGGACCGGCCGGGCCGATACCGGCGGGGACCGCTGCGGCGAAGGCGGGGACGGCGTACGCGGTGGGGACGAAGCCGCGCAGGTGGTCGAGGACCGTTGCGCGCAGCTGAGCCAGGCCCGAGGCGTCAACCCCGACAGGTGGGTACACGGGACTCCCAGAGGCAGAGCTTCCATCACGTGCAGTGCGGAACCGTTCACCCGTCGTGGCGACAGATGGCCGGTGGCATGCGTTTGAGGAGAATAACGCTTCGTACAGGCGGCGCTACACCTAGTTGCTCAAATCACCGGTTCCGACACTTCTGTTGCGTGTCGAGGGCATATTCAGTCGCCGTTGGTGATCGATTCTTGATCACTTGGGCGCGCGGAATGGACGCTTCCAAGGGGGCTCACGACCGAGTCGGGCAGGCCGGAGTGCCGGGTCCCGTCCGGGGGTAGGGCTGGGGGAATGCCCGGTCGGCCGGGGTCGGAGCGGGGGAGGCGCCGAGGCGGCGCGGGCCGTGGTGCCGGTGCGGGCCCTGGACCGGTGCGGGTTCCGGCCCGGGCGGCGGGCCGGGGCTCCGCTACTTGCGGCGGCGGTGCAGGGCGATGGCGGCGGCCGCGCCGCCCGCGATCGCGCCGACGCCGGCGGCTGCCGGGACGCCGACCTTCACGGCCTTGCGGCCGGTCCGATAGTCGCGCAGCCGCCAGTCGTTGGTCCGGGCATGCTTGCGCAGTTTTGTGTCCGGATTGATCGCGTACGGATGTCCGACCAGCGACAGCATCGGGATGTCGTTGTGCGAATCGCTGTACGCGGCGCAGCGCGCGAGGTCCAGGCCCTCGGCGGCGGCCAGGGCGCGGACCGCCTCGGCCTTGGCGGGGCCGTGCAGCGGCTCGCCGACCAGGCGGCCGGTGTAGATGCCGTCGACGGACTCGGCGACGGTGCCCAGGGCGCCGGTCAGGCCCAGCCTGCGGGCGATGATCGTGGCCGTCTCCACCGGGGCGGCGGTGACCAGCCACACCTTCTGGCCGGCGTCGAGGTGGGCCTGGGCCAGGGCGCGGGTGCCCGGCCAGATCCGCTCGGCCATGTACTCGTCGTAGATCTCCTCGCCGATGGCCATCAGCTCGGAGACCTTGTGGCCCTTGACGATGGACAGGGCGCTGTCGCGGGCGTCCTGCATGTGCTCGGGGTCCTCGACCCCGGCGAGCCGGAACCAGGCCTGCTGCCAGGCGAAGCGGGCGAGTTCGCGGCGCTGGAAGAACTCGCGCTTGTAGAGGCCGCGGCCGAAGTGGAAGATCGCGGCGCCCTGCATGACGGTGTTGTCGAGGTCGAAGAAGGCGGCGGCGAGGTCGTCGCCCGCGACCGGGAACTCGGGCTCGGCCGGCGGCTCTTCCAGGGGCGCCTCGACCGCCGGCGCCTCGATCCCGGCCTCGGCTCCGGCCTCGGCCAGCGCGGTCTTGCGGGCGGCCTCCGCCGAGGCCTCGCCTGCCAGCACGCTCCGGGCGGTTGCGGAGCGTCTACGAGGGGTGAGCCATCCGAGAGCGGCCATGCGGCGAGCATAGCCACTGTGTTCGGTACTTCCCGAACCGATGGGAAACGGAGGCGTTAACACTTCGGGAGAATGAAGCCATGAGCCCTTTGTTGCGCCGTAAGGAAAAGAAGCGTCCCGGCGAGCGGATGGTGACGCTGATCGGGAAGCCCGGGTGTCACCTGTGCGACGAAGCCGAGGAGGTGGTCGCCAAGGTCTGCGCCGAGACCGGGGCGCAGTGGGAGAAGAAGGACATCTCGCAGGACGAGGAGTTGTACCGGCTGCACTGGGAGCAGATCCCGGTGGTGCTCGTCGACGGCGAGCAGCACACCTTCTGGAGGGTGAACCCGGACCGGCTCCGGCGGGCGTTGGAGGCCTGACCCCTTTCCCGGTTACCATCATGGGCGATTTATGGGGTCTCGGGGGCGTATCTGTGAGGAGTGTGCACGGTTTTGCCCCCTTTGGGATTTGAACGGGTTCGGCGTGCCGCCGGTTCCGGGTTTACGTGGCGAGGTCGCGTGACCCCGGTCACTTTGCGCGGACAAAGCGGACACAATCTTTGTGCACGCGTTCACAAAGGCATAGCCTGCTGTCGACGGGGCGGTCTTGGGACAAGTGACCGCCTGCAGCCCCGCTCATCCCGCAGGAGCATCGTGGCAACTGGCCGAACTCACCGACCGGCGACCCGCAGCCGAGGTATTCCCGAGGCCACTGTCGCCCGGCTTCCGCTGTACCTGCGTGCCCTCACCGCGCTCTCCGAGCGATCGGTGCCCACGGTGTCCTCCGAGGAGCTCGCAGCCGCCGCCGGAGTCAACTCCGCGAAGCTGCGCAAGGACTTCTCGTACCTCGGTTCCTACGGGACCCGCGGCGTCGGCTACGACGTCGAGTACCTCGTCTACCAGATCTCCCGCGAGCTCGGCCTGACCCAGGACTGGCCGGTCGTCATCGTCGGCATCGGCAACCTCGGCGCCGCGCTCGCCAACTACGGCGGCTTCTCCGCGCGCGGCTTCCGTGTCGCGGCCCTCATCGACGCTGACCCGGCGATGGCCGGAAAGCCGGTCGCGGGCATGTCCGTGCAGCACACCGATGATCTGGAGAAGATCATCTCGGAGAACGGCGTCTCGATCGGTGTCATCGCGACGCCGGCCGGTGCGGCCCAGCAGGTCAGCGAGCGGCTGATCGCGGCCGGAGTCACCTCCATCCTGAACTTCGCGCCGACCGTGCTGTCCGTGCCCGAGGGCGTGGACGTGCGCAAGGTCGACCTCTCCATCGAGCTCCAGATCCTGGCCTTCCACGAGCAGCGCAAGGCCGGCGAGGAAGCGGCCGCCGCCGCTGCCGCCGGCGGCTCCTCCGTGGGCGGCGCCGCCCCCGCCGCGGCCGTCGTGCCGCCGGCCGGGCGCGCGGCCGCCGAGGCACGCAAGGGCAACCCCGACGGTGACCACCCGGCGGTGATGCCGGCATGAGTCTGCTCGTCGTAGGGCTGAGCCACCGCAGCGCACCCGTGAGCGTCCTGGAGCGGGCCTCGCTGTCCGCGGACGCCAAGATCAAGCTGCTGCACGACACCCTCGCCGCGGAACCCGCGGCGGAGGCGGCGGTGCTCGCCACGTGCAACCGGATCGAGCTGTACGCCGACGTGGACAAGTTCCACGCGGGTGTGGCCGAGCTGTCCACGCTGCTGGCCCAGCACAGCGGGGTGGCGCTCGAAGAGCTCACTCCCTACCTGTACGTGCACTACGAGGACCGGGCGGTGCACCACCTGTTCTCGGTGGCGTGCGGTCTGGACTCGATGGTCGTGGGCGAGGGGCAGATCCTCGGCCAGATCAAGGACGCGCTGGCGCTGGGGCAGGAGCTGCACACCGCCGGCCGGCTGATCAACGATCTGTTCCAGCAGGCGCTGCGGGTCGGCAAGCGGGCGCACTCGGAGACCGGGATCGACCGCGCGGGCCAGTCGCTGGTGACGTTCGGGCTGGAGCAGCTGGCCGTGCGGGTGCCGGTCGCGGAGTGGGCCGCTGGGAAGCGGGCCCTGGTGATCGGGGCCGGGTCGATGTCCTCGCTGGCCGCCGCGACCCTTGCGCGGGTCGGCGTCGCCGAGATCGTGGTGGCGAACCGGACCGCGGAGCGGGCGGAGCGGCTTGCGGAGATTCTGGTTGCCTCAGGCACGGGTGTGCGGGCTTCGGCCGTGCCGATGGCTGAGGTCGCGGATGAGCTGACGCGAGTCGACGTGGTCGTGTCCTGTACCGGGGCGACTGGGCTCGTCCTGAGCGCCGATGACGTGCTGGACGCCGTGTCCTGGGGCTCCGCCCCAGACCCCGCGCCTCAAACGCCGGCGGGGCTGAAAGAGCGGGGCTCCGCCCCGGACCCCGCGCCTCAAACTCCCCCAGCTACCGCTGGGAGGGGCCCCCAGGCGGGGCTGGAGTTGGCCGGGCTGGATGTGTCGGCGGGGCTGGAAACGGCGGATGCGGCCGTCATTGCGCGGCTTGTTGCTGCTGCGCAGGACGGCGGGCGGTTGGCTGATGCCGGGGCGGCTCGGACGATCAGTGCTCCCGTCGAGGGCGACGGGTGTCCCGTCGGGCCCGATGGGCGGGCCGCGCTGACCGGGGTCGACGCGAGCTCCCTCGAACTGCACGGGACCTGGGCCGACCAGGGTGAGGCCGCCGCGCAGCGGCAGCCCCGCAAGGGCGCCCGCAGCCAGGTCGACGTGGCGCCCGTACGGCTGGCCCTGCTGGACCTGGCCATGCCGCGCGACATCGACGCCGCCGTGCACCGGATCCCCGGGGTGCGGCTCGTCGACATCGAAAGCCTGGCCGAGGCCTCGGCCGACGCCCCGATGGCGGCCGACGTCGACGCCGTGCGCGGCATAGTCGCCGAGGAAGTGGCCGCCTTCGGGGCCGCACAGCGGGCCGCGCACATCACGCCCACCGTCGTGGCCCTGCGCGCGATGGCGGCCGAGGTCGTGGCCATGGAAGTGGCGCGGCTCGACGGGCGGGTGCCCGACCTCGACGAACGGCAGCGGGCAGAGGTCACCCAGACCGTGCGCCGCGTCGTCGACAAGCTCCTCCACGCGCCGACCGTGCGCGTCAAGCAGCTCGCCAGCGAGCCCGGCGGCGCCGGGTACGCGGAGGCGCTGCGCGAACTCTTCGACCTCGACCCTCAGACGGTTGCTTCCGTCAGCCGGGCGGACGCGGCCGATCCGATGAACGACGACGACCCAGGACGGGCATCATGAACACACGTCCCGACCAGCCGCTGCGGCTCGGTACGCGGCGGAGCAAGCTGGCCATGTCCCAGTCGGGGCACGTCGCCGACGCCGTACGGGCGATCACCGGCCGGGCCGTCGAGCTCGTGGAGATCACGACCTACGGCGACGTCTCGCGCGAGCACCTGGCGCAGATCGGCGGGACGGGCGTGTTCGTCACCGCCCTGCGCGACGCGCTGCTGCGGGGCGAGGTCGACTTCGCCGTGCACTCGCTGAAGGACCTGCCGACCGCGCAGCCCGACGACCTCGTGATCGCGGCCATGCCGCTGCGCGAGGACGCCCGGGACGCGCTCGTCGCGCGGGACGGCCTGACCTTCGAGCAGCTGCCCGACGGTGCCCGCATCGGCACCGGGTCGCCGCGGCGCACCGCCCAGCTCAACCACCTGGCACTGTCGCTCGGCAAGCGGATCGAGACGGTGCCCATCCGCGGCAACGTCGACACCCGGATCGGCTTCGTCCGCGACGGCGAGCTCGATGCCGTCGTGCTCGCGGCCGCCGGCCTCAACCGGATCGGTCGCGGTGACGAGGCGACCGACCTGCTCTCCGTCGACAGCGTTCTGCCGGCCCCCGGCCAGGGCGCCCTCGCCGTGGAGTGCCTCGCGTCCGACACGGACCTCATCGCCGCGCTCGGCGAACTCGACGACCCGCACACCCGGGCCGCCGTGACCGCCGAGCGTTCTCTGCTCGCCGCCCTGGAGGCCGGCTGCAGCGCACCCGTGGGCGCGTTCGCCGATCTTCTGGCCGACGGCCAGGTTGTCAATGAAATGCGCCTGCGCGGCGTCGTCGGAACCCTCGACGGCTCGACGCTGGTGCAGCTGTCCACCACCGGTCCCGTGCCCCAGTCGTACGACGAGGCCATAGCGCTCGGCCGCGAACTCGCGGACGAGATGCTGGCCAAGGGCGCGGCCGGTCTGATGGGGGAGCGATCGCTTTGAACCCCTCAATTCCGACCACCTCCGCCTATCCGGCCGTCGCCGCCCACGGACGCGTCACCTTCCTCGGTGCCGGCCCCGGCGACCCGGGTCTGCTGACGCTGCGCGCCGTCGAGGCGCTCGCCGCCGCGGACGTACTGATCGCGGAGCCCGAGGTGCTCGAGGTCGTACGGACGCATGCGCGCGCGAATGTCGACACGCCGCAGCTGACGATCGCTGACGAAGTGTCAGCAGCCGCCGGGGTCCCGGTGATCCGGGATGCGGCCAATCTTGTCATGGAGGCCGCACGCTCCGGCAGGCGGGTCGTACGTGCCGTCACGGGCGACCCCGGGCTCGACGGCAACGCGGCCGAGGAGATGCTCGTCTGCGCCACCGCAGGCATCCCCTTCGAGGTGGTGCCCGGAGTCGCGACCGCGGTCGGCGTGCCCGCGTACGCCGGTGTCCCGCTGCGCGACAAGCAGGGCGCGGACGTCCGCTTCGTCGACGCGAAGACGGCCTCGGCGCGCTGCTGGAGCGAGGTCGGCGCGAGCGACGGGATCCTCGTCGTCTCCGCGACGCTGGAGACCGTCTCGGCGGCCGCCGCCGAGCTGGTGAGCGCCGGGCGCAAGCCCGACACCCCGCTGACGGTGACCGTCGCCGGCACCACCACGCGGCAGCGGACCTGGTGCGCGACGCTGGGCACCATCGCCCAGGTGTTCAAGCAGGGCAAGGTGCTCCCGTCCCCCGAGGGCGCCCGGCCCGTCATAGCCGTGGTCGGTGAGCACAGCGCCGCCGCGCGGCGCGAGGAGCTGGCCTGGTTCGAGTCGAAGCCGCTGTTCGGCTGGCGGGTCCTCGTACCGCGCACCAAGGAGCAGGCCGCCTCGCTCTCCGACCAACTGCGTTCGTACGGCGCGGTGCCCCACGAGGTGCCGACCATCGCCGTGGAGCCGCCGCGCACCCCGCAGCAGATGGAGCGGGCGGTGAAGGGCCTGGTGACGGGCCGCTACGAGTGGATCGCTTTCACGAGCGTGAACGCCGTGAAGGCGGTGCGGGAGAAGTTCGAGGAGTACGGGCTCGACGCGCGCGCCTTCGCGGGCATCAAGGTCGCCGCGGTGGGCGAGCAGACCGCGGCCGCGCTGGTGGAGTTCGGCGTGAAGCCGGACCTGGTGCCGAGCGGTGAGCAGTCCGCGGCCGGACTGCTGGAGGACTGGCCGCCGTACGACCCGGTCTTCGACCCGATCGACCGCGTGTTCCTGCCGCGGGCCGACATCGCGACCGAGACGCTGGTCGCCGGGCTGATCGAGCTCGGGTGGGAGGTCGACGACGTCACGGCCTACCGGACCGTGCGGGCGTCGCCGCCGCCGGCGGACACGCGCGAGGCGATCAAGGGCGGCGGGTTCGACGCCGTGCTCTTCACGTCGAGCTCCACGGTGCGGAACCTGGTGGGCATCGCCGGGAAGCCGCACAACGTGACCGTCATCGCGTGTATCGGGCCGGCGACGGCCAAGACCGCCGAGGAGCACGGGCTGCGCGTGGACGTGCTGTCCCCGGAGCCGTCGGTGTCGAAGCTGGCGGAGGCGCTGGCCGAGTACGGTGCGGCGCGCCGCGAGGCGGCCAAGGAGGCCGGCGAGACGGTGTTCCGGCCGAGCGAGCGACGGCCGGGAGCACGGCGGCGTCGTACGACGTGAGCGGCTTAGGCCGGCTGGCGCGGGAAGTGATCAGGGCCCGGGTGCGGTGCGCACCCGGGCCCTTCGCCGTGTGATCCACGTCGCACCGGTCCCTTCGGCCCGTTTGGGAGCGCCGTGACCGCGCAGACGGGAGGGCTGGAACACCCACCGAGGAAAGGACCGGCCATGGCGGCCCCCCGACCCCCGCAGGTGGCCGATCCGGAAGCGGTGAAGCGCCATCCCGTACTCTTCCGAGCCGTCCGTCAGCGGCTGAACCCCAGACTCCGCCGGACCGACATCACCGTCACGGACGACCTGGCCGTCAAGCGCGCCGTGAAGGCGGCCTCGCTCGGCAACGCCATGGAGTGGTTCGACTTCGGCATCTACTCCTACCTGGCCGTCACCCTGGGGCGGGTCTTCTTCCCGTCGGGGAGCGACACCACGCAGCTGTTGTCCTCCTTCGCGACGTTCGCCGTGGCCTTCCTGGTGCGGCCGCTGGGCGGGATGTTCTTCGGCCCGATGGGCGACCGCATCGGGCGCAAGAAGGTCCTGGCCCTCACCATGATCATGATGGCGGTGGGCACCTTCGCCATCGGCCTGATCCCCTCGCACGAGGCGATCGGGCTGTGGGCGCCCGCCCTGCTGATCCTCTTCCGGATGCTCCAGGGCTTCTCGACGGGCGGGGAGTACGGCGGCGCCTCCACCTTCATCGCCGAGTACGCGCCCGACAAGCGCCGCGGCTTCTTCGGCAGCTTCCTGGAATTCGGCACCCTGGCCGGCTACGTCGGAGCGGCCGGTCTGGTGACCGCCCTGTACGCGCTGCTCGACGACGCGGCGATGGACTCCTGGGGCTGGCGCGTGCCGTTCCTCGTCGCGGGGCCGCTCGGACTGGTCGGCCTCTACCTGCGGATGCGCCTGGACGAGACCCCGGCCTTCCAGAGGCTGGACGGGGGCACGGGCGCGCGGGCCACCGAGGCCGCCGACGCGGTGGAGACGACCACCAAGGGCGACCTGGCGAAGATCTTCCGCGAGTACTGGCCGACGCTGATCCTGTGCGTCTGCCTGGTCGGCGCGTACAACATCACCGACTACATGCTGCTGTCGTACATGCCGACCTACCTCTCGGACGAGCTGGGCTACAGCGAGACGCACGGCCTGCTGATCCTGCTCGGCGTGATGGTCTGCCTGATGCTCGTCATCAGCCGGGTCGGCACCCTCTCCGACCGCTACGGCCGCAAGCCGCTGCTGATGGCCGGCATGACGGGCTTCCTCCTGCTCTCCCTTCCGGCGTTCCTGCTGATCCGCCAGGGCGGCGTGCCCGCGGTCACCGCCGGCATGCTGATGCTGGGCCTCTCGCTGGTCTGCATGCTCGGCACCATGTCCGCCGCGCTGCCGGCCCTCTTCCCGACCCAGGTCCGCTACGGCTCCCTGTCGGTCGGCTACAACCTGTCGGCGTCCCTCTTCGGCGGGACGACGCCGCTGGTGATCACCGCCCTGATCGGCTGGACCGGCTCGAACCTGATGCCCGCGTTCTACGCGATGGGGGCGGCCCTGGTCGGCATCATCGCGGTGGCGTGCATGAAGGAGACCGCGCAGAAGCCGCTCGACGGGTCCCCGCCGTCGGTGGAGACCGAGGAGGAGGCCGCCGAACTGTGCGCCGCCCAGACCCCGGACCCGAAGTTCTGACCGCAGCCGCCGGGCCCGGACGACGGGCGGAGTCCGGGCACGGGGGAGCCGGGCCTACCCTTGTCCGGACTGCTGTCGATGCTCGAAGAGGCGACTGGAACATGAGCACGTACGGATCCTTCCCCGGCTCGCGGCCCCGCCGGCTGCGCACCACCCCGGCGATGCGGCGGATGGTCGCGGAGAACCGGCTGCACCCCTCGGACCTGATCCTCCCCGCGTTCGTACGGGAGGGCATCAGCGAGCCCCTGGCGATCTCGGCGATGCCCGGCGTCGTCCAGCACACGCGGGACACGCTGCGGAAGGCCGCCGTGGAGGCGGTCGGGGCGGGGGTCGCGGGGATCATGCTGTTCGGTGTCCCGGCCGACGAGAACAAGGACGCGCGGGGCACGGCGGGCACCGAGCCGGACGGGATCCTGCAGGTCGCGATCCGCGATGTGAAGGCCGAGGTCGGGGACGACCTGGTGATCATGTCGGACCTGTGCCTGGACGAGTACACCGACCACGGGCACTGCGGCGTGCTGGACGAGCACGGGCGGGTGGACAACGACGCGACGCTGGAGCGGTACGCCGAGATGGCGCAGGTCCAGGCCGACGCGGGCGTGCACGTGGTGGGCCCGAGCGGGATGATGGACGGTCAGGTCGGTGTCATCCGTGACGCGCTGGACGAGACCGGGCACGAGGACGTGTCGATCCTGGCGTACACGGCGAAGTACTCCTCCGCCTTCTACGGTCCCTTCCGGGAGGCCGTCGCCTCCTCGCTCCAGGGCGACCGCAAGACGTACCAGCAGGACCCGGCCAACGCCCGGGAGTCCCTGCGGGAGCTGGCCCTCGACCTGGAGGAGGGCGCGGACATGGTCATGGTCAAGCCGGCCGGCCCCTACCTCGACATCCTGTACCGGGTCGCGCAGGCGGTGGACGTCCCGGTGGCGGCGTACCAGATCAGCGGCGAGTTCGCGATGATCGAGGCGGCCGCGGAGAAGGGCTGGATCGAGCGGGACCGGGCGATCCTGGAGACCCTGCTGGGCATCAAGCGGGCGGGCGCCGACACGATCCTGACCTACTGGGCGACCGAGGTCGCCGGCTGGCTGCGCAACGCCTGATCCGTTCTACGGCCAGTCGACGAGGCCGTTGAAGACGATGAAGTCGAAGACGACGGCCGCCGGGGCGACGACGGCCAGCCACACCCTGGCGGCGGCGTGCCGCCGCTGCCAGGGCAGCGCCCACGCGGCGACCAACACGGCCAGGACCACCAGCAGTCCGAAGCCGAAGGTGCCGAAGGCGGTGCCGTACGAGGCGTCGAACCGGTCGCTCGCCGCTTCACCGCAGGAGTCGCAGGCCATCGGGGACAGCCCGACGAAGAAGAACGCGACGGCCGCGAGCGGCAGCGTGAGCAGGGTGGAGACGAGCGGCGCGACGAACGCACGGGGGTGGCGGGCGGTGTCCGGGGTCATGGATCCAGTGAACTCCCTGCGAAGAACTGGAACATGAGTGCGCATACTCAGGTGACCCCGGTGTCCCACCTGCGAAACTCTTAGGCGTACGTACGTATGCACGTACGTATGGACGGAAGACGGGGTGGACATGACGGACGGCGATCTGAGCGTCTCGGAGGACGGCCTCACCAAGCTCGCGGACGACCTCGATGCGATGCAGGGTCATCTGGAGCGCCAGATCCGGAACATGGACCGGGTGGTCGACAGCATCGCGGCGGGCTGGCAGGGGCCCACGGCCACGGCCTACCGCGCCCTGCACCGGGGGGCCGCCGAGGACGCCGTGCGGATCCGGCAGGTGCTCTCCCTCCTCGAAGCGGCCACCAGAGCCTCCCGTGACGGCTTCACGGCCCAGGAGCTTGAGGTCCTGGCCGCGTTCAGACGCGTCCAGAGCCAGGAGGACGTGTCCGCTTCCGCCGCGGAGCTGACCGTGCCGGACCAGCCGGCCGCCGCCCCGCACAGCCGTCTGCAGGACATCTGAGAGCAGCGAGGAACAGCACCGCCATGTCGGACGACGACCGGATCACTGTCGATTTCGCCACCCTGCAGCGCCTGTCGGGGGATCTGGAGGAGATCCTCAAGGACCTCAACGAGAAGCTGGAGCTGCTGTACGAGCGCTCCAAGAAGGCCGTTCTGAGCTGGGACGGCGAGGCCCGGCAGGCCTTCATCGACGAGCTGGACAAATGGGACCGCTCGGCCCAGGACCTCAAGGCCGCGCAGGCCTGGCTGCACGAGGTCGTGGTCAAGGGGCATCTCAATTACGCCGCGGCGAACAAGTCCGTGCTGCAGGGCTGGGGAGGCGGCGCCTGATGGCCGGACCCACCCCGGGCCCCCCGTCGAGCCCCGGCCCGGCGCAGCCGCCCGCCGGAGGCGGCACCATCGACGTCAAGCCGTCGAGCCTGTGGACCGTCTCCGGACGGGTCGCCGGTCAGCAGGATCCCATGATGCGCGGTGGGAACACGCTTGTGCGGGAGTTGCAGAAGCACCCGGACGCCGGTGGGGCGGGCACCGAGGCCGAGAAGTTCGCGGTGGCCTACAAGAAGATAGGCAACCGCTGGCTGGAAGTGTTGGGCAAGAGCGTGGTGAGCATCGGGGGTGTCGCGGTCGGCTTCACGGAGACCGCCAACGCCTACACCAAGGCCGATGCGGCGGCCCACCCCAAGCCCGGACAGGCCCCGGAGCAGCGCCCGCTCCCCACGGTCATCGACAAGGATCCCAAGTTCGGCAGCGTCCCCGACATCAAGTGGGGTGACGACGACGGCGGCGACGACCTGATCCGCGGCGCGATGGAGGGCATACCGGAGATCATCCGGGACGTCCTGCAGCCCGTCGCGAAGCACGTCTTCCGTGTCGGCAAGGTGGCGGACGTCCATCCCTTCCCGGAGCAGCACTACCTCAACTCGCACTGCCACAGCTGGATGAACGCCTCGGTCGTCCCGAGCAACACGGCCGCCGAGCTGACGATGATCATCGGCACCATCACCAACCACCAGAAAGCGGACTGGGAGGCCGCCATGCGCACGTTCTGCAGTGCGCTGTGGGGCGGTACGGATTGGGGCCAGACCCGGCACGGCCTCCAGTGGGCGCACACCACGGGTCCGTACGGAGCGACGGTGGCCACGGGCAGCGAGCCGGTGATGACCGTGCTCAACGACGTGGCGATCAAGATCAGCGACTGTCTGCGCGAGTATGCGGAAGCCGCCGTCGAGCTGAACCACGATGTCTTCGAAGAGCTCAAGCGGGCCATGAAGAAGGCCGCCATGAGCATCATCGAGGACTTGGAGAAGGCCAAGGACAAGCCCAGCGTCAAGAGCATCGTCGGCGCGGTCACCAGTGTGGCCAGTGGGGTCGGCGGGGCCGCCGGACTCCTGCTGAAGTTCGATGTCAACACGGTCCTGAAGCTGGACAAGGCCAAGCTCAACCGGATCGTGGACAAGTACACCGGCATCGTGGACGGCCTCACCACGCGCATGAACGCGCTTGAGGCCGTCCTGGACGAAGCGCACCTGAGCGCCCCGAAGTTCGAGGCCGGCGTCGCCCGCGCCCACGGCTTCGGCGCCCGGTCGCTGGAGGACTTCAAGGACACCTCGCAGACCTGGCTGAAGATCGACTCAGTCACCGGCAAGTACGTGCTGGACCTTGCGGCCAACGAGTACATGAACGACGGCCACACACTGGACAAGCACGTCGGCAAGACGGACCAGCAGTTGATGCAGCGTCTGCGCGACCAGGTGCAGGGCAACTCGACCCAGACCTGGCCGTTCGGCAAGCCGAAGACGAAGGCTTCCTCGGCCTTCCCGGACTACCAGCGGGCGCAGGAACTCACCCAGCACAACCTCAACGAGAACGCCGCGGCGATCGACGCCTGGATCAAGGGCCCACCGCCGCCGGACGAAGGTGCCGTGAAGGACTTCAAGGGGACGGCGCCCAACGGCGGGGTCAGCGGGCGCAGCGTGAGCAGAGCGCCGGCGGACCTCCAAGAGCCGCTGTCCGGATGGCAGAACGGCGGCATCAGGGCCAAGGCGCATGATGTGAAGGGCATCGACACGAGGATCAAGTACGACAGCAACCGCAATCCTCCCTTCACCGTCATGACATCCATGCCCAGCGACTGAGAAAGGCCCTTCGGAAATGTCCACTGACCAGACGTCCTGGGAAGCGGCGGTACGGCACCTCTACGAGGACGCGTTCACGTTCAGCGCCACCGGTCCGCGCAGGCACGAGGACTGGCGGACCGATGTGCTCGCCGTCATGGAACGCGCCGTCCCCGACCCGCGCGGCTGGGCCGGGCTCGACGACACCGCGAACGAGCGCACCACGGAACACCCCGCCGTCCCGTTCTACCGCCCGTCCTTCAGGGACGAACCGGCCCGCCCGCTCACCCCGGCCGACATCGGGGAACGGATGCACGAGATCGACCGTGCGAGTGCCGAGAACCTCCTCCTCGCGCTCACCGACGGCGGCTGCACCCTGCGGAACCTCGAAAGGTTCACCGAGAGCTTCGACGAGCTGCAGAACATGGCCCGCACCATCCTCGCCCGCTACGGGGACACGTTCACCTGCTACACCAACGTCACCGTCGGCGCGCGCAAGGACGACACGCTGGACTTTGGAGCGTCCCACTGGGGCTACACCCCGATGACCTACTACCTGGAGGACGCCGGCCTGGTCATCGTCTCCGACACCGAGGTCGGGCTGTTCTGGACATTCGATTGCTGAGCCCGGAGAGAAGGGACTCCATGCCGAGCCGATCCGTCGATGCCGCCACCTGGGAAGCCGCGCTGCTGCGGCTCCTGGAGGACGTCTTCACCTTCGCCAGGAGCGGTCCCCGGCTGCACGAGGACTGGGCCGAGGACGTCCGCGCCGTCATGGAGCGGTCGGTCGCCGACCCGCGGGGCTGGTCCGCCCAGGATTCGGAGACGTTCAAGGAGGGATGGGAGGCCGGGTTCCCCTCCTACCCCTTCCGTGCGATGACCGCCGAGGACCTGCGGGCCGGGCTGCGGCCGGTCACGGCCGGCGCCGCCGTCGGGCTGCTCGCCTCGCTGGCGCAGGAGTGGTTCTTCGAGGGCTTCCCGGTCCGGTCCCGGGAGGACAGGGACGCCGTGCTCGCGGACGCCCGGACCGTGCTGGACCGGTTCGGCCCCGATGCGGCGTTCTGGACCTCCTCCGACCTCGCCCGCGGCTCCGACGCGCCCGATTTCCTGGCGCGGGACCTCGAAGGCGGCCACCCCTTCACCGACTACATGATGGACCTCGGCCTGATCGCGGTGTCGGCGGACGAGGTCGGCGTCTTCTGGTCGTTCAACGCGAATTGAGACAATGATCCGATGCTGACCCGATCCGCCACCTACCCCGACCGGGAGACCGCCCAGTGGGCCACCCAGCAGGTGGTGACCGCCAACGAGCAGGTCATCCACCGCTGGCTCGCCCAGGGGACGCGGGCCCGCCTCACCCTTGAGGCCGCCTGGCCGTCCCGGGAGGAGCCCGTCGGCCGGGTGCAGCTGGAGGCCATGCTGCTCGCCGGCCAGGGCCCCGTCGACGTCCGCGCCGCCCGCGTCGTCCTGCGCCGCGAGCCCGCCAGCCCGTACGGATTCGTCGTCCTGACGACCGTCCCGTTCTACCCGTAGAGGCAGCCGACCGTGTCCATGAAGCCCCTCGAACACGACCGGCGCTACGGCGAGCTCGACCAGGTGCTGCGCGCCTACCTCGGCCAGTCCGCCGACGACACGGCGGAGCAGCGCAGCCGCGCGCTGGACGCCTACCTGCGCCACACCTGGCACACCCGCCCCTGGGCCATCGCGGAGGCGGAGCGCCAGCTGCGCGAGTACGGCCGCAATCCTCCGGGGCGCCTGCGGATCGACCTCGGCGAGTTCTACGCCGTCCCCGACGTCGGGATCCCGCAGTCCGCGATCGGCAACTGGCTGTTCGTGCTCGCCGACCACCTCAAGCAGAGCATCGAGGACGGCGAGGTGCCGCCGCCGGCGAACCCGCAGACCCACTGGGAGTGGCACGCACGGTTCCCGGAGACGGCGCAGCTGCTGGGCGGCTGGTTCTCGCAGGACATCGTCGACGAGTTCCCCGACCACGAGGCGGCGGTCGCGGACTACGCCGCCACCACCGACCCGCAGATCGTCGCCCGCCTCGTCGGTGAGCTCCACGAGCTGATCGCGCTCCCGCTGGACGAGGGCGACTACGCCCTGGCCGCCGCCGAGCTCGGCATGGAGGTCAACCCGCCCGAGCCGTTCTCGTACGGGGCGTGGTTCCGGACGGTGGCGGCGACCCTGACCGAGGCCTGACCGCCGGCTGACGGCCGGGAGCCCCCCGGCTCCGGCTCGCGCCGCCCCTCCCGCGGGCGCACCCTGGAGGGAAGGGTGACCCCCTGGAGGTGATGCACCATGGCCACGCTCGTCGGGTGGCATGTGGAGCTCGAATTCACCGAGGAGGGCCACCGCACCAGTGCGGCGGCCCTGGTCAGACTCGGGGACGGCTCCGAGATCAAGGCGCGGGGCTACGCCCTGCGTCACCCCTCCGACCCGGAGCAGCTGAGGGTCGGGGAAGAGATCGCGGGTGCTCGCGCGCTCATGGATCTCGCGTCGCAGATGCTGCAGAAGGCCCACGCCGAGATCGACGAGGCGACGGGCCGGCATTCCTACCCGCTCAATCGCTGAGCGGGTACGCGCCGTCGGCGTGCCGAGGGGCTCCTCCCGGTGAGGAGCCCCTCAGCGCGTCCTGCTGCGGAACAGGACCGTCGACAGGGCCACGGCCACCGCCGTGATGCCCGCGCACCAGGTCAGGGCCACCCAGGGCGCGTCCCCGGCGGGCTGCGCCAGGAGCAGGGCGCGCAGGGATTCGATGACGGGGGTCAGCGGCTGGTGGTCGGCGAAGCCGTGCAGCCAGCTCGGCATGGTGTCGATGGGGACGAAGGCGCTGGACGGGTAGGGCAGGAACATCATCAGGAAGGTGAAGCCGCCCGCCGCCTCCGGGGACTTGGCGAGCAGGCCGAGTGCGGCGGCCAGCCACGAGATCGCCGTGATGTACGTCAGCAGCAGGCCGGCCGCGGCGAGGAAGGCGGCCGGGCCCGCCTGGGGCCGGAAGCCGATCGCGAGGGCCACGGCGAGGACCAGGGTGGTGGAGATCAGGTTGCGCAGGACCGAGGCCGTGACGTGTCCGGCGAGGATCGGGATGGCGCCGATGTCGAGGGAGCGGAAGCGGTCGATGACGCCGTTCGTCATGTCCTCGGCGACGCTGACGGCGGTGGAGGCCGCGCCGAAGCCCGCGCAGAGCAGCATGGCGCCGGGGACCACGTACGTCACGTACTCCGTCCCGGTGTCGATGGCCCCGCCGAAGAAGTAGACGAAGATCAGCATCAGCATGACGGGCAGCATCAGGGCGCCGATCAGGGCGTCGGGCCGACGGCTGCTGATGCGCAGGCTGCGGCCGGCCAGGGCGAGGGCGCTCACGGGCAGGGCGGTCATCGGTCGGCTCCCGTCAGGGTGAGGAACACGTCGTCGAGGGTGGCGCTGCGGACGGTGAAGCGGTCCACGGCGGTGCGGTCCGGGTCGAGTTCGTCGAGCAGGGCACGGACGTGGGCGGCGGTGCCGTCGGTGGGCAGGCCGAGGGTGAGCGCGTCGGGGTCGAGGTGGACGGCGCGCGGGGCGAGGGCCTCGTAGGCGGCGCCGGTGGCGAGGGTCAGGTCCAGGCGGTGCCCGGCGACGCGTGACTTCAGCTCGGCCGGGGTGCCCTCGGCGGCGATGCGGCCGCCGGAGAGGACGGCGACGCGGTCGGCGAGCCGGTCGGCCTCCTCCAGGTACTGAGTGGTCAGCAGGACGGTGGTGCCGTCGCCGCGCAGTTCCCGTACGAGGTCCCACAGGTCCTGGCGGCTGCGCGGGTCGAGGCCGTTGGTCGGCTCGTCCAGGAAGACCACCTCGGGGCGGGAGACGAGGCTCGCGGCCAGGTCGAGGCGCCGTCGCATGCCGCCCGAGTACGTCTTCGCGGTGCGGCCGGCGGCCTCGGTGAGGCCGAAGCGGGCGAGGAGTTCCTCGGCGCGGGTGCGGGCGGCGCGCGGGGAGAGCCCGGCGAGCCGGCCCATCATGCGCAGGGTCTCGGTGCCGGTCAGGAGCTCGTCGAGGGCGGCGAACTGGCCGGTGAGGGAGATCAGTTCACGGACGCGGGCTCGTGCGGTGACGGTGTCGTGCCCGGCGACACGGGCGGTTCCGGCGTCGGCGGCGGTGAGGGTGGCGAGGATCCGGACGGTGGTGGTCTTGCCGGCGCCGTTGGGTCCGAGGAGGGCGAGGACGCTGCCGCGCGGGACGGCGAGGTCGATGCCGTCGAGGACGCGGAGGTCGCCGTAGGACTTGGACAGGCCGGTGGCGTGGATGCCGAGGTCACCGGAGGCGTGCGTGGTCATGGGGGATGGGCTCCCTTCCCAGCTTCTGCTTCTGGAGCGCTTCTGCGTATGCCTTACGCTCTTCTGTGTAAGTAATACACAGAACTAGGATGGGGGTCAATCGAGGAGCGGGCGGTCATGGCGGACGAGGACAACGGGACAGGGCTCCCTGCGAGCCTGGAAATGGCCTGGGGCTTGCGCGAACGCCCCGGCAAGGGGCCGCGCCCCACGCTCACGCTGCCGAAGATCGTGGACGCGGCGGTGGCGCTGGCTGCCGCCGAGGGGGTGGACGCCGTCTCCATGGGCCGCGTCGCCAAGGAGCTGGGCGTCTCGACGATGTCCCTCTACCGGTACGTCGCCGCCAAGGAGGAGCTCTACGTCCTCATGGCGGACGCGGGCGTCGGCACCCCGCCGCCGCTGCCGCCCGAGGCGCAGGAATGGGGCTGGCGCGAACTGCTCACGGACTGGGCGTACGCGCAGCGGGCCGTCCTGATGGCCAACTCCTGGATCCTGCGCATCCCGATCACCGCCGCGCCCGTCTCCCCGAACCAGCTGGCCTGGATGGACCGGGGCCTCGGCGCCATGGCAGGCACGGCTCTGGCGGAGAGCGAGAAGCTCTCGACGATCATCCTGATCGGGGGTCTGGTACGGAACGAGGCCACCATGACCGCCGACATGATCGACGCCATCGTGAAGTCCGGGGTCGCCCCGGACCAGGCGCTCGGCCAGTACGTCCGCACACTGCGGCTCATGACCGGACCGGACAGCCACCCGGCGGTCACGCGACTGCTGGACTCGGACGCGTTCACCGGCTCCGGCGAGCCGGACTTCCAGTTCCGCTTCGGCCTGGACCGCATCCTGGACGGCCTGGCGGCGCTGGTGGCGAGCCGCCCCTGAGGTCAGACGGGCGGCAGCAGATCGCTCTCGCTGACGGTGTACGTCAGCGGGGGATAGACGAAGTCCGTCTCATCGTTCTCACGGCGCCGTAGCCGGTAGAACGCGCGCCTCTGCTCCTCGTCGGCCGAGGTGAGGCGTGCGCCCTGCGGGAGGTACGCGTGTCCGTCGCGAAACCGGACGAGGGTCTTCGACGTCCGAAACGTCACGCCCAGCCAGTGGTTGTCCACCGTCGGGACGGGCGCGTCCAGCACGATCTTGTGCTTGAACCGCCGGTTCGATGCGACCGAGAACACGACGAAGCTGTTGTGGTCGAGAGGGATCTCGAACGGGTCGACACCGGCCCCCTTTGATTCGACCACCAGCTTCCGTGGCGGGCCCGCTTCGGGATGCCGGTAGCAGGAGAAGACGGCGATGAACGACTCGTCCGCCAGATCCAGGGCCTGATCGGAATGGCTCCCCATGGTTCGGTACGCGTTCGTGTAGCTCTCGATGAGAGCGTTGTTGAAGCCGACCGGGATCGCCAGGTGTTCTTGGATCTGCTGCGCCAGCCGTTCGTGCACCGCGCGGAAACGCTGCGCCGGGCTGCCGTATTGAGTGGTGGTGCGGACGAGAGGGACCCCGACCTCCGCCTCGTCGACCCTGGTGAGCACGGCACCCTGCCGGCCCTTTCCCGCGGCCTCCAGACGAGCCGACGCGGACAGCTCCGCAAAGAGATCCGGCGCGGCCGGCAACGCGTACGAGACGAACGCGTCGGAGACCCTAGGCGCGGGGAGCAACATAGTCTCCGGTGTTCATGCTGAAGAGGAACGCGTCGCCGTAGTCGATGAAAGACGAGGTCCTGTTCTCCTCGGCGTACAGCCTGCGCAGCTCGTCCATGCCCTCGGGTGTGGGCGGCCCCAGCCTGACCAGATCCCCGGCCGCCTTGAGGAACGTCTGCCCGTTCCTGTGAACGGCTTCGGCGCTCGAACACCGCACCACGTACCCCAGACGGGTCGGGAGGGCCTCGGCGCCCAGCGTCGAGGGCACGATCTCGTGCGTGTACAGACGGTTGGTGGACAGCGGCATGAAGAACACGGAGCCCGGATAGAGCGTCAGGGCGAACTGCGCGGGGAGCGCCTCCGCGTCGCGTCCCTCGCTCGGCTCCTTGAGGCGAAAGCGGAGCCTGGTCAGCCCGCTGGCACGCTTCACGCCGTAGTCGAAGGGGTCTTCGGCCAGGGGCCGCAGCTTTTCGAGCCCGTCGTAGAAGGTGCAGAAGGCCATGACGCCATTGACGGGCATGTCCTTGGTCTTGTCGGCATGGGCCGAAATCCTGGCCTTGGACTGCTTGCGCTCCGCCGTGGCGAGGGTGTTGTGGTAGATCTGCGCGAGGACATGATTCAGCGGCGCCTGGCCCCGGAAGACGGTGGCGGCCTCGCGATTCAGCGCCTCGACGATGTGGGTGTCGGTCGCGCGGAATCCCTCGGTCGGCCCCGAGAGATTCGTGGAGCACCGGAGCAGGCGGAAATGCAGGTCCTCGCCGTCTTGCTCGACGGGCGTCAGATAGATTCCGCTGCGATGAGCCGTACCGGGCTTGGTGGACTCCGTCAGGGACTGGAAGGCGTGCTCCGCGCGGATCCGCCCGAAGTGGTCGGCGTCGAGGTCGAAGAACCGGCGGTAGTACACGCCGACGCCATACACCCGGAGGGGAACCCGTCCGACGTCGACGAGGGTCCAGGGCGCGTCGACGACGTCCTCGCGGTACCCGCGCGACAGCTCCCGTACGACGAACACCCTGTCCGCCGCGTTCAGCTGGCCGCTGCTGATCCCGGAGACGTCACCGCACAGGTAGACGGTCTTCTGCGCGAGGTCGGGCGCACCGGAAGCGAGGTCCTCCGGGGTGATCACGGACCCGAAGAAGTCCCTGGTCAGGTCGTTGTCATGCAACGTCGAAGGCGCGACGAGTATGTTGCCCGCACCATCGAGGCGGGCTTCCGTCAGCTCTGTCGGGTACATGGGGCTATTGAGCAACCCAGCCGGTCAGCGCCGCCCAGCTCGCCGGAGCGAGGTCGAGGACGGGGCCGTGCTGGACCTTCGAGTCCCGGACGTAGACCTGGGTCGCGGAGGCGGCCACCTCGACGCAGGCGTCGCCGTCACCGCCGCTGTAGCTGGACTTGAACCACTTCAGTTCGGTGCTCATAGCTCTCCTAACAGGCCGTCCAACAGGCCCTGCGTCTGGACGGTGTTGAGGGCCTGAGTCCGCAGCATCGCATATCGGCGAGCCATGATGCTGACCTCGTCGGGGTCTGAGATGAGCCTGCTGCCACGCTGACTCTTCGAGTACCCGAGGTGCTGGTGGGTGGGGGTTTCCAAGAGGATGAACGGGCCGTCGAGTGCTGCGTGGGCGGCCTGCTCCAGCGGCATCACTTGGATGGACAAGTCCGGAAGTTCCGAACAGGCAAGCAAGTGCCGCAGGAGCTCCGCATGTACTTCTCGGCCGCCGATGCGGTGGCGGACGGCGGGCTCCCAGATGACGAAGCTCAGGGTCGGCGGTGTCTTGCGGCGCAGGATCTCCTGCCGTGCCATGCGGCGGGCGGTCAGATCCTCGATCGTTTCCTCGGGGTGCGCTGGTACCCGGCACTTGAAGAGGGCCCGGGCGTAGCCCTCGGTCTGGAGTAGCCCCGGCACGCGCTGGCCCTCGTACCAGGACAAGGTGATGGCCTTGCGCTCAAGGGCCAGGTACTCCTCGGCCCATGGCGGTGTCGTGTCGATGTCGGGGAGTTCCAGCGCTGCCACAGTCAGCAGGCCCGGCAGGCCCAGGTGTAGGTCCATCAGCTGCGCGACGTTCGGCATCAGCGCGCGGCGGCCCTGCTCGATCGACGCGATGGTCTCCGCGTCCAGCCGGACCAGCTCTCCGAGCTGCTTCTGGGTCAGGTTCTTGGCGATGCGGGCGGCGGCCACCATCGCGCCGACCATCTTCATGGTCGTCGCGTTCGGCCGTACTCGTTTCCTCGGTGGCATGACAGCGAACTCCCCACCCACGCACGCGGAATACCCCGTACCGACCCGTACTCATCAATGAGTACGGGTTGGCGCTCAGCCACACGCTAGTCACGGAACGCGACGATCGTCCCGTGAATCCAACTATTCAGGCGGCGCTCATGCGCGAGCGTCTGTACCCGCGCTCACCCCGATCCGTCGCAGCTGCGCGGCACTTCACACGTGACACCTTGCGGGCGTGGGCGGCAACGGAACGCCTCGACGACATGTTGCTCTGCGTGAGCGAGCTGGCGACCAACGCCCTGCGGTACGGGGTCCCGCGCGGCCGCGGCTACCTCCTGCGGCTGTTCGGCTTCGAGGACGGGACCGTACGGGTCGAGGTGCACGACAGCGGGCCCGGCTTCTCCCGGATCACCGGGCGACCGCACGGGCACGGGCTCATCCTTGTCGCCGCGGTCGCCGACGAGTGGGGGGTGCTGGCCCGGACGCCGGGGAAGGTCGTCTGGTGCGAGTTCGGCGGGGGTGCCTGCTAGCTTCGGATGCTCGGGAGACGCATCAAGGGGGGCCAGTGTCACGTCCGTTGCGGTGGGCTGTCGTCATCGGGGGCACGGCGATCGTGTTCCTGCTCAGCTTCAAGCTGGGCCAGGCGGACCCCTTCGGCTGGTTGCCGGACAAGGACTCGGACAAGGTGGCGGCCGCCGCCGGATTCGCGGGGGCCATGGCGGCGGCCTTCGGGCTGGCCGGGGCCTGGTGGGCGGGCAGCGGGCCGGGCGCCGCGGGTGCCGGACAGACCGTCGTGCGGCAGCGGGCCCGCGCCTCCGGGACGGGTCAGATCACCCAGTCCGGCGGCGGCCCCACTCCTGGTCTGCTGGATCAGCGGGCTCGGGCCGACGACGACTCCCGCGTGCAGCAGACCACCGACACCGGGAGCAGCACCCCCGGCACGGGCACCGGCACCGGCACCGCCCCCACCCCCTAGTGGGCAACGAGCAGTGGGCCCGCGCCGACGGGAACGCGCGGATCACCCAGGCCGCCGGCGACCACATCAGCTACGCGGCCGGCGCCGGCCCCGCGCCCCGGGCGCTGCTCGGCCTGCCCGACGCGCCCGCCGCCCTGGTCGGGCGCGAGGGGCCGGTCAAGGAGCTGGTGGGCCTGCTCGCGGAGGGCGGCCCGACGGTCGTCGTGGTGGCCGGGCTGGCCGGCGTGGGCAAGAGTGCGCTGGCGGTGTCCACGGCCCACCGGGCCGTGGAACTGGGCTGGTTCGGCGACCGCGTGTTCTTCCTGTCGCTGCGCGGCTACGCCCCCGACGGCGGGGTGAGCGGGCCGCAGGCGGTCCAGGAGATGCTGCGCCACCTGGGGATCCGCGACACGGACATGCCGGAGTCGCCGGATGGCCGGGTCGCGCTGTACCGGGCGCGGCTGGCGGCCTTCGCCCAGGCCGGGCAGCGCGTGCTGATCGTGGCCGACGACGCGGGTGCGGTCGGGCAGGTGCGTGACCTCGTACCGGCCGCCGACGCGCACCGGCTGCTGGTGACCTCGCGGCACCGGCTGGTGGCGCCCGGGTTCGCGGGGCGGGTGCTCCCGCTGGACGAGCTGGCGGAAGGGCCCGCGGCCGAACTCCTCGCCGACGCGGTGCTGCGCGCGTGGCCGGACGATCCCCGGCCGGCACGGGAGCCCGAGGCCCTGGCCGGGATCGCCCGGCGCTGCGGACGGCTGCCGCTGGCCCTCGCGGTGGCGGGGGCGGTACTAGCGGGCGATCCCGGACTGTCCGCGGGGGAGCTGGCACGGCGGCTGGCCGAAGCCCGGAGCCGGCTGGAGGCGCTGACCTTCGACGAGGGCGGTGTACCGGTGGGGGTGCGGGCCGCGTTCGACCTCTCGTACGCGCGGCTGCCCGCCGACCAGGCGCGGGTCTTCCGGCTGCTGACGGTGAACCCGGGCCCGGACTGCCGCACCGAGTACGCCGGCCTGCTCACAGGCGAGGGCGAGGAGGTACGGCCCAAGCTGGCCGCGCTCGTACGGGCCAGCCTGCTGACGGAGCAGCCGGTGGGCTCGGGGCGGTGGCGGATACACGACCTGCTGCGGCTGTACGCGCTGGAGCGGGGGGAGGAGTGCGCGGAGGAGGACGGGAGGGAGGAGGCGACGGACGCTTTCCTGGCCAACCTGGTCTTGAGCACCGGAGTGGCGCAGGAGCTCCTGGGGGTGAACAGTCCGGGCAGCAGCGGGCCGGGACTGCCTTCCGTGGCGCAGGCGCTGGACTGGCTCGACACGGAGCGTCCGCTGCTGGTCGCCGCCGTGGGCTTCGCAGCCGACACCTGTCGGGTGGACACCGCCGTGGAACTGGCCGACTTCCTGGCTCCCTACCTCCGGCTCTACGGGCATACGCAAGAACACTTGCTGATGGCGCGCCACGTACTCGCGGCCGTGCGCACGACGGGCAGGCCCGACGGCCTGGCCGTCGCGGTGTGCGACCTCGGCAGCGCACTGTGCCAGGCGCAGGACTCGGAGGCCACCGAGCGGCTGACGGAAGCCCTCGCCCTGTTCCGCGAGGCCTCTGACCGGGAGGGGGAGGGCAGGGCACTGAACCTGCTGGGCACCTCGTACCGTGTTGCGCGCCGTTTCGAGGACGCGCGGCAAGCTCACCAACAAGCATTGGACATCTACCGCGAGCTGGGGAACCTGCATGCGGAAGCCGCGGTGCTCGTGGCGCTGGCCAGCGATCTTCAGCACCTGGGACAGCTGGAGGAGGCGATCGCCATGCACCGGCGGTCTCTCGCCCTCTTGCGGGAGTTGGGTGACAGGCACCGCGAGGTCATCGTGCTGGACGCACTTGGTGAGGCGCTATCGGCGGCGGGACGGCGCGAGGAGGGCGTGGCCGTATGGGAAGAGGCACTCGCCATCGTGCGGGAGCTGGGCTACCGGACCCGCCTGGCGTGGCTGCTGAGCGGGATCGCTGCCACGCTGTTGTCCACGGGGTCGTCGCATGGGGTGCGGGCCCGGTTGGAGGAGGCGCTGATCGTCTTCACGGGGGAAGGCGACAGGCACGGCGAAGGCGTGGTGATGATCAACCTGGGCGTGATGCACCAGGTGGAGGGGGACTGGAAGCAGGCGCTGGAGGCGCACGAGCGGGCCTGCGCACTGTTGGACTCCGCGGGGGACCAGGCCGGCCGGGCCGCTGCGGTACGGGCGCTGGCAGGGACCCTGGGCAGTCTGGGCCGCTTCGCGGAGGCGGCGGAGGGCTTCGAGCGGGCCGCGGCGGGCTTCGCCGCGGTCGGCGACGCGGAGCGGGAGGCCAAGTGCAGGCAGGAGGCCGCGGGCATGCGCGAGGCGGCCCGGCGGCCCCGTCGCTGGTGGCACCGGTTCACGAGGTGAGGGGGCGCACGGGGAGCGGGTTCCCCGTGCGCCGGGTGACATCAGGTCACCTCAGCCGGTCTGCTCCGGGGTGGTCGCCGTGATCACCGAGAAGGCGCCGCCCTGGGGGTCGGCGAGGACGGCCATCCGGCCCGCCGCCATGTCGAAGGCCGGGGCCATGACGCTGCCTCCGGCCCGTACGGCGGCGGCCTGGATCTCGTCGACGTTGTCCACGTGGAAGTACGGCATCCAGTGCGGCGGGACCCCCTCCGGCAGCTTGGCCAGGTCCATCATCCCGCCGACCGCGCGGCCGTCGACCTGGAACTCGGTGTAGTCGCCGGCGCCCGGCATCTCGGAGCGGGCCGTGGTGACGGGCAGGACGGCGGTGTAGAAGGCGGCCGCGGCGGGGATGTCGGCGGTGCTCAGCTCGTTCCAGATGAGGGCGCCGTGCTCGTTGACGATGGCGGCGCCGTCGAAGGTGCCGGCCTGCCACAGGCCGACGGCGGCGCCGGTGGGGTCGGTGATCACGGCCATCCGGCCGAGGTCCATGACGTCCATCGCGCCCATCATCACGGAGCCGCCGGCGTCGGTGACCGACTTGAGGGTGGAGTCCAGGGAGTCGGTGGCCAGGTACGTGGTCCACACGGTCGGCGGCATCGGGTCCGGGACGGTGCCGTCCGGGTTGCTCGCCTTCATGATGCCGGCGACCGGCTGGCCCTTGAGGGTGCAGACGGAGTAGCCGCCCTGTTCGGCCGGGCCGATCTCGCCCTGCCAGCCGAAGAGGTCGTTGTAGAAGTCGAGGGCCGCCTGCTGGTCGGGGACCATCAGGTCGATCCAGCAGGGGGTGCCGGGCTTGTAGGGGCCGTTCATGTCGGGCACGGAGGCCTCCGGAGGTCGGATGGGGGAAGGACGGGCCGTCCCCTACCCGGGGTGCAGAGCCCGAATCGGCCCGAACGGGTGACGCCGGCCTTGCTGCCGGGCTACGCGGGCCGTCCGGGGCGACGCCAAGACTGGTACGGTAAACCCGTACGAGTGTGTGTCCGTAGTGTTCAGGAGGACGAACGTGTCGATGTCCGCGAACGAGGCTCGGCAGCGCTTCTACCCGCTGATCCGGCAGGTCAACGAGGACCACGTACCCATAGAGGTGACCTCCCGGGAGCACGGCGACGTCGTCATCATGTCCGCCGAAGACTTCCGGTCCTGGCAGGAGACCGTCTACTTGCTGCGCTCACCGCGCAACGCGCAGATCCTCATGGAGTCGATCGCCGAGCTGGACGCCGGTCAAGGCCAGGCCAGGGAGCTCATCGAAGCGGAAGGCGACGAGGGGTTCGCCGCGTGAAGGTCCTTTTCTCCAGCAGCGCCTGGGAGCAGTACACCTACTGGGCGACCGCCGACCCCAAGCTCCTGAAGAGGATCAACCGCTTGATCAAGGAGATCCAGCGCACGCCGTTCGAGGGTGCAGGCAAGCCGGAACCGCTCAAGGAGAACCTCTCGGGGTGGTGGTCCCGGCGGATCACCGACGAGCAGCGTCTGGTGTACCGGATCAGGGACGCGGCCGTGGAGATCGCTCAGGCCCGCTACCACTACTGACCGGAAAGGCGCGCGGCCCCGCCACCGGGTGGGTGACGGGGCCTGGCGACCGAGTGGCTCAGGCGGTGGCGCGGCGGCGGCGGCGGCCGGTGCCCGCTACCAGGGCGGCGCCCATGGCGAGGGCCACGCCCGCGCCGCCGAGGGCCCAGGTGGTGGCCGCGTCGGCGCCGGTGGTGGCGAGTTCGCCGCCGGTGTGGCCCGTGGTGTTGTCGGCGATCGGCTTCGCGCCGCCGTTCGGGTTCGGCTGGTTGCCGTTCCCGCCGGTGGCCGGGTCGGCGGCGACGATCTTCGTCAGGCGGGCCTTGGAGCGCGAGGTCGCCCACGGCGTCGGGGTGTCCGGGCCGACCTGGGAGGAGCCCCAGGAGGAGATCCGCAGGTCGCCGAGCGGCGCGTCGGCCGTCAGGCGGATGCGGACCTGGATGTCGAAGCTCTGGCCGTCCGCGACGGGGCCGCCCGCGAGGTCGAATCCGAGGAACATGCCCTCCTCCTCGTCCCGGACCTCGGCCTCGTGCCAGCCGGACTTGCCGTTCTTGTCCTTGCTCAGGACCTCGACCTTGACCTGGGAGCCCTTCATCGGAACCCAGTCCGGCCGGGCCAGGACCAGGCCGACGTTGAAGCCGTCCAGGGCCTTCTTGCCGGA
Organism: Streptomyces sp. NPDC001513; assembly: GCF_042894695.1. NCBI lineage: Bacteria > Bacillati > Actinomycetota > Actinomycetes > Kitasatosporales > Streptomycetaceae > Streptomyces > Streptomyces sp. NPDC001513. The sequence goes on from NZ_JBIAVU010000006.1 coordinate 36,360, forward strand.
GTTGTCGACGCGGACGGACAGGTTGGTCCAGTCGCCGCCGGCCTTGACGGTCTCCGGAACGCCGTTCACGGTGAGCGCGGGGCCCTCGACGAACGGGTCCTCTTCGCCGTCCTCGGCGCCTTCGATCTTGGCGTCGTACCAGGTGCTGGGGCCGTACTTCCAGCCGTCGGCGCTGATCTTCACGGCGTCGGAGGCCATGTCGAAGTTGATGCGCGGGGCGTCCGCGGTGAAGCGGATGCGCACGTCGAGGTCGCGGCTCTCGCCGCGGTCGAGGGTGCCGACGGTGTCGACGGTGCCGATGAAGTAGTCGCTCATGCTGGTGGCGTCGGTTTCGTGGTCGAGCGCCGTCGCGGGCCACCAGTAGCTGGTGCCGTCCGTGCGGACGATGCGGGTCTCGATCTCGTAGTGGCTGGCCTTCAGCTTGCCGCCGGCCTTGTCGACCGAGAGGCGGGGCGCGAGCCCGGTGATCCAGTCGCCGCCCGAGTTGTCGACCGACACCTTGAGCTGGGTCCAGTCGCCGCCCGGCTTGAAGCCGTTCTTCGGGATGCCCGCGACGGTGACCTCGGGGCCCATCATGATGCCGTCGGAGTCGGCGTGCTGCTTGTCCGCGGCGGGCTTGGCGTCCTTCGCGGGCTGCTCGGCGGGCGCCGGGGCCGGGGTGGTCGGCGCGGGCGACTCGACGACGGGCGCGGGCTTCTCGGCGACGGGCTGGTCCGCGACGGGCTTCTCGGCGACGGGCGTGGTCGGCGCACCGGCGTCGGTGGTGGCGTCGTCCTTCGGCGCCACGTCAGGAACGATCACGGCCGGCTGGTCGGCGGCCATGGCGGGCGTGGCGGTCAGGATGGTCGGTCCGGCCACGGCGACCGCGGCGACCGCGGCCATGCGCTTGATCTTCTTCACTTGTTTCCCCCATACAGATCTTTTGAACATGATCAGATTAGTGGGGGTGGCGTGAAAGTTGATGGCTTAAACATCACGAAAAGCCAACGACCCCGGCAGTGGATGCCGGGGTCGTTGATCTTTGGTGCGTTCTGTCCGGATTCCGGATATCAGAGCTTCTCGGGCGTCCGGATCCCGAGGAGGGACATGCCCTTGGAGAGCGTCCGGGCCGTCAGGTCACACAGGAACAGCCGGTTCTCGACCTGCTCCGGGGTGTCCGCCTTCAGGACCGGGCACTCCGAGTAGAAGGTCGTGTAGAACGACGCCAGCTGGTAGAGGTACGCCGCCAGCTTGTGCGGGGCGTGCTCCGACGCCGCCTCGGCGATGAGCTCGCCGAAGTGGTCCAGGTGCAGACCCAGGGCGCGCTCCGCCGGGGTGAGGGCCAGCTCCGGGTGGGCAGCGGGCTTCGCGTCCCCGGCCTTGCGCAGGATGGACTGGATACGGGCGTACGCGTACTGGAGGTACACGGACGTGTCACCCGTCAGCGACACCATCTGGTCCAGGTCGAACTTGTAGTCCCGCGCCGCCGAGGTGGAGAGGTCCGCGTACTTCACCGCGCCGATGCCGACCTGGACCGCCCGCTCGCCGATCTCGGCCTCGGACAGGTCCTGCGCCTTCTCCCGTACGACGGCCGCCGCGCGGTCGATGGCTTCGTCCAGCAGGTCCACCAGCCGGACCGTCTCGCCCTCACGGGTCTTGAACGGCTTGCCGTCCTTGCCGAGGACCGTGCCGAAGGCCAGCTGTACGGCCTTGACCTCGTCGTTCAGCCAGCCCGCGCGGCGGGCCGTCTCGAAGACCATCTTGAAGTGCAGGGACTGCCGCGCGTCGACCACGTAGATCAGCTCGGTCGCGCCGAGGTTGGCCACCCGGTCACGGATCGCCGACAGGTCGGTCGCCGCGTAGCCGAAGCCGCCGTCCGACTTCTGCACGATCAGCGGGGTCGGGTTGCCGTCCGGGCCCTTGACGTCGTCGAAGAACACGCAGAGCGCGCCGTTGGAACGGACGGCGACGCCCGACTCCTCCAGCAGCTTGCAGGTCTCCACCAGCATGTCGTTGTAGCCGGACTCGCCGACCACGTCCGGGTCCTGGATGTCCATGTCCAGCTTGTTGAAGACGGAGTAGAAGTAGATCTTCGACTCGTCCACGAACCGCTGCCACAGGGCGAGGGTCTCCGGGTCGCCCGCCTGGAGGTCCACCACCCGGGCCCGGGCCCGCGTCTTGAACTCCTCGTCGGAGTCGAAGAGGCCGCGCGAGGCCTTGTAGAGGCGGTTGAGGTTGGACATGGCCTCCTCGCCGGAGACCTCCTCGTCGGACTTGTGGTCCAGCTCGTGCGGGTGCTCCAGCAGGTACTGGATGAGCATGCCGAACTGGGTGCCCCAGTCGCCGATGTGGTGGCGACGGACCACCTTCTCGCCCGTGAACTCCAGGATCTCCACCATCGCCGCGCCGATCACGGCGGACCGCAGGTGCCCGACGTGCATCTCCTTCGCGACGTTCGGCTGCGCGTAGTCGATCACCGTGGTGCCCGGGTTCGCCGCGAGCGGCACGCCGAGCCGGTCGTCGAGCGCACGCGCCGCCAGGGTCTCGATGATCGCCTTGTCGGTGATGGTGATGTTGAGGAAGCCCGGACCCGAGACCTCGATCTCCTGGATCAGGTCACCGGTCGGGATGCCCTCGACCACGGTCGTCGCCAGCTCGCGCGGGTTGGCCTTCGCCTTCTTCGCGAGCGCCAGGATGCCGTTGGCCTGGAAGTCGGCCCGGTCGCTTCGTCGCAGCAGCGGGTCCGCGCCACCGGCCTCCGGCAGGGCGGAGGCAAGGGCGTCGGCGACGCGCTGATTGACGGACGAAGCGAGCGAAGGGACCGAGGCCATGAGCTGCCGTTCCTGTGAGGTTCTGTACTTGGGTCTTCCGACAAGTGCCGAGTATCCCACGCGGGCGCCATCCCTTTCGCGGGATATCACTGGGCGGAAGCAACCCCGGAGGGGCCTGTTCCGTCTGGGAGAATGGCTGAAGCCAGCATTCGAGATAGAAGGACGTGTCGTGGCTCAGAGCAGCACCGAGACCGACTGGGTCTCCCGTTTCGCGGACGAGGTCATCGCCGAGGCGGAGCGCCGAGCACCCGGCAAACCTGTCGTCGTCGCGTCCGGACTCTCCCCCTCCGGCCCCATCCACCTGGGCAACCTCCGCGAGGTCATGACCCCGCACCTGGTCGCGGACGAGATCCGCCGCCGGGGCATCGAGGTCCGCCACCTCATCTCCTGGGACGACTACGACAGGTACCGCAAGGTGCCCGCCGGCGTGCCCGGCATCGACGAGTCGTGGGCCCGGCACATCGGCAAGCCGCTGACCTCCGTGCCCGCCCCGGCCGGCTCCGCGTACCCGAACTGGGCCGAGCACTTCAAGGCCGTCTTCGTCGAGGCCATGGCCGAGATGGGCGTGGACTACGACCCGATCAGCCAGACCGAGCAGTACACCACCGGTGTCTACCGCGAGCAGGTCCTGTTCGCGATGAAGCACCGCGGCGACATCGACGCCGTCCTCGACCAGTACCGCACCAAGCAGAAGCCGGGCGGCAAGAAGCCCCAGCAGAAGCAGGTCGACGAGGCCGAGCTGGAGGCCGCCGAGGGCTCCGGCGCCGCCGCCGAGGACGACGGCAGCACCGGCGAGGGCGGGTACTTCCCGTACAAGCCGTACTGCGGTGAATGCGGCAAGGACTTCACCAAGGTCACCTCGTACGACGACGCGACCACCGAGATGACCTACGTCTGCACCGAGGACGAGTTCACCGAGACGGTCAAGCTCAGCGAGTTCAACCGCGGCAAGCTCGTCTGGAAGGTCGACTGGCCCATGCGCTGGGCCTTCGAGGGCGTGATCTTCGAGCCCTCCGGCGTCGACCACTCCTCGCCCGGCTCGTCCTTCCAGGTCGGCGGCCAGATCGTGCACATCTTCGGCGGCGAGCAGCCGATCGGACCGATGTACGCCTTCGTCGGCATCAGCGGCATGGCCAAGATGTCCTCCAGCAAGGGCGGGGTCCCGACCCCGGCCGACGCGCTGAAGATCATGGAGCCGCAGCTGCTGCGCTGGCTGTACGCCCGCCGCCGCCCCAACCAGTCCTTCAAGATCGCCTTCGACCAGGAGATCCAGCGGCTCTACGACGAGTGGGACAAGCTGGAGGCCAAGGTCGCCGACGGCTCCGTCCTGCCCGCCGACGCCGCCGCGCACACCCGCGCCGTGCGCACCGCCGCCGCCGAACTGCCGCGCACCCCGCGCCCGCTCCCGTACCGGACGCTCGCGTCCGTCGCCGACATCACCGCCGGCCACGACGAGCAGACCCTGCGCATCCTGACGGACCTCGACCCGTCGCAGCCGCTCACCTCCCTCGACGAGGTGCGGCCGCGCCTGGACCGCGCCGAGAACTGGATCACCACCCAGGTCCCGGCCGACCAGCGCACCCTCGTACGCGAGGACGCCGACACCGAGCTGCTGTCGTCCCTGGACGACGAGGGCCGCGAATCGCTGCGCCTGCTGCTGGAGGGCCTGGACTCGCACTGGTCCCTCGACGGGCTGACCACGCTCGTCTACGGCGTCCCGAAGGTCATGGCCGGGCTGGAGCCCGACGCCAAGCCGACGCCCGAGCTCAAGGTCGCGCAGCGGACCTTCTTCGCGCTGCTCTACCGGCTCCTCGTGACCCGGGAGACCGGGCCGCGACTGCCCACGCTGCTGCTGGCGGTGGGCGCGGACCGGGTGCGCAAGCTGCTCGCCGCCTGAGGCACCGGTACCGACATGCGGAAGGGCCCGCACCCCGAGGGGTGCGGGCCCTTCCGCATGATCGGACGACGTGCTCGGCCGCTCAGGCTCAGGCGATGTGCTCGGCCTCGCGGTCCTTGTTGTAGCGCAGCTTGAACGCCGGGATCATCCGGCGCAGCAGGGAACCGCTGCGCGGGTGCGTCACGCCGTAGCCGTCCGAGAGGTGTATGTCGAGCGCCTCGGCCGACGGGTAGTCCTGCTTCTCGTCGGACAGCGCGCAGAACACCTTGTACGCGACCTCGGCGAACTCGGCCTCGTCGGGGGTCTCCGGGCCTTCCTCCGGGGCCTGCTGCATCTGCTGGGCCTGCTGGGCCTGCTGCATCTGCTGGGCCTGCGCGGCCTGGGGGACCTCCTCCTGGCGGGGCGCCGGGATCGGGATGTCCTGCCGCACCGGCTGCTCCTCCTCCGGCCCCATCGGAGGCAGGACCGGAGTCGGCTCCAGCCCCTCGACGTACTGCGGGTTGTAACCGCCCTCGTACGCCGCCTGCGGAGCCTTCGGCGCGGCGAACCACGCGCTGTTGTGCGCCGCAGGCATGGCCGTCGGCTCCACCGCGAACGGCGGCGGGCCGTGCACGACCGCGGGCTGCCCGGGCACCGCACCCTGCGCCTCGGCGGCCTGGCGGGCCTGCTCCATCTGCTCCGCCTGCTGGGCCGGCCCCGGCGCGGCCGCCGCGGCCGCCGCGGCCACCAGCGCCGGAGCGCCGGCCGCCGCACCCTGCTGACCCAGCGGGGGCAGCACCGCAGGCTCGATGCCCGTCATCGCCAGCGCCTCCGGAGCCGTCTCCTTGAGCGGCACGCCGATCCGCGCCAGCTTCAGCGGCATCAGCGCCTCCACCGGCGCCTTCCGCCGCCAGGAGCGCCCGTACCGCGCCTGCAGCCGGGCCTGGTAGATCAGCCGGTCCTGCTCCATGCCGACCGCCTGCTCGTAGGAGCGCAGCTCCCACAACTTCATCCGGCGCCACAGCTTGAACGTGGGTATCGGCGACAGCAGCCACCGCGTGATGCGCACGCCCTCCATGTGCCGGTCCGCGGTGATGTCCGCGATCCGGCCCACGGCGTGCCGGGCGGCCTCCACCGTCACCACGAACAGGATCGGGATCACGGCGTGCATGCCGACACCCAGCGGGTCGGGCCAGGAAGCCGCACCGTTGAAGGCGATGGTGGCCGCGGTCAGCAGCCAGGCCGTCTGACGCAGCAGCGGGAAGGGGATCCGGAGCCACGTCAGCAGCAGGTCCAGCGCGAGCAGCACACAGATGCCCGCGTCGATGCCGATGGGGAACACCAGCGAGAAGCTGCCGAAGCCTTTCTGCTCGGCGAGGGAGCGCACCGCGGCGTACGAGCCCGCGAAGCCGATCCCCGCGATGACCACGGCTCCCGCGACCACGACGCCGATGAGTATCCGGTGCGTACGAGTCAGCTGCATCGCGGCCACCCGCGATCCCCTCCCCTTGTCGAGCACATACCGAGCGCTGAAGTGCTTACCGAGCCTTTACCGAGCTGCGGCAGGCACAGCGTACGGGTGACTCGATGTCAGCGCCCCAGGAGGCCCCACCCGGGGCCTCCACCGTGACCACTACTGGGGCTGCGGCGACTGCGGCTGCTCCGGCTGCGGCTGCTCGGCCTGCTGCTTGTTGGCGGCGTCGACCGAGGCCACGGCCTCCTTGGCCGCCGCGATGGCGTCCTGGAGCAGCTTCGCCTGGTCCGGAGCGCCGGCACCCTCGTACGCGGCGCCGTTGTAGTCGAGCGTGACCACGACGTTCTGGTGGCGCGCCACGATCGTCGTGTTGAAGAAGTCGACGTCCTTCTTGACTCCGTAGACGACCGACGTGCCCTGCTCGCCGATCCCCTCCGTCGCCTCCGCCTTCAGGTTCTGCGCGCCCTCGGCCGCCTTCGCCTTCTCGACCTGCTTGTTGTACTCCTCCTCCGCGCGCTTGTTGGCGCTGCCGAGCGAGGTGTGCGAGTCGGCACGGAAGAAGGAGAGCGACAGCCAGCGGTACTGCGAGCCCTTCAGGCCGTCCGACTGCAGGCCGTTCCAGGCACAGCCGGCACGGCTGGTCAGGTCGTTCGACTTGGTCCCCGTACCGTTCTTGTCCTTCGCGTCCGGGACGACCGTGTCTATCGTCGCCGACCCGAGCGCCTTGCAGGGGTCCGGGAGCGTGGCGAACGTCGCCTTCTCCAGCGGGGCGGACGACTTCGCGTTGGGCTTCGCCGACGAGGAGGAACTGGACTTCTTGCCGTCGTTCGAGCCCGAGTCCTTGCCCGAGTCGGACGAGCAGCCGGCGACGGTGAGGATCACCGGGACGGCTGCGCAGGCGAGAACGCGGGTGAGGCGCGAGGCTGATCGGTGCATGGTTCCTTCAGTGCGTGTGAGGGTCATCTTCGGACGCGGGACCCGGGCAACGGTAGCCCGATCGGGTGCCCGCCTGCTGTGCGCGGCGTCACGCCCGGCTGCGGCGGGCGCCGCTCACTCGTTGAAACGCTCCACCAGGGCCTGCGCCAACTGCCGTGCCCTGTCCTGGGTTTCCGTACTCGACGGGACCGTGCCGGGCAGGGCCGGCTGCACGCTGTACTCGACCTTGACGATGACATTCGAGGTACGGAACACAATCCGCACGGTGCGCGCCTGCGCGGCCGTGGCCCCGGCGGGGCTCAGCTTGTCCTCGATGAAGGCGTCGCTGCCGAGGCCGTCCAGGACGCGGGAGCCGAGCTCGACCGGGGCGGACGGGGTCGCGCCGGGGGTCGGCGCGCCGGCCGGCGGCGTGGCGGAGGCCGAGGGGGCGGCGGGGTTGGGCGCGGCCGGGTTGGGCGAGGCGGGGTTGTTGGGGGCGGTGGGAGTGGCGGGAGTGCCGGTACTGGGGCTCGTGGCCGGGCCGGGGAAGGGCAGGTGCGCGTCGGTGAGCAGCCGTACGTAGACCTGCTTCGCCTTGTCGTCGTCGCTGGCGGTGGCCCGGTCGTACGAGACCACGCGCTCGAACCCGACCGACAGCAGCCGCGTCTCCTCGGGCGACTGCGCGGTCCAGCGGCAGCCGACGTGCCGGTCGCCGTCGTACGAGGCGTCCGCGACGCCGGCGTACAGCTGGTCGCGCTGCTCGGGAGTGAGGCTGTCCCCGGCCGGCAGCATGGCCTTGAGCTTCTTGCTGTCGACGCCGGCCTTGCAGGGCGCGGGCAGACTGCGGTACTTCCCCGGCTGGGCGGGCACGGCGGGGTTGCCGCCGGCCTTCGAGTCGCTGGTGCCGCCGCCGCTGCTCCCGCCGGTGCACCCGGTCAGACCGAGCGCGCCGGCCGCGAGCGCGGTGAGCACCGCGATGCCTGGCAGGATCCGCGACCCTCGCCGTACCGCCTTGCGCTGCACGTCCACTGGCTCCCTTCGACCGCCGGGACCCCGGTGGTCAGGAAAATGCGTTGCCGCTACTTGGTCACGGCTGGACACAATGTCTATCGCACACGCTGGTGCTGGCGCCGGTCCCCTGTCGTATTTGGGATCAAGAGCGAGGCTTTTTGCGCATTCTGACTTTTCTGTGGTTTTCGGGGGATTGATTCCGTATGTCGTATGTAGAGGTACCTGGGGCGAAGGTCCCGATCCGGATGTGGACGGACCCGGCGTCGGTCGAGGACGGCGCGATGCAGCAGCTGCGCAACGTCGCCACCCTCCCGTGGATCAAGGGCCTGGCCGTCATGCCGGACGTCCACTACGGCAAGGGCGCCACGGTCGGCTCGGTGATCGCCATGAAGGACGCGGTGTGCCCGGCGGCGGTGGGCGTGGACATCGGCTGCGGCATGTCGGCGGTGAAGACGTCCCTGACGGCGAACGACCTGCCGGGCGATCTGTCCAAGCTCCGCTCGAAGATCGAGCAGGCGATCCCGGTGGGCGCGGGCCTCCACAAGGAGGCGGTGGACCCGTCGCGGCTGTACGGCTTCTCGGAGGCGGGGTACGAGGACCTGTGGGCGCGTTTCGACTACCTCACCGATGCGGTCAAATTCCGTCAGGAACGTGCCACGAAGCAGATCGGAACGCTCGGATCCGGGAATCACTTCATCGAATTCTGTCTGGATGAGACAGGTTCGGTCTGGCTGATGCTGCACTCCGGGTCCCGGAACATCGGCAACGAGCTCGCCGCGTACCACATCGGCGTGGCCCGCAGCCTGGACCACAACCAGAACCTGGTCGACCGGGACCTGGCGGTGTTCCTGTCCGCGACCCCGGAGATGGAGGCGTACCGCAACGACCTCTTCTGGGCGCAGGAGTACGCCAAGTACAACCGCGCGGCGATGATGAGCCTCTTCAAGGAGGTCGTGCGCAAGGAGTTCCGGAAGGCGAAGGTCTCCTTCGACCGCGAGATCAGCTGCCACCACAACTACGTGGCGGAGGAGCGGTACGACGGCATGGACCTGCTGGTCACCCGCAAGGGCGCGATCCGCGCCGGCAGCGGTGACTACGGGATCATCCCGGGCTCCATGGGCACGGGCTCGTACATCGTGAAGGGCCTCGGGAACGAGAAGTCGTTCAACTCCGCCTCACACGGCGCGGGCCGGAAGATGAGCCGTACGGCGGCCAAGAAGAAGTTCTCGGCGCGCGACCTGGTGGAGCAGACCAAGGGCGTGGAGTGCCGCAAGGACTCGGGCGTCGTGGACGAGATCCCGGGCGCGTACAAGTCGATCGAGCAGGTCATCGACCAGCAGACCGACCTCGTCCAGGTCGTGGCGAAGCTCAAGCAGGTCATCTGTGTGAAGGGCTGAGGCCCGGGCGCGGCTGTCGGGGGAGTGCAGGGGCGCGGACCGATCACGATCGGTCCGCGCCCCTCCACGTACGTCAGCCTTCGTCCCCGTCGAGGAGGCGGTCCACGGGGAGTTCGAGGGCGATGCCGAGTGATGCGGGGAGGGGGACGGACGTGCCGCGCTTGAAGGCCTTGCGGGAGCGGTATTCGCCGCTGCGGGGGTCGGTGTGGAGCAGGGCTTCGTCGTGCCGTCGGTCGGCGACCAGGTAGATCGGGATGCCGGCCTGGGCGTAGCAGTCGACCTTGGTGCCGAGGTCGTCGGACCAGTTGGACGAGGTGACCTCTACGACCATGCGGAAGATGTGGGGCGCGAAGCAGTTCTTCTCGACGTGCGCATCTCGATAGTCGGACTCGACGAGCGAGAGGTCCGGAATCGCGAAGTCGGTCGGTCCCGACGGCAGCCACAGACCGATGCCCTGGAGGTACTTGAGGCCCGCCTGTCGGGCCCCGGCCGTGAAGAGCTCCTCGATGAGCCAGGTCAAGGATTCGGCGTGAGGTCCGTCGGCAGGTGGTGTCACGGTGAGCCTCCCCTGGAGAATTTCCACTCGGTGCCCGGGAAGCTCCCTGGAGAGTCGATCGGCGGCCTCCGCGATCGTGGTCTCGTGCTGTATCACGGCCATAGCTTCCTCCCTTTCGCGGCTCACGCTTTCGGAGGGTAGCCGCGCCCGCTGACATTTCGCGCGGATTCACCCATACGGACCTGGGGTGCGTGGTCCGCCAACTTCCGCTTGTGGCACGAGGGTTGACGGTGGAAGTTGGTCTAGACCAGGGTGGCGGCATGGGGAGAACTCGGGTGGTTCTGGCCGCGGTCGCGGCGTTGTCGCTTGCCTTGGGGGCCGCTGGGTCCGCGCAGGCGGGGGTGGGGTTGCCGGCTGTCGTGGGGCGGGTGCCGACGTCCGAGAAGGTCGTGTTCATCACGATCGACGATGGGTGGGACCACGATCCCGAGGCGGCCCGGATCCTGCTGGAGAAGCGGGTGCCGGTGACGTTGTTCCTGCTGCCGGGGGCGACCTCGTACGACACCGGGTACTTCACCCGGCTCACGGACGAGGGGCGGGCGAGTGTGGAGAACCACACCGTCAGCCATCCGGATCTCACCACGCTCGACGCGGTCGGCAAGGATGCCGAGGTGTGCGGGGCCGGTGAGCGGATCGAGGCCGCCTTCGGGCGGGCGCCGAAGCTGCTGCGGCCGCCGTACGGGGCCGTGAACGACGAGGTGCGGCTCGCGGCGAAGGCGTGCGGGGTGAAGGCGCTCGTCACGTGGACGCACGACTTCACCACCTGGGGCGAGACCCCGCCCACGCCGCGGCTGAAGGCCGGGGACATCGTGCTGCTGCACTTCACGCCGACGCTGGCGGCGGATCTGGAGCGGGCGCTGGGCGCGGCGAGGGCTGCGGGGCTGAAGCCCGCGGCCCTGATGCCGCACCTGAAGGCGGCCGGGCTGGCGTAGCCGGCCCGGACAGGGCGACAGGGCCTAGAGGTCGCGGTGGACCTTGGTGTTCGAGGCCTGGGCGCGGGGGCGGACCACGAGGAGGTCGATGTTGACGTGGCTGGGGCGGGTCACGGCCCAGGTGATGGTGTCGGCCACGTCGTCGGCGGACAGGGGTTCCGCGACGCCCGCGTAGACCTTTTCCGCCTTCTCGGCGTCGCCGCGGAAGCGGGTCTTCGCGAACTCCTCCGTCTTGACCATGCCGGGGGCGATCTCGATGACGCGTACGGGCTGGCCGACGATCTCCAGGCGGAGGGTCTCGGCGAGGACGCGGGCGCCGTTCTTGGCCGCGACGTAGCCGGCGCCGCCCTCGTACGTGGAGTGGCCGGCGGTGGAGGAGAGGACCACGACCGTGCCGTCGCCGGAGGCGGTGAGGGCGGGGAGTAGGGCCTGGGTGACGTTGAGGGTGCCGATGACGTTGACCTCGTACATCGTGCGCCAGTCGGCGGGGTCGCCGGTGGCGACGGGCTCGGCTCCGATGGCGCCGCCCGCGTTGTTGACGAGTACGTCGACGGAGGGGTAGCGGTCGAGGGAGGCTGCGAAGGCGTCGACGGCGGTGCGGTCGGTGACGTCGAGGGCGTGGGCGGCCGCGGAGTGGCCGGCGTCGGTGAGCTCGGCGGCGAGGGCCTCGATGCGGTCCTTGCGGCGGGCGGTGAGGACGACGTGGTAGCCGGCTGCGGCGAGCTGCCGGGCGGTGGCCGCGCCGATGCCACTGCTCGCGCCGGTGACGACGGCGGTTCGGGTGGCCGGTGCGGTGCTCATCTGCGGGCTCCTCGGTCGTGTGTGGCGTAGGTCGTTCGTACGGGCGATTACCCGCCAGCATAGGCGGGCCCGGCGGCCGGGCGGTCCGGCGGCCGGTGGATCAGCGGCCGCGCGGGACGTACATGATCACGGCCATGCCGCCGAGGCAGACGAGGGCCCCGGTGATGTCCCAGCGGTCGGGGCGGTAGCCGTCGGCGACGGCGCCCCAGATGAGGGATCCGGCGACGAAGACCCCGCCGTAGGCGGCGAGGACGCGGGCGAAGTCGCCCTGGGGCTGGAGGGTGGCGACGAAGCCGTAGAGGCCGAGGGCGATCACTCCGGCGCCGATCCAGGCCCAGCCCTTGTGCTCGCGGACGCCTTGCCAGACGAGCCAGGCGCCGCCGATCTCCAGGAGCGCGGCGAGGACGAACAGTGCGGCGGAGCGGGCGATCGGCATGGCTGGAAGCCTATGAGGGCCCGCGGGGCAGATGGGGGTACGGCCCGCCCTCATTCGTGTGATGGTCCGATCGGCCGTGGTTCCGGGTGGCTAGCCTCCGCGCGAGGAGGTGGTGGCGGTGCGCCGTGGTGCCGTACGGAGTGTGGTGGTGGCGGGGTTGCTGGCGCTGGGTGCGGGTGTGGGTGCGCCGCCCGGGTGGGCCTCGGTGTCGGCCGGGCCCGAGGACGAGGCCGACGTGGCGTACCACGGCCGGGTGCACCTGTCGGGGGCGCGGCTGCGGATCTGGCTGGTCCCGGAGAACGACGGGCCGGCGGCGCTGGCGAACGCGACGGTGCGGGTGCGGCTGTCGGCCGAGCTCGCGGACCGGCAGCGGCTGGCGGAGGGCTGTGCGCGGGCGGGTGTGCGCGAGGTGGTGTGTGAGACGGGTCCGCTGCCGCTGCACGGGCGTGGCCGGCACATCGGGCTGGCGCTGGAGCTGCGGGAGCGGATGCCGGAGGTGGTGGTGCGGGTGGACACGTGGTGGAACGGTGGCGCGACGGACCGGAACCACGTGAACAACGAGCACGTGGTGCTGGCGCTGGACACGGGTGACGCCTACGCCTTCTAGGCCCTGGCTGCCTGACTGCCTGGCCGTCTGACCGCCTGGCGGGGCCCGGATGGGCCCCGGCCGGGTCAGGGGGTGCCGAATTCGACGAGGGCCTCGTCGACGATCCGTTCCAGGCGGGCGTGGTGGGCTCCGCGCCAGTAGACGCGCTCGCATGCGGAGCACTGCGCGAACACGTCGTAGGAGCGGTGCGTGCCGTGTTCGAGGCGGTCGCCGACGCTTTCCTTGTCGGCTTCGCGGAGCGGGCCGTTGCAGGCCGTGCAGCGGGTCCACGGTGCGAGGACGGGTGCGAACCTGCTGAGGACGTCGCGCAGTTGTTCGTCGGGGTTGTCGCTGTAGACGTACGCGCCGGCGAACAGCTCGCGGCGGCGCAGCAGCCCGCGGTCGCGGGAGAGCAGGACGCGCTGTTCGGCGGCGGAGCGGGTGGCGAGGGCGGGGTCGCCGATGTCCTCGTTCTCGTAGGCGGCGTCGACGCCGAGCAGGCGCAGGCGGCGGGCGAGGGTGCCGAGGTGGACGTCGAGGAGGAAGCGGAGCGGGGCGCCGGGGATCCGCTGGGGGCGTTCGACCCCGAACACCTGTACGTCCTGGCCGTCTTGGGGGACGTAGGAGGTGGGTACCTCGTGGCCGTCGACGAGGAGGCGGCCGACTTCGGTGAGCGGGACGCCGGCCGATTCGACGACGTGGCCGAGGCTGGAGGCGCCGTCGGTCGTGGTCGGTACGCGGTCGGCGCGCCGGCTGGGCGGGGCGAAGAGGCGCAGTTCGGGGGCGAGGGTGAGCTGAATGCCGGGTCCGTTCACCCTGTCAGCATGCCATTGCCGGGGTGGTGGTCGCGGCTGATTTACGAGGGCCCGGTGGCTTGGTCGTACGTGTCGCGATGGGCGCTGACCTCGTCGAAGTGGTTCTCGGCCCAGAGCTTCACGGAGGAGAGGAGGCAGCTGAGGCTGCCGCCGAGGTCGGTGAGCCGGTAGTCGACGCGGACGGGGACGGTGGGCGTGACGGTGCGGTCGACGAGGCCGTCGCGTTCGAGGGAGCGCAGGGTCTGGGTGAGCATCTTCTGGCTGACGCCGGGGATCTTGCGGCCGAGGTCGCTGTAGCGCAGGGAGCGGTTTTCGGCCTCGGCGAGGGCGCTGACGATGAGGCCGACCCACTTGTCGCTGATGCGGGCGAGGAGCTGGCCGGTGGGGCACTCCTTGAGGAAGGCGTCGTAGTCGGCGCGGGCTTCCGTGCGTCGGGCTGCGGCGGTGCTGGTGGCCATGGGTCCCCCACTTCCGGGTCGGATACGCACCTTGGAGTGCGTACTTACGGAAAGAGAGTACCTCTCCCTAGGTTAGTGCTCATGGGGAGCGCAGTAACGAACTGCGCGATGCACAAGGGGAGATGGCGACATGAGTGACGAGCGGACGATGCTGGCGGTCGTGGTGAACGGGTTCGGCGGGCCGGAGCGGGTCGAGCTGGCCGAGGTCCCGGTGCCGCGGCCGGCGGCGGGCCAGGTCCGGATCCGGGTCCGGGCCGCCGGGCTCAACCCGGTGGACGGGGCGGTCCGCGCCGGCGTCTTCGGTGGGGCCGGGCAGCGGCTCGGCCTCGGCTGGGAGGCGGCCGGGGAGATCGACGAGGTGGGCGCGGACGTGACGGGCCACAGTCGCGGCGACCGGGTGGTGGGGCTGCACCACGGGGCGGTGAAGGCGCTCGGCACGCACGCGGAGTACGCGGTGCTCGACGCCTCCGCCGTGGTGGCCGCGCCGACGGCCGTGGACGCCGTGGCGGCGGCGGGGCTGCCGCTGGCCGGGCTCACCGCGGCCCGCGCGGTGGACCTGCTGGGGCTCGCCCCCGGCGCCTCGGTGCTCGTGACCGGCGCAGCGGGCGTGGTCGGCGGGCTCGCGGTGCAGCTCGCGGCGCGGGCCGGACTGGTGGTGACGGCCCTGGCGGGGGCCGGGGACGAGGCCCTCGTACGGTCCCTGGGCGCGGCCGGCTTCGTCCCGCGCGGCGCGGCTCCGGCCGGGCCGGTGGACGGGGTCCTGGACACGGCCGTACTGGGGGAGTCCGCGCTGGGCTTCGTCCGCGACGGCGGGGTCTACGTCGGCGTGATCCCCGGTGCGGCCCCGGCCGCGGAGCGCGGGATCCGCGTCGAGGAGCAGGAGGTCGCGGCGGACGGGGAGCACCTGGCCCGCCTGGTGGCCCTGGTGGACGCGGGCGAGCTCACGCTCCGGGTCGCGGAGACCGTGCCGCTGGCCGAGGCGTCGAAGGCGCACGAGCGCCTCGCCGCGGCGGGGGTCCGCGGCCGCATCATCCTGACGGCCTAGGCCTGCGTGGTTCCGGGCCGCCTGCCCACCCGGTAGCGCCAGTCGAGGCTCGGGTGGGGCACGCCGGGCGGGTACTCGAAGTCGACCTCTCCCAGGTTCTCGAAGCCCGCCCGCCGGCAGACCGCGTTCGACGCCGGGTGGTCCGTGCCCGGGAAGGCGTGGACGCTGTCGCGGGTGCCGTGGGCGCGGACGTGGGCCAGCAGTTCCGTGAGCGCCGCCACCGCCAGACCCTGGCCCTGGAACTCGGGCAGCACGCCCCAGCCGGCCTCGTAGACCGGCTCGCCCCGCCACTCGCGCTCCCAGAAGCCGATGCTGCCGACGGTCTCGCCGGACGGCTCCCGTACGACGCGGAACATCCGCCCGGCGGACGGCTCCCGCGCGCTCAGGGCCTCGTACCGCCGCTGCCGGTCGGCGAGCTTCTCCGGGGTCTCCGGCCCGCCGAGGTGCTCGGTCATCGCGGGTTCGTTCTTGCGCTCCAGCAGCCAGAAGTCCCCGTCACCCCACGGCTCCAGCCGCACACGTGTGTCCATGCGGACCCACGGTATGCGGCCGGGGCGTGGGGTGGCCGTCCGGGTTCGCGGCGACCCCGTGCAGGGCTGCCCTTCGTGCGTCCATCGGATTCCCCTCGGTGGTGAGTGGTCAACTCACCCCGAAGGATATCGACTCGGAAATACGTGCGTATTTCGCTCGAACGAGTGGATTGGTTTCGCCGCGTCCCGAGAACTGGCCAAGGAACGTATCTGCGCGGGCCCGTCAGCTTCGCTGGAAGAACTCCACCTCCGCCAGGGCGAGATGGCGGTCCGGGGCCGACCCGGCGGGTGCGTCGAGGGTCAGGCGGATCGTCGTGGCGTCGCTGATGCCGGTGGGGAAGGTCTGGGGACCGGGCTTGTCGCTCAGGGCGAACTTCTTGTGGACCTTCCGGCCGTCCCGCGCCGTCACCTCCATGTCGATCTGGAGCGCGCGCGCCTGCTTCGCGTAGTCCTCGGGCGACGAGGAGGCGCCGTTGGTGATGATCACGGCGACCAGGCGGAAGGGCTTGGCGAAGGTGTACGTCGCCGAGGCGCCGGGGGCGGGCGCGCCCCAGTAGCGGTTGCTGAGCCCGTCCGTGCTGCTGCCCACCGGATGCCCGGGGATGTCGGCGCTCGCCTCGACGCGGGTGGCGGTCACCGCCTTGGCCTTGCCGAGCTTGTCCCGGGTGTCCTCGATCAGGTGGCGTCCGGCCGGCAGCAGCAGGAAACCGCCCGCGCACAGGGCCAGTACGACGGCCAGGACCACCAGGAAGCGCACCATCCGGCCCGAGCCGGCGCGGGTGCGGCGGCGCAACGGCCAGATCGTCCGCCACCACGGGAGGGGCGGCGGTGCGGTGGTGGGCGTGAGCGGGGCCGCGCAACGGCGGCAGAAGCGGCGGTCGGGCGGGTTGGGCGTGCCGCAGGCGGGGCACGGCACCCCGGCGACGTCGTCGCTCACCGCGGCGGGACGCACGACGGGGCGCGGGGCGACGGCCCTCGCGGGCTGCACGGGCTGAGGGGAGGCCGGTGTCGCTCCCGCTGGGGTGGCGGGTTGGGCGGGTGCGGGTGCGGGTGCCCGCGGCGCGACGGGCTCGGGCGCGGCCGGTCGCCTGGCGGCGGGCGAGGCGGCGGCGGGCGGTTGCGGCTCGGGCCGCACCCCGCCGTCGGCGCCGGGCTCCGCCGGGGCGGACCGCCTCCGCAGCCAGGGCAGCCACCGACCCACCCAGCCGGGTGCGGACTCCGCCCGGGCGGGCGTGGGCGGGCCCGGCTCGGCACCGGCGGGAGCCGTCGGGTGGGGCTCCGCCCCGGACGAGGCGGGCATGGTCCTGGTGGAGGCCGGCCGGCCTGCGTCGGCCCCCGCGGGCGGGCCGGGCTCCGTCCCGGCGGGCGCGGCCGGCGTCGGCTCCGCTCCGGCAGGCGGGCGCGACTCGGCCCCGGTGGCCGCGGGCGGTTCGGTGCCGGTGGGTGCGGGCGGGCGCGACTCCGTCGCGGCGGGTGCGGATGAGGTCGGCGCCACCCCGGTGGGCGTGGAGGGGCTGGACTCGGCCCGGGTGGGCGCGGGCGGGGCGGACTCCACCCCGGCGGGTGCGGAGGGGGTCGGCTCCGCGCCGGGCTCGGTGTTGGCGGGTGCGGCCGGGTGGGGTTCCGAGGCAGGAGGTGTGGGCGAGTTGGACCCTCGGCGGGGCGACGGCAGGCGCCGATCCGTGCCGGCGGGGGCCGGGGAGGCGGGTGCCGCCCCGGAGGGGGCGGGCGGGGTGGGCCCGCGTCCCGCGGGCGCCTGTCGGTCTCCACCAGCTGTCGTGGGCGTGGCCGGGTTGGCCCCCGTGCCGGCGGGTGCGGCTGGGCCGGCCCCGGCGCCGGTGGGTGTGGCTGGGCCGGCCCCGGTCCCGGTGGGTGTGGGCGGGGTGGCCCCCGACCCGGCGGACTCCGGCCGGGACGGCGGGTGTGATTCGGTGTCGGGCGTCGGGGGTGTGGATGGGGTTCGGGTGGGGGTGGGGTCCGACCAGCCCAGGTAGGCGCCGCAGTTGCCGCAGAAGTCGTCCGTCGCGCCGTTGGACGCGCCGCACACGGGACACGCACGCATCGTCGTCGTCACCTTTCCTCACCCGCGGGCGGCCCGGGCAGGACCTCGACGCGGCAGACCGTGTGGACGGGGCACAGGGTGCGGACGAGGGCGCGGACCCGGTCCGCGTCGACCGCGTACGCCGCCCCCTCGTGCCGCGGCCACACCCGGATCAGGACCTCGTCGGCCGGCGCCGGGGGCAGGTCCGCGCCCGCCGTACGGGACCAGGTGGCCGCGCCGTCCCCCGTGACCTCGGCGGACACGCCCAGGACCAGTCGCAGGGCCTCGATCAGGCCGCGCCGGGTGCCGCGCCAGCGGTGCAGTTCCACCGCGCGCGCCACCGCCTCGCGCCGCAGCGCGGTCGGCCACCGGGGGTCGTCGATGCCGCCCACCCAGGAGGCCAGCCAGGGCAGGAAGTCGGCCGGGGCGAGCCGGGGGTCGAAGTAGGAGGGCAGGTTGTCGAGGGTGGTGAACACCGGGGCCAGGACGGTGTCCAGGCCCGCCGTGAACCGCTGGGCGAAGTCGTCGTCGGCGTACAGCGCGGGCAGCTGCTCGCCGATCGGGTGCGGGCTGGGCAGGCCCGGGACGGCGGCCCGGCTCATCCGCGCACCCCCGGCTCCGGCTCCGGCTCCGTCACGACGACCTGGTGCTGGTAGGAGAAGACGAGCGCGCCCGCGCCGATGTCGATGCGGTCGACGGGGGCGCCGCGCCGCCCGGTGATCGGGTCGGCGGCGAAGAGGCGGATGTCCTCCACCAGGACGTCCCCGATGGCGCGTTGCACCACGCCGAACACCTCGCCGTACTGCACGGGCCGCCCGAACGGCCAGCCGGCGCCGTCGGGTCCGCCGTGCAGCGGGTTGAGGTGGCGGAACAGCGCGGCGAGCGCCGCCTCGCGCACCCGGTCGGCGTCCGCGGCGGGCGCCGACAGCCGGGCGACGACGGTGACGCCCTGGTAGACGGGCGGTTCGACGACGAGGCGGGTGCCGATCAGGCGGCGTTCGTCGAGGGTGGTGGTGATCGCGGCGAGCACCTGGTCGGAGGGGATCAGCTGCTCGAAGCGGAGCCGGTCGTCGCCCTCGTCGGCCACCGCGTCCGGCACCACGAGGACGCGTACCGCGCCCGCGCCGGCGGAGCCGTCCGCGGCGGGCAGGCAGCGGACCCGGCGTACCGAGGGCGCCGCCTGGCGGGCGATGATCTCGTAGTCCTCGGCGGTCACCGCGCGCTCCTGCATGCGCAGGGTCTCCGGCGCCCGCAGCTTGGCGTTGTCGATGGTCTCCCCGGCGACTCCGCCGCGTGCCGCCTCCCGGTTGGTGACGCGGGCGACGTAGGGGACGGAGCTGCGCAGTACGGAGATCGCGCCGCGGGAGACGTTGCCCGCGGGGCCGCCGCCGGTGCGGTAGTGGGCCACGCGGACCTGGGAGCCCTTGGGCGGTACGGCGCCGCAGGCGCGCAGGGTGCCGTCGGCCTCGCGCAGCACCGGCGGAAAGCCGAACTCGCCGGTGGTGGCGTTCACGCGGACGTGCCGGTCGTCGGGCGCGGAGCGGCCGAAGTGGTCCACGACGTCCCAGCGCTGCCATCCCTCGGGCGAGGACACCTCCACCACCGGGGGTTCCCCGTCGAGCAGTACGGGCGGGCGGCCGAGCCGGAAGGTCTGTCCGGCCACCCCCTCCGAGGCGCCGAGCGGTACGTCGGTCACGCGCTCGGCGTGTTCCACGGTCATGGTGCCGCCGACGGTGAAGACGGCGGCCTCGCGCACGGTCGGGGACTCCGAGTAGAACGGCTGGCCGGGCTCGGGTTCGGTGACGCGGCAGCGCAGCCAGCCCGCGCGGGTGCCGCTGATCAGCGACGCGGTGTGCCCGGCCGGTACGTACACGATGATCTCGCCGGGCCGGTTGAGGCCGCCGGTGCTGTCGGAGTCGGTCTCGCACTGCTGCCAGCGGCCGCCGTCCCACGCCTCCCACACGAGCGGGGGCTGGCGCGGGTCGACGCCGACGCCCTCGACGCGGCTGTCGAGGCGGACCGCGACCACGCAGCGCGGTACCGCGGTCGGCAGGCCGAACAGCAGGGCGTCGCCGGGTTCGGGCGTCGCCTGGAAGCACGGTATGTCGCGGCCCTCGGCGAGGGCGCCGGTGCGGTCGGTCTGCTCGCCGGTGCGGGGGGCGGTGACCAGGCGCGTCAACTCGCTGGGCACGATGCGCAGATCGTCGGTGGTCGCGAAGACCACGGCTTCCTCGGTCTCGCCGGCGGCGGTCGTCACCTCGGTGCCGGCGGGCAGCGTCAGCGTCTCGGGCTGCGGGGCGGACAGCCAGAAGTCGACCTCGGCGACGGCGGCCGACGGCGGGTACAGCTGGATGTCCAACAGGTCCAGGAACGCCAGGTAGTTCTTGTCGGGGACCCGGTTCAGCCGGTACAGCAGCTGGTCCACGAGGTAGGCGAACGTCTCGATCAGGGTGACGCCCGGGTCGGAGACGTTGTGGTCGGTCCATTCCGGGGCGCGCTGCTGCACGTAGCGCTTCGCCTCGTCGACGAGTTGCTGGAACCGGCGGTCGTCCAGGTTGGGGGAGGGCAGGGCCATCAGTCCGCGACCATTTCCTCGGCCCCCTCCTCGGAGGGGATCGTGTAGAAGGGGAAGACCAGGTTGCGCCGGTCGTTGGTGGTGCGCACCGTGTAGTGCACATCGATGTAGAGGGTGCCCGCCTCGACGGCGTCGAAGGCCACGACGACCTCGTCCACCGCGATCCGGGGCTCCCAGCGCTCCAGGGCCTCGCGCACCTGCTGGGCGACCCGCCCGGCGGTGTCGCCGTCGCCGGGGGCGAAGACGTACTCGTGGATGCCGCAGCCGAATTCGGGGCGCATGGGCCGTTCGCCGGGGGCGGTGCCGAGGACCAGCCGGATGGCTTCTTCGAGCTCCCGTTCCCGTTCGACCATGGCGATCCCGCCGGTGGGTCCGACCCGCAGGGGGAAGGCCCAGCCGCGTCCGATGAACCGTTCGCTCATCACACACCGCCGATCAGGACGGTGGGGGAGCCGGTGAGGATCATCGCGCCGCACGAGGTCTGGTCGCGTGCCCGGGCGGCGGGCAGCCCGCCGATGAGGACGGTGCCCGTGGCGAGGCCGGCCGGGTTGGGCATGATCACGTTGCCCGGGCCCAGTGCGGCGTGCGGCGGGACCACGCAGACGTGCAGGCTGCCGACGACGGCGGCGGGTTGGCCGCCGATCAGCACCGTCGCCACCGACGCGGCGGCGCCGGGTGGTGGCGTGGCGATCCGGCCACCGTGGTTGGTGGGGTCGCCGGTACGGGCTGCGGCTGGCATCGGGTCCTCCTCGGGGAAAGCGGTCGTGGTGAGAGCGGCTGTGGTGCGCGTGGCTGTGGGCGGGGGTCAGTTGATGCGGATGAGGCGGGCCTTGAGGGTGGCGAGCAGGCCGCCGTTGACGGTGACGTCCGCGGTTCCGTTCACCTTCACCGAGCGGCCGCCGATGCTGACCCCGGCGGTGCCGTCGATGTCCACCTGGCGGCCGGACACCTTGACCGTGCCGCGCCGGGCGTCCAGCGTGATGCCGTTCTTGTCGAGCAGGACCGAGGTCAGCGGGCGCCCCCGCCCCGCGTACACGGTGAGCTCGATGCGGTCCCGGCGGTCGTCCATGCGTACTTCGAGCCGCTCGTCCCCGGTCACCAGCCGCAGCCCGGAGGGGCCCGGCGCCGCCGCGTCGAGCAGTTCCACGCGGTGGCCCGAACGCGAGACGATCGAACGGCGGTTGACCTTCCCGCTGGTCTTGTCGATCAGCGGTACGTCGTGCGGGGAGGGCTGGTCCACACCGTTGTAGAGCCCGCCGATGACGTACGGGCTGTCGAGCAGCCCCTGCTCGAACCCGACGAGCACCTCGTCGTTGACCTCGGGGCTCACCACGCCGCCGCCGCCCTTGCCGCCCCACTGGACGGTACGCACCCAGTCGGTGACGTACGTGTCGTCGAGCCAGGGGAACTTCAGGCGCACCGCCCCGCGCTGGGAGCCGTTCGGTTCGCGCACGTCCGTGACCACGCCGATCGCGAGACCCGGGATGCGGGGGCCGCGTCCCGGCGCGTTGGCGCCGGTCACCAGGCCGGCCAGGGAACGGTCGGGGCTGGAGCTGACCCACACGGTGGTGCGGTAGCCGCCGTGCGGCTCCAGGACGTGCTGCACGGCCGTCGCCGTGTACCGGCCGGAGAACGCCTGCCCCACGTTGCCGAGCGCGATGGCCTTGCCCGCCCGGAGCAGCGGGTTCCCCTCGGCGACGGCCTCCAGCTCGCCGAAGCCGGAGCTGACCTCGTCGGCCGCCGCCTTCGCGACCGCCGTGGTCTCGGCCTGCGTACGGTACGGAGTGTCGGTGACGGCCACGGCCGACTTGCCGAAGCGTGCGGCGAGCGCCGGGCTGAGGCCCGGTACCACCGTGTCGCTGACCACGGACGGCTGCTCGGCGACCAGCGGCCGCTTGGTGGTCACGTCCCAGCCGCGGACCTGCACCTTGGAGGCGCCGTCGGCGGCCGACAGCGCGGCCCGCAGGGCGAGCAGGTTCCTCCCGTACTCCAGGACCATCGGATTGCGCACGGCCGACGTCGACGGGGCGGGCGCCCCGGACGCCTTCACGGGCCGGGTGAACTGGAGTAGTCCCTTGTCGTCCACGCGCACCTGCGCGCCGCTCTCGCCCGCGAGGAACTGCAGGAAGTCCCAGTCGGAGACGTTCGCCTGGGACAGCTGCTTGTACGTCACGGGCGCCGCCTCCACCTTCCCGACGGCGAGGCCCGCTCCGGCGGCCACCTTGCGGACGATGGCGGCGGCCGTCATGTTCCGGTACGCCACGACCTTGCGGCCGCGCTGGAGGCGGTGCGCCTTGGAGTAGGCGCGCACGACGGTGAACGAGCCGGTGCGGTCCCGGTCGATCTCCAGGGCCGTGACCTCGCCGTTGAACAGCCGCTCCCGCGCCTGCCCCTTCACCGTCATCACCGAAACCCGCAGCGGGGAGCCGATGGTGATGCCGGTGGCGCGCAGGAACTCGTGGTCGGGGTCGCGGTAGGTGAGCACCGCCGTGTCCGGCAGGCCCACGTTCTCGTCGACCACGCAGCTCACCAGCTGCGCCGCCCAGATCTGCGGCAGTTCGCCGGGGGCTTCCACGATCGGGTCGGCCGCGAACGACCGGCCTCCGGATTCCGATCCGCTCACCGCTGCTCCTCCTCGCCGTGCTGGTCCTGCAGGGCCGGCACCACGAGTTCGGTGCCGGGGACGAGCGCCATCGGGTCGTCGATCCGGTTGGCCTCCGCGATGGCCCGCCAGGCCGTCGCGTCGCCGTACTCGCGCCAGGCGAGCATCGCCAGGCTGTCGCCCGCCACCACGATGTGCGTGCTGCGGGCGGTGCGGGCGCCGGAGGTCGGGTTCTGGCCCGGCGGGTCGACGCTCGCCTCCTCGATGGACAGCGAGCAGGTGGCCCGTAGCGGCTTGCCGTCCACGTCGAAGAGCGTGTACGACACCGACAGGTTCGACAGGACCCCGTCGAACGACGTCGTCCGCGCGCTGCCCCACTCGAAGCGGACCCAGGGGCTCGCCGGCTTCTTGCGGCCGAGGCTGGCCGGGGTCGGCACGCACGCCTTCATCAGCTTCTCCACCGCCTGCTCCACGGAGTTGTCGTGGGTGGCGGTGGCGTCCAGGAACACCTCCAGGCTCAGCGTGCGCGGCCCGCTGCCCACGAACTCGGGCAGGGCCGACTGCCCCGCCATCCGGGACGGGGAGCGCCGCCACTCGGTGGTCTTGCCCAGTTGCAGGGTCGAGGGGTTGAACTGGAGGTCGAGCTTCGCGATCGTCCCGCCCGGCTTGGCCCCGACCGAGGTCGGGGGCTCCTTGAGGGTGAGCTGGGCCCTGGCGCGGCTGGCGCGTGCCGATGAGGCCATGGCGTGGGCTCCCTTCCGGAGCGGGGACGAAGGTCAGGACGGATGTGGGTGGGCGGGCGGGTGCGGGGCGGGTGCCCGGCCGGTGCCGGGCGGTCAGGAGGGCAGCAGGCCCTGGTGGGCGATCTCCAACGTCTCCACGGCCGCAGCGGAGTTGGCGGGGTCGAAGGAGGGCCCCTGCCACCGCACCGGGACGATCCCGAACACCTGCCAGCTGATGATCCGGCTCAGGTCGGGCCGCAGGGCCACGATCTCCCCGTCCTTGGGCTCGACCCGCCGCAGCGTCTCGTCCAGCCAGCGGCCGATCTTCGCGGTGTCGGCGGTGACGGGCCGGGTGAGGGTGATGTTCGACCAGGTCACGCGGCCCGGCAGCTGCCACGTGAAGCCGTTGTTGCCGCCCTCGGCGTAGGTCTCCATCTCGACTTCGGCGCCCATGCCGGAGCAGGTGTGGAAGGCGCCCAGGTCGTTGCCGCCGATCGCCAGCCGGAAGAACACGCTGGTCGCGAAGATGTTGTCCGTCATCGGTCCGTCGTCCGTTTCTCGTTCTTACGTGGTCTCAGCGACGGCCGTCGAAGGGCCGGCCCGCGCGTTCCCGGCCGCGCCGCAACTCGGTGCGCAGCAGGCGGGAGACCGGATCCAGCAGACGGCGCGCGAGATCGTCCAGATCGGCGTCGGGGACCTGAGGGGCGGCGTGCCGGTCGGCCGGGGCGGACTTGGCGCCGCCGCCGCCGCTGCCGGCCGGCCCGGGGCCGGTCCGGCTGCCGCCCGGGGCGCGCTGCACCGGCGGCGGGCCCGCCGGGTGGGGGACGCCCGCGGCCGGCGCGGGGGCGCTCGTACCCGGGGTGGCGGCGGGGGCCGGTGTTCTGGGGCGTACGACGGGTACGGGCTGCGCAGGCGACGCGGCCGGGGCCGGCTGCACCACGACGGGCGGTGCCTGCGGGCTCGTCACGGGGAGGGGGGTGGCCGCGGCGCGGGCGGGGGCCGACGCGGGCGCGGGACGCGGGCCGGGCGCCGGGCGCACGACGTGCGGCGGGCGCGGGCCGTGGCCGCCGCGCGGCCCGTCCACCGCGGCGCGCTGGACCTGCTGCGGTGCGCCGGACGGGGCGGGCCAGCGCGCCGCCACCACGGGACGGCTCGCCGGGCGGGGAGCGGGCGCGGCCGCGCTCCCCATGTCACGGGTGCCGAGGGACAGGGGCCGCGCCGCCAGGAGCTGGAGGGTGCGGGGCGCGGAGGGCGCTGCCGCCGTGTCGCCCGCGGTGGTGGCGGTGACCGGGCGGGCGACGACCAGCGGGACCGGGGAAGCGGAACCGGAGGGCGTGCCGGGCGTGCCGGGCGTGCGGGGCGGGGCGGATGCGGACGTACGGCGCTGTACGGCGCCCGTGCCGCCCAGCACGGGTGCGTGGCCGGCCGGCGTCGACGCCCCTTGTGCGAGTACGCGCTGGATGTCGGCGGTGGACATGGGCCGAGCCGCCGCCCGGTCCCGGGACGACGGGGAAGCGGGCGGAGCCGCGCTCGGCGGCAGCGCGGCCAGCGGCGCCCCCAGCCCGCTGCGCACGCGCGGCGCGGACCGCCCCGCGGGCTCGGCGGCGGCCGAGGACTCGGCCTGGCGCTGGACCATGGGCAGGGCCGGGGCGGGTGCGGGGGCCGGCGCGGGTCGGCCCGACGGCACGGCCGTGGGCGGCAGTTCGGTGAGGGGCGCGCCGAGCGGTGCGCGGCTGCGTGCACGCTGCACGGGCGCGTCCGAGGCGGCCGTGGCCTGCGCGGGGCGCTTCGGCCCACTGCCGTGCTCGGCCGAGGGCTCGGCCTGGCGCTGCGGGGCGGGCTTCGTCCCCGCGCTGTCTGTCTCGGCCTGGCGCTGGACGATGGGCATGGCCGGGGTGGGCGCGGAGCCGGGGGCCGTTGCCGGGCGGTCCGACGGGGTGGCCGTGGACGGCAGTTCGGTGAGCGGGGCGCCGAGCGGCGGGCGGCTTCCCGCACGCTGCACGGGCGCGTCCGCCCCGGCCGTGGGCTCGGCCTGGCGCGGCCGGGAAGGGGTGGGCTTCGGCCCTGCGCTCTCGGGCTCGGCCTGGCGCTGCACGCTGGGCTTCGCCGGGGCGGCGGGCTTCTCCGGGCGGTGCTGCGGGGCGGGCTTCGTCCCCGCGCTGTCGGTCTCGGCCTGGCGCTGGACGATGGGCATCGCCGGGGCAGGCGTGGGGGCCGCTGCCGGGCGGTCCGACGGGGCGGACGTGGGCGGGAGTTCGGTGAGGGGGGCGCCGAGCGGCGGGCGGCTTCCCGCGCGCTGCACGGGCGCGTCCGAGGTGGCCGCAGGCTCCGCCTGGCGCTGGACGATGGGCAGGGCCGGGCTGGGCGCGGATACGGGGGCCGCTGCGGGGCGGTCCGACGGCACGGCCGTGGGCGGGAGTTCGGTGAGGGGCGCGCCGAGCGGTGCGCGGCTGCGCGCACGCTGCACCGGCGTGTCCGGCCCGGCTGTGGGCTCGGCCTGGCGCTGCACGCTGGGCTTCTCCGCGCGGTGTGCCGGCGTGTGCGAGGTGGCCGTGGCCTCCGCCTGGCGCTGCACCATCGGCATCCCCGGGGCGGGCGCGGGGGGTGCTGCGGGGCGGTCCGACGGGGTGGCCGTGGACGGCAGTTCGGTGAGCGGGGCGCCGAGCGGCGGGCGGCTTTCCGCACGCTGCGCGGGCGCGTCCGGGGCGGCCGTGGGCTCCGCCTGGCGCTGCACGCTGGGCTTCTCTGCGCGCTGCGCGGGCGCATCCGGGCCGGCCGTGGGCTCGGCCTGGCGCTGCACCATCGGCATCGCCGGGGAGGGCGCGGGGGCCGCTGCCGGGCGGTCCGACGGGGCGGCCGTGGGCGGGAGTTCGGTGGCGGTGGTGCCGAGCGGGGCGCGGCTCCCCGCGCGCTGTACGGGCGTGTCCGAGGCGGCCGGGGCCGCGGCCGGGGCCGTGGGTACGGGGGCGGGGCGGAGGGCGGGCACGCGGCGCCTGGGCGTGGCGGGGACCCGGGCGACGGTCAGCGTGCGGCCGACGGCGCGCGGCCGGACCACGGCGGGCGGCTCCTCGCCGGTGCGGCCGGGACGGGCCCCCGCGGCCGCCGGGGCGGACGCGGACCGCTGTACGGGCGGACCCGACGGGGCCGGGGTCGGGGCGGTACCGCCGGCCGACGCTGCCCGGGTCGCCGATGCGGCGGGGACCACCGCGATACGGCGGGCCAGCGGGAACCGCGGAGGCGTCGGCGCACGGTCGGGCGCGGCAGGGGGAACGGCCGCGCCGCTGCCCGTCGCCGCGGCCCGCTGTACGGCGGGAGCGGGCGTGCCGAGTACGGCTGCGGAGTGCGTGGACGCGCCGCGCGTGCCCGGGCTGCCCGGACGGGACGCCGTAGCGCGGGACGACGAAGCACGGGACGGCGACGGGGCTTCGGGGCGCCCCCGGCGTGCGGTCTGCGGGGTGTCGCCCGCAGCGGGCGGCTCCGCTTCCTGCGGCTGCCGCAGCGCCCGCAGGAGCAGCGGGCCGCCGCCACTGGGGGCGGGCGTGGGGAGGGCTCCGGCGGGGCGGGTGACCCCGCCGACGAGACCGGCCGGGGCGGACGGCAGCACGGCGTGGCCCATCCCGGTGTCGAACGACGGGTCGCGCCACGCGGCCAGGCCGGAGCGGAAGGCGAGCCCGTCGCTGACGCCGATGGCCGCGCGGGACACGGTCAGTACGGGCTGCGCCGTCATGCGCCAGCCGCCGTCCCAGTCGCCGGGTGCACCGGTCACCGGTGCGGCGGCCTGCGATGCGGCGGCCGCACCGCCGGAGGGTGCGCCGCCGGAGGGCGCGGACGGCTCCGCTGCCCGGCCGTTCGCGGCCTCCGGCACGGCGGTGCGCCGACGCAGCCTGTCCCGCCATGCCATGCGTTCAACCGCCTTCGTTCACACGGGTGTTGATTCGAGCTATCTCGGTGACCCAGTCCTGGCGCTCGCCGTGGGTCAGGTCGAGGATCTCGTCGCGTTGCCAGTGGAAGTGGTAGGCGATGTACGCGATTTCCTCCCTGAGCCGGGGGAGGGCGTACGTCACGATTCCCCCAGGCGCCCACCGGACAGGTCGACCTCGAAGCCGCCTTCGCAGTGCGGGCAGGTGACCGCCGCGCGGGTGTGGCCCTCGCTGTTGACGCGCCGGTAGAAGTCCTGGAGGAACGCGACGTCGGTCGCGTACATCCGCTCCACGATCCCGGCGTGCACGTCGGTGATGGTGCCGAGCCGGGTGATCACCTGGCTGAGCAGCACCACGCTCAGGTACGCCGGGTTCTCCTTGACCCGAAGGTCGATCTGCGGGCGCAGTTCGTCGCGGGCGGTGGCCAGGCGCATCGAGCCGTGCCGGTGCACCGTGCCCGCTTCGTCGACGTACCCGCGCGGCAGCTCGAACTCGAACTCCGTTCGCAGGCCGTGGTCCTCGCGCGCCGCCGGAGCGGCGGCGGCCGGGGGTGCCGCCACCTGCTCCGGGGCCGTCGTGGGCGCCGTGACCTGGAGGATCTCCTCCAGGCTTCCTGCCGTCACCGTACGACGTCTCATTCGACGATGATCTCCTCGAACACGATGGTCACGGACTCGGTGGCCGCGGCGGACTCGCCGGCCTTGAGGGAGGGGCCCTCCCACTTGGAGGCCCAGCCCTGCATCAGCTGGATGCGGCGGATGGTCGCGCCCGTGGAGTCCTTGATCTCGATGGTGAGGTTCTGCCGAGCGGTGTCGACGGCCCCGTTGTTCAGGGTCTCCTTGATCCACTTGGTGAACTCGCTGCTCTTGTCGAGTCCCCGGGTGATCGTGACCTCGCCGGCCTGGCGGGCGCCGGGCTGCTTGCGGATGATCTGCTTGCCCTCCGCGCTCACCTGGCGGACCTCGACGACCTCTTCCTCGACGGTCAGGCCGCTGATCTCCTGGATCGATTCGACCAGGTAGCCACCGAGCTGGACGCCGAAGATATGGGTGGAAAGAGCATCGCCCTCTGCCATGACTGTCCTTCACCTTTCCTTGCTGCTGCGCTGCTGGTGCCGCTGACCGGCAGGGTCACTCGTCGACGAGGCTGGTGCTGTCGGAGAACTGGGCCAGCCGGAAGACCACGAACTCGGCGGGCTTGACCGGCGACACGCCGATCTCACAGACCACGCGGCCCTGGTCGATGGACTCCTGCGGGTTGTTGTCGCGGTCGCACTTGACGTAGAACGCCTCCGCGGCCGTGCGGCCGAACAGCGCGCCGCGGCGCCACTCCTCGGTGAGGAACGCGGTGACGTTGCGCCGGATGCTCGACCAGAGCCGGTCGTCGTTGGGCTCGAAGACCACCCACTGGGTACCCAGGAGGATGGACTCCTCCAGGTAGTTGAAGAGGCGGCGCACGTTCAGGTAGCGCCAGGCCGGGTCGGAGGAGAGGGTGCGGGCACCCCAGATCCGGATGCCCCGGCCGGGGAAGGCCCGTACGCAGTTCACGCCGATCGGGTTGAGCAGGTCCTGCTCGCCCTTGCTCAGGCGCAGTTCCAGGTCCACCGCGCCGCGGATGACCTCGTTGGCGGGGGCCTTGTGGACACCGCGCTCGGCGTCGCTGCGCGCCCACACACCGGCGACGTGACCGCTCGGCGGGACCGTCGTGTTGCGCCCGGCGGCCGGGTCGAAGACCTTCACCCACGGGTAGTAGAGGGTGGCGTAGCGGGAGTCGTAGCCCGCCTCGTCGTTGCGCCAGTTGCGCACCTGCTGCGCGGAGAGCCCGGGCGGGGTGTCCAGGACGGCCACCCGGTCGCCCATCTGCTCGCAGTGCGAGATCACCGCGAGCTGTACGGTGCGCACGCCCTCGGAGTCGATGTCGCCGCGCTGGTAGGCGCTCATCAGGTCCGGGACCGCGACCATGGTGATCTCGTCGATGGTCTCCAGGCCGGCGAAACCGGTGCGGGCGGCGGAGTCGCCGACGTACTCGGCGGGGTCGAGGCGGGCCACGCCGCCGCGGCCGGCCGGTGCGGGCGACGCGGCGGGGGCGTCGGGCACGGCGACGGTCTGCCCGGCGGGCCGGGTCTGGGCCGCGCCCCGCTGCTCGGTGACCTCGATCAGCTTCGAGGCGCGGGCCTGGGTGACGAGGTAGCCCTTGACGTTCTTGCGGGCGGACACCTCGTAGGTCTCGGCCACCTGCTCGCCCTGGCGGACCAGGACCTTGAAGCGGTCCTCGGGCGGGTTCTCGCCGTCCGAGTCGGCGATCTCCACGGACACGCCGGTGACGCCGGGCCGGGCGGTGATGACGAAGCCGCCGAGCTCGACGCGCTCCACGGCGCGGGGCTGCGGGGCGGAGCCCGCGGCGGCCGGTGCGGAGTTGTCCTGGGCCTGCCCGCCGATGCGGACCACGTAGGCGGCGCCGCCGCCGTTGGCGAAGTACCCGTAGACGGCGTGGGGCAGGTAGGTGCCCTCCGAGAAGCCGCCGAACCGCTGGGAGTACTGGTCCCAGCTGGTGACCAGCGTCGGCTCGTGGAACGGGCCGCTCTGGGCGAAGCCCACGAACGCGGCGACGGCGGTGCCGACCCCTTCGATCGGGCGAGCACCGGACTGCACCTCCTCCACGTACACGCCCGGGGTGAGGTACGTCGGCATGCTCGCTCCTTCGGGTTACGGCTGCGATCAGTTCTGATCAGGTCTGTCCACAGCTTTTCCGGAGGGCGTCGTCGTGGGCAGAGACGTTCGGCCCTGGCCGGGGGCAAGTGCGCTGCCCTCCTGGTCGCCCCCGCCGGACCGGCCAGGCAGCGCGCTCACACCTCGGTGATCTGCCCCAGGTACGGACCGAACTCGCTCTCCAGGACCAGCCGGCCGAGCTTGCGGTACTCCTGGGCGACCGCCGTCACCACCTGGCGCATGGTCAGCGGTTCACCGGACGCGGCCGCGAAGTAGGCGGCCGTCACGGCGCAGGCCCGGATCGAGCCTCCGGCCAGTTCGAAGCGGTCGGCGCAGAAGGCGAGATCGACGTCGCCGGCCCGGGGCAGCCGCCCGCTCAGGCAGCGTTCCCACAGGGCAAGGCGCTGGGTCGCGTCGGGCACGGGGAAGTCCGCGACCACGTCGAGGCGGCGGGTGAACGCCTCGTCGAGGTTGGCCCGCAGGTTGGTGGTCAGGATGGCGATGCCGTCGAAGGACTCCATCCGCTGGAGCAGGTACGCCGATTCCATGTTGGCGTGCTTGTCGTGGGCGTCCTTCACCTCGGAGCGCTTGCCGAAGATCGCGTCGGCCTCGTCGAACAGCAGGACCGCGTTGACGGCCGACGCCTCGGTGAAGATCCGCTCCAGGTTCTTCTCGGTCTCGCCGACGTACTTGTCCACCACGGTGGACAGGTCCACCACGTACAGGTCCATGCCCAGGTCGGCCGCCACCACCTCGGCGGACATGGTCTTGCCGGTGCCGGAGGACCCGGCGAACAGTGCGATCACCCCGCGGCCGCGCCCGCCGCCGGGCCGCATGCCCCACTGGCCGAGGACCTGGTCGCGGTGGCGGGCGCGCACGGCGAGTTCCCGCAGCCGGCGGTGGGTGGGGGCGGGCAGCACCAGGTCGTCCCAGCCCACAGCGGGCTCCACCCGGCGGGCGAGGCGGGCGAGCCCGGCGCCGTTCTGGGCCCGTACGGCCGTGCGCAGGTCGTCGGGGGAGAGCGGGCGGCCGTCGAGTGCGGCGGTGCGCACCGCGGTGTCGGCGGCGCGCCGCAGCTGTCCGGCGTCGAGGCGGTGCGCGGACACGGACCGGGCGAGCGCGTCGGTGTCGCCGGCCGCGCCGTGTTCTCCGGCGGCCCGCTCCAGCGCGTGCCGCCAGCGGGTGGCGTGCCGGTCGGGGGTGGGGGCCGTCACCGTCAGGGTGACGGGGGTGGCGGCCGCCCAGGCGGGTTCCCAGCCGCTCGTTCCGTACGTGAACAGCGGGATGCCGCGCAGCACGGTGCACAGGGTGCGCAGGACGCGGGCCCGCTCGTCGGGTTGGTCGGGCAGTTCCTCCAGCGGCCCGAGCAGGACACCGGCGCCCGTCAGGAGGGCCTCGCGGGCGACGGCGCGGGCGAGTTCGGGCAGGGCGCGGGCGTGGTGGGCCAGGGCCGCCGCGTCCAGGGCCAGCGGAGTGCGCCCGCTCGCGTACAGGGCGGAGACCGCCAGGCCCGAGGGGTCGCCGCCGCGGGCCCGCAGGTGGACGTGGCGGGTGCCGCCGGCGGCCGCGGCGACGGCCCGGTCCAGCTCGGCCGGTTCGACGGCCGGGTCGTCGGTGGCCGCGGCGAGCACATCGGCCAGCCGCGGGTCGGGCGAGGTGGCGCCGAGCAGGTGGGCGGTGACCCGGTCCGGGACGGCCAGCACCCGTGACAGGGGCGGCCGTTCGGGCTCGGTGACCTCCAGCAGGCCGCCCGCGACGAGGGGGGCGGTGGGGGAGAGGCGGAACCGTGCGGCCGCCACGCCGGCGTGGCCGCACAGTTCGAGGGCGAGGCCGACGGTGGGCCGGCGGCGCGTCAGGTCGTCGTTGAGGTAGCCGTAGAGCCGTTCGAAGCGGGCGTCCAGGTCGGGCGCCAGGGCCACGAGGAGCAGGTCCACGTCGAGGGGCTCCAGCGCGAAGCGCGTGGCGAGCACGTCGAGCGGCGAGCCGGGCGGGGGCGCGTCCGGGGCGAGCGCGGGCAGGCCGGGGCTGTGCGGTCCGTCCAGGACGCGGGCGGCGGCCTCGGGCGTGAGGTACTGGCCCCGGTAGGGGTCGTCGGGGTCGGGGTCGACGGCCCGGCGGAGCTCCACGGCCCGGCGTACCCGCTCCTCGACGAGCCGGAGCCGGGTCCACAGGTGGGGGGTGGTGTCGGCCGGGGCCGCGGGCGCGGCCTCCGGCTCGATGGTGTGCGTCATGGCTGCCGTTCTCCCCGTCGGCGGCGCGCGGGTTGGTTCGGCCGTTGCCGGGAGCCGCCGAAGCCCTCCGGTCCCGGCTCGTTCAGCCCGACGTAGCGCAGGCGGCGCCGGCTCTCGGCCTTGTCGGCCTCGGTCCCGTCGGCGTCGGTCCCGTCCGCGTCGGTCCTGTCCGCGTCGGTTCCGTACGCTCCGGGCCCCTTCGGATCGACCTGCGGTACGGAGTTCACCACGAGCCCCTCGGTGACCGGCGGGGCCGTGATCGTGCTGATGCCGGCCAGCGGTGCCTTCACGCGCAGCCCGAGGGACGGCTTCAGGTCGCCGCCCAGCGCCGACCACACGTCGGAGGCGGCGGGTGCGTCCATGCCGGTGCCGCCCGCGTCCACGTCGACGATGAGGCCGAGGTCGGCGAGGGTGCCGGTGAGCAGGCGCGGGGGCAGCGTGTCGGTGTTCACGAGGCAGGAGAGCACCTGGGAGAGCAGCCGGTGTTCGTCCTGCGGCCTGCTCGCCCACGCGGTGACCAGGTACGTCAGCTCGAACCAGCGCGGCGGGGTGCGGCGCGCGACGACGTAGCCGTCCGCGTCGTACACCTCGCCCGCGCCGCTGCCGCGCCGGGTGTGGTCCTCGCGGATGTCGTACAGGAACACGCAGACCGTGGGCGCGCTGCGGCGCGCCGCCCAGTCGCTCGTCGGGGCGTCGAAGACCACCTCGATGCCCGACGCCTCCAGGCCGGACTCCGTCAGCAGTCGCCGCAGCGCCTCGTCGACTTCGTGGATCACCGGCGGCTCACCTCGTCCGGCGGCTGCACCGAGCCGTTGACCACGAGGAAGTCGGTCTGCACCGGCGAGAAGCCGGGGCCGCTCGCGGTGATGATGCGGGGGCCCGTCTGGTCCTTGGCCAGGATCAGCAGCTGGCCGATGAACGTGCCGTCGCGCTGCGGGAACGTCGGTGCCGCGGCCGCCGTGATGCCCGGCTTCCACGCGAACCGCACGGGCACGCCGGGCGGGAAGTCCTCGCCGCGCACCGAGGTGACGAAGCCGGGCTTGCCGATCGGGGGCACTGCGACGATGCGCGGCTGGAGGATGCGCAGCTGCTGCCGGGCGGTGTTGTCGCCGGGGTCGGCGTCCGTGCCCGTCGTCGTCAGGTTGCCGGTCACCTGGGCGGTGAGCGCCTTGTCGGGGTTGAGGACGACCCGCAGGACGGTCCGGGCGCCCGGAGCCAGGTCGGGCAGGGAGCACTCCCCGCTCGTGTCGCAGCCCGGCGGCATCCCGGCGTTGGGCACGCCCTGCGGGAGGCCGATGCGCAGCCGCAGGCCGGTGGCCAGGGCGTTGCGGCCGTTGCGGACGGTGTACGTGACGACGACTCGGCCGCCCACGTAGCCGGGGTTCGGCTGCGCCGTGATGCTCACCCCGGGGCCGGCCGGCGGCGCGGGCGGCTCCGGCTGCGGTGCGGGCGTCGTCGGCGGGGCCGGGGTGGGAGTCGGCGGGGTGGGGGTCGGCGGGGTCGGCTTCGGGGGTACGGGTGCCTCGCGCACCGGCACGAGGGTCCGCCCGGAGTTGTCGCTGGGGCGGGGGTCGATCACGGTGCCGGTGACCGACCAGTCCACGGGCTGGTCCCCGGGGGTGACGCCGGTGAGGGTGACGGTCACCGGGACGGTGGTGCCGGGGCGGACCACGCCCAGGGTGCAGGTCAGTGCAGCCGCGTCACAGGTGGCGCCGGGCGCGGTGAGCGCGGTGACGCTCACGCCGAGCGGGGGCGAGACGGTCAGCCGGGTTCCGGGCGAGGCCGCGGGGCCCTGGTTGACGACGTCCACGCGGACGGTGGAGGAGCCGCCGACGGTGAGCGGCGGGGCCTTCTCGGGGGCCCGTACCGCGAGGTCCACGGACTGCTGCACGCCGGGTTCCTTCTGGCGGCCCGGCAGGCCGGTGACGAGCAGGCTGTGGTCGCCGGAGGCCACGTCGACCAGCTTGAGCTTCTCCGGGCTGTTGGGGGCCCGGGAGCCGCGGGCGCTGAGCACCAGGCTCTTGCCGTCGGCGGTCCACGCGGCGTCGCGGGGCTGGAAGGGTCCCTTGGCCGGGGGCTCGGGCAGTTCCCGGCCGCAGGCCCCCGGTACGTCGCGGGCGGCGTCGGGCAGCAGGACCCGGCAGGCGCCGCCGGCCGCGGAGGCCAGCAGGATGCCGTTGCGCTCGTCGACGCGGCCGCCGCCGTTCTTGCGGTTGAAGGCGATGGTGGCGCCGTCGGGTGAGAACGCCGGGCTGTCGTCGATGACTTCGCAGGCACCGAAGCAGATCGTGGCGCTCAGGTCGCGCTGGCGGTCCAGGCGGTCCACGGGCACGGTCCAGATGTGCTTGTTGCCGCCGTTGCCGTTGATCACGAGGTTGCGGGTGAAGGCCAGGGTCGTGCCGTCGGCGGACCAGGTGGGCTGGGCGTCGCCGCCCCGGGCCTGGCCGGCGGGCGGGGCGATCTCGCCGCGGATCGCGCCGGTGGCGGCGTCCG
This sequence comes from Streptomyces sp. NPDC001513, assembly GCF_042894695.1. NCBI lineage: Bacteria > Bacillati > Actinomycetota > Actinomycetes > Kitasatosporales > Streptomycetaceae > Streptomyces > Streptomyces sp. NPDC001513. The sequence goes on from NZ_JBIAVU010000006.1 coordinate 71,294, forward strand.
CGATCAGGATGCGCGCGGGGCCCGCGGCGTCGCCGACCCCGCCGGGCGAGGTCCGGGTGAAGGCCAGGAGCTTGCCGTCGGGGGAGAACGTCGGGTCGGTGTCCCGGTCGCGCGGGCCGCGGCCGGCGAGCGGCAGGGCCGATGCGTTGGTTCCGTCGGCGTCCGCCATCCAGATCCGCTGGATCCGGGCTTCGGGCGTGCCCTCGAAGCGGGTCAGCACGATCCGGCGCCCGTCGGGCGTGTAGTTCTGCCGCTCGGTCCACGGGTCGAAGCCGGGGGCGGGCTGGAACAGCGGGTCCTTGGCCGGGTCGGTGTTGGTGTCGGCCGCCGGGTCCTCCTTGAGGATCTCCAGGCCGAGGTCGCGCGGGTCGGAGCCGTCCATCCGGGCGTCCTGCAGGGTCACCACGTGCGGTCCGGCCGCCGAGGTCCGCTCGACCAGGACGCCGCCGCCGTTCAGCGGACCGATCCAGGTGGGCGAGCCGACCTCGCGGTCCTCGCTGAGCACGAGCTGGGGCGTGTCCGCCGAGTGCGCGGGCACCCGGAAGACGTGGTCCCAGTCGCCCTTGCAGTCACAGGTGCGGTCGGGGCTGAGGAACAGCACACCGTTCCCGTCGGGCAGCCACGCTGCCCCGCGGGTGCGCCAGTTCGCCTGGGCGCCCGCCAGCAGCGGACCGCCGCCGCCGCGCCCGTCGGTCCAGCGCAGCCGGGGCCCGGCCGAGTCGGCGGTGGTCGGGGTGGCGGTGTAGGCGATCACGTCCCGGTTCGCCTTGTCGTCCACCGGGTTCCACACGGGCTCGGTGGCCGCGCCGTTGGCGGGGTCGGTGACGCGGGTGGCGGCGCCGCCGCCCAGGGGACGTACGTAGACCTGCCGGCCGGCGGCCCCGTCGCTGTCGGAGGAGTACGCCAGGCGGCCGCCCTCCGGCGAGACCGTGGGGTGCTCCTCGTTCGCGGGGGAGTCGGTCAGCCGGGTGAGGCCGGTGCCGTCGGTGCGCACCAGCCACAGATCGCGCTGGATGCCGCCGGCGGGGGCGGGCTGGGCCGCGTCGAAGACGACGGAGCGGCCGTCCGGGGTCAGCCGGGGGTTCGCCGCGTCGAGGCCGCTGGTCAGGCGCCGTACGGAGCCGTCGGCGGCGCGCAGGTAGACCTGCGGGGTCCTCTCGTCGCGGCGGCCGGCGAAGACCAACTGGTCGCCCAGCGCGGAAGGCTGGGTGTCCAGGTGCGCCGGACCCTCACCGAACAGCGGTGTGCTGGACGTGCCGGTCGCCACCCGGCCGAGACTCCGGTGGCGCGTACCGGCGTACACGACCCGGCCGTCACCGGCGTCGGCCGCCAGGGGGCGCGCCTCGGCGTCGCCCGGGTCGGCGGCCGCCGTCACCGCGAGCAGGGGGACCAGCAGCAGCAACGGCGCGCCGGCCCTCCCCCAGCGGCGTCGACGACTGCCGGAGCCACCCGTGCCCATCACGGTCCACCTCACAGTCCGGTACAGCATTCACGTATGACTTCGTCACCCTGCTGCCCGGCGCGTGCCGCCGGCAGGGCCGAGGGGCCGCACCCGGGGGAAGCGCGCGGTGCGCTTTCGGGCAGTGGGGGTGCGGCCCGCCCGGGCCGGCGGGCCGCCGGCTCCGGTGCGCGGGGTCAGATCAGCCCGTTGCGCAGGGCGTAGCCGACGGCGTGCGTGCGGTTGCGCAGGTGCAGCCGCGTGATGATCTCGTGCAGCACGTTCTTGACGGTCCGTTCGGAGTACGAGGTCTTGCGCGCGATCTCCGAGGTGTCCAGGCCCTCCGACACCAGGCGCAGCATGTCGGCCTCGCGCGAGGTCAGCGTGGACAGGGACACGGAGTGCGGGTCGAGCGTCGAACGCTGCAGGCTGCCCACGTGGTCGAGGAGTTTCGCGAGCAGGTCGCCGGGGAGTACGCCCTCGCCGTTGGCTATCGCCAGGACCAGGCGCAGGAGCCGGTCCTGGTCGGCCTCGGAGCGCCGCAGCACTGCGGTGACCCCGCATTCGATGGCGCGCTGCAGGGCGTCCCCGGACTCGAACGTGCCGACCACGAGCCCGGTGCGGGTGCGGGAGTTGTGCCGCAGCCGGTACAGCAGGGCGGCGGTCTCGTCGTCCACGCTGTCCACGGCGACGAGGGACACCTGTGCGTCGTCGGCGTCGGCGAGGTCGACGAGTTCGATCTCGGGTCGCTGGCGCAGCTGGTGGACGACTCCGACGTGCAGGACCGGGTCCGGCGCATACACGGCCACGGTGACCCGTTCGCCGGCGCCGGAGGAGGAGGCGGGTCGGTTGTTCTCAGGCTGGGTCATGTGTGTCGTACCTGTTCCGTGATGCGTATGTGGGGTTACGAATGGATGGGAAGGTCAACGAATGGATCGGAGCGGTGAGTTGGTGGGCGTCCCCGGGGGCATCAGGGCTGCCCGGAGGCTTGCCCTCGCGTCCGTGGAAGTGGCCGGAGCGGCGCCGTAGCGTCGTGGTGTGATATCCCCAGCAGCCTCTTCCAGCCCTGGCGCGCCCGGCCTCGACATCCCGCCGGTCTCCGTGACGCCTGGCGGTACCGCATCCACGAGCCTGACCGTCCGCAACGACAGCGACATCGTCGAGGCGTACCGCCTGGAGGTCGTCGGCGACTGCGCTGCCTGGGCCACGGTGGAGCCCGAGCGCGTCTCCCTCTACCCCGGCACCTCGGAAACGGTGACGATCCGGCTGGCGCCGCCCCGTTCGCCGCAGGTGCGGGCGGGCGACGTGCCGCTCGCCGTGCGCGTACTGCCCACCGAGCAGCCCGAGGCCGTGCGGGTCCCCGAGACCACCGTGCACGTCGAGGAATTCCGGGAGCTGAGGGCTGAGAGCGCTCCCAAACGGCGCCGCGGCTGGCTGCGCGGACGCTATCGACTGGCCGTGCGCAACGAGGGCAACTGCCCCGTACAGCTGGGCTTCACGCCCGCCCAGCCCGGCGAGGAGCTGAAGTTCGCCTTCACCCCCGCGACGCAGAAGCTGGAGCCGGGAGAGTCGGCCGAGGTGGGACTGCGGGTCCGCACCGGCCAGCCGGTGTGGTTCGGGACCCCCGTGACCTGGCCGTTCACCGTGGACGTGGCCGAGGTCGAGGCCGAAGCCCGCGACGGTGCCAGTACGAGTGCCAGTGCCAATGGCAGTGGACGTGCTCGTGAGGAGGGCGCGGAGCGGCCCGAGTCGGAGCGCGTCCGGGTGCCGCTGGACGCGGAGTTCGTCCAGATCCCGATCTTCCCGAGGTGGCTGCTCGCGGTACTGGCCGCGCTGCTCGCCCTGCTGCTCGCCTGGTTCCTGCTGGTCCGTCCGGCCGTGCGCAGTACGGCGAAGGAGGCGGCCGAGGCGGTCCAGAAGAAGCCCACGCCCAGTGCGGACCTGAACGGGCAGACCCCGGTGACCGGCGACGGCAAGCAGCCGGCCGGCGGCGGCAAGGGCACCCAGCCCGGTGCGGGCGGTGCCGGTACGGGAACCGGGACCGGCACCGGAGCGGGTGGCGGCGGGGGCGGTACGGGAGGCGGCGGCCAGCAGAGCTCGGCCACCATCGACCTGCAGACCGGCACCGGACAGTCCAAGACCGGCACCTACACGGTGCCCGCGGGCAAGGTCTTCGGGATCACGGACATCGTCGTCGCGAACTTCCAGGGCGACGAAGGGGTGGTGACCATAGACTTCGGCGATCGCAAGATCACGACGATCGCGCTGGAGACGTTCCGCAACCAGGACTACCACTGGGTCACCCCCATCAGCATCACCGAGAGCCAGACTGTGACCGTGCAGGTGACCTGTGCGAAGCCGGGCACCCCGGCCACCGGCCGTCAGGCGCAGGAGTGTCACGAGGTGCTCAACGTCAGTGGTGTGCTGAGCAACCTCCGGTGACCCGAGCGGCACGGACATAGTCGGTCAGGTTCCACGCCGGGGCAAAGGAGGCCTTTGCCCCGGCGTCCGGAAATCGTTACTCCCGGGTATCGATCGGACGTTCTCCGAACGTCTGCGCGCTTTCGTTTCGAGCAGTGCCCAGAACGGTTAACCCCGGTACGCACGGCACCGGCTGACGGTGCGCCAAAGTTGGCTTGATTTCGACTCTCTCTTTTGGTCCGGTCGGTGCGTAGGGACTCCCACCCGCTGACCGGACTCCAGGACCACCGCGGCCCCGCCGAGGCCGATGTCCCGCCCCGTCAGGGTGTTGGCCGCAGCCCCCGCGCCGATGTCGAACTTCCGTACCGGCAGCGTGAATCCGGGGGAGAAGCCGTCCTCGCGGGTGTTCGGCCTGCTCTCCGTCCGCGCCGGGTCCCCGGGCCTCGCCCGTACGGTCGGGTACGCGCGCCGCGCGAAGTCGCCGAGCAGCCCGGTCTTGGACTTCATCTGCCCCCGGGCGACCATCGCCTCGGCCCGTGACCTGCCCGTGTAGTGGCACAGCACGCTCCGCTGGAGCGCGTTCGTCGGCTTGGTCCGGACGTCGGGGACCCAGTTCCGGCCACCCGGCCGACAGCGTGGGACCGAGCTCCTCGGGCCCCGTTGCTGGATCACATGGGTGGGCTCGTGGGCGAGGGTGTGCGGGTCACCGCCACCCGCTCCGAGGACGACGTCCCCCGCCGGAGGTGTACTCCCGGGCCCCGATCTCGGCCGCGGACCGCTGCGCCAGGGGACCGGAGTGCACCCGTACGTCGAGAAGTCGGCGCCGAGCCGGCTCTCCATCTCCTCGCGCACCGGCCCGTCGGGGGGCCGCACACCTGCCTACCCGCGGCGGTCCGACGCACGGGACGCCCCTTCGGACACACCCGGGGGAGGACCGCCCGTTCCCGGGGCGTGCGGTCGGGTTCGGCCACCTACGCGCCTGGCATATTGCGCAGAAACCTGCACCGGATCGCGGCGGTCATACGGATGTGCAGCCGCTCCCCGCCCGACTCGAAAGACCGTGCACGACACGGCGTGGAGGCCGATCCAGCAGCTCCCGGCCGTGACAATCTGCTGGCCAGCACAAGGTGTTGGAGCGGAGGAGAGCACGTCCCGTGGGTGTCACTGTCAATCCCACCGTCAGCAGGCGCCGACTGGGTTCGGAACTGCGCCGGCTCCGGGAGATCAGCGGTATGACGACGCAGCAGGTGGCGACAAGGCTGCTGATTTCCCAGCCCAAGATCAGTCTGCTGGAGAACGGCCGCCGCCTCATCAAGCCGCGCGATGTGCGAGATCTGTGCGGGCTGTACGGACTCCGGGACCAGCGACGTGTCGACCATTTGATGCAGCTGGCCAGGGAATCGGGCCGGCAGGGCTGGTGGAACACCTACGACGACATCCCGTACGGCGCCTACATCGGCCTGGAGGCCGAGGCCGCCGCGATCCGCGTCTACGAGCCCTTGGTGATCCCCGGCCTGCTGCAGACCCGCGCCTACGCCCGGGCGGTCATCGCAGGAACGATCCCGCATGCCACTGCCGAACAGGCCGCCACACGCCTCCAGGTGCGGATGCGGCGCCAGAACCGGCTGCGCGAGCCGGGCAAGCCGCTGCGCTTGTGGATCGTGCTGGACGAATCGGCGCTGCGGCGCGTCGTGGGCAGCCGCGAGGTCATGCACGAGCAGCTGGACCATGTGACCCGCCTCAGCGCCCAGCCGCGCGTCACCCTTCAGGTCCTCCGCCACGATGAGGGGGCGCACCCGGGTGTCTCGGGACAATTCTCGCTGCTCGAGTTCGCCGATGCCGCCGATCCGACCGTGGTGTACCTGGAGAGGTTCACCAGCGACCTCTATCTGGAGAAACGATCCGACGTGCGGCGGTACAGCGACATGTACGCGCATTTGCAGGCCCGGGCGCTGAGCCCGGACCGTAGCCGGAGTTTCATCGAGGAAGTCATCGAGGAGCACGCGGGCCCGGAGTTCCGGCCGGACGCCCGCTGAGCCCCTGGACGGCGCGTCCAGGGGCTCAGTCGCCGAACGGCGGACCGGATGGGAAACGGTCACGCCTGCGACAGGCTAGTCCTGTCGGGTTGTTGCACCTCGGCGGGTCCGCTTCATGGCGAAGAAGGCCGAGCCTCCGATGAAGGCCAGCGCGACTGCCGTGGCGGTCGCGATGCTCGCCTCGCTGCTTGAGCCGGTCGTGGCGAGGTTCTGCGACGCCGCCTTCGGCTGCTGGTCGGTCGCGGCGCTCACGGGCGCGAAGTTGACGCTCTTGGCGGTGTGGTCGGGGCGGAATTGCCCCAGAGCGTCGTCGAGGCCGCCGGGCAGGAAGTCGGCCCACGGGGGCTTGCCCTGGTCGGGGCCGTCGTGACCGTGGCCGGGAGGCTTGCCGTGGTCGTCGTCGTGACCGTGGCCGGGCTTGCCGTGGTCGTCGTCGCGACCGTGGTCCTCGTCGCGACCGTGCTCGCCCTCGTCGCCCTCGTCGCCCTCGTCATCGTGACCGTGGTCGTGGTCGCCCGAGTCACCCTTTTCGCCCTTGTCACCGCGAGGCCCCTTGGGACCGGCGGGTCCAGCCGGTCCGGCAGGTCCAGCCGGTCCGGCGGGTCCAGCGGGTCCCGCAGGTCCTACGGGTCCGGCAGAACCGGTGGGTCCGGCCGGGCCGGGGGCGCCGGGGCTACCGGACGGGCCAGGGGCGCCGGGTGCGCCGGGGGCACCGGGGCTGCCGTCAGGACCGGGTGCGCCGGGGGCACCAGGGGCGCCGGGGCTGCCGGACGGGCCAGGGGCACCGGGGGCACCGGGGGCGCCAGGCGCGCCGGGGCTGCCGGACGGGCCGGGTGCGCCGGGGCTGCCGTCAGGACCGGGTGCGCCAGGGGCGCCGGGGGCACCGGGTGCGCCGGGGCTGCCGGACGGGCCGGGGGCACCGGGTGCGCCGGGAGCGCCGGGTGCGCCGGGGCTGCCGGACGGGCCGGGTGCGCCGGGTGCGCCGGGTGCGCCGGGGCTGCCGGACGGGCCGGGGGCACCGGGGGCGCCAGGTGCGCCGGGGCTACCGGACGGGCCAGGGGAGCCCGTCGGGCCGGGGGGGCCGGGCTCACCCGTCGGGCCGGGAGAGCCGGTGGGGCCGGGAGAGCCGGTGGGGCCAGGCGAGCCCGTCGGGCCAGGCGAGCCCGTCGGTCCGGGCGGGCCGGCGGCGCAGGTCGGCCTCGTAATGGTGTTGTTGTCCATCGTGACCGCGGCCTCACGCGCCAGGGCGCGGCCTTCGATCACGGCGCTGTTGTTCAGCGTGATGGACTGCATGGCCAGGATGGTGCCCTTGAACTGGGTGGTCGTGCCGAGGGTGGCGGAGCTGCCCACCTGCCAGAACACGTTGCAGGCATTTGCTCCGTTGATGAAGGCCACGGAACTCGACGAAGCCGTGGTCAGGGTCGAGGGGATCCGGAAGATGAAGACGGAGTTGGGGTCGTTCTGGCCGTCGAGGGTGACCGTCCCGGTGAGTTGCAGGGACGGCGGGGACGCCGGGGCCGTGTAGACGCCGGGCGCCAGCGTCAGTCCGCCGATCTCGTCCGAAGCGAGAATGGTCCCGGGCCCCCGGCCTGCCGCGTCGTCGTAGGCGACGACGAGGTCGGACTTCGCCTGAGCGGCGGCGGCGTTGGGGGCTACGCGCGTCACTCCGTTGACGATGCCGGGCGGGAAGCCGGTCACCGATGTGCCCGGATAGAGGCCCAGGTCGCCGTTGATGACGGTGGGGTTCGTGTTGGTGACCGTCGAACCGGCCAGGACCCCGTAACTGGCGGTGGTCCCCAGCAACACGGGGGCTTCTGCGGCGTGGGCAAGGGTCGGGACCAGGGCGGCCGACGCCACGAGCGCTGCGGGGAGGAGGGCAAAGGCTCCCCGTTTCAGCATGGTGCGGTGAGGTCTTCTGTCGGGTGGACCCGACCGGATGACATCCGATGCCATAGCAGGACCTTTCTTGTTGCTTCGGGTCTCAGACCTCCCGAAGGAGAATCCCGAGCGCCCGCGACGATGGCGACTCAGGGCCGCGAGCCCCCCTGCCCGCGCCGGCGTGCGGACTCCCCCTGAGCGGGGACCGAGAGCGACTCCTTGCCCGAGGTAGTGATACGCCGTCACGCGGGAGTAGTCACGCATATTTCGCAGCAATAGGCGTCAAATCGGAAAAAATGGTCTATGTGAGGGACGTGACGTCAGGATTCGCTGATGCAGGGCAACGCAAAGACGGGCAGCCCCCGCGGGGGCTGCCCGTCCTCGGCGAAGGTCAGGTCAGGTCAGGATGGGTCAGGGCCAGACCAGGCAGTACGGCTGGTGGCCCGCCTCGTGCAGGCGGTGGGAGAAGTCCTGCCACTCGTGGAGCAGCTGGTAGACGTTGAAGGCGTCGCTCGGGCCGCCGCGGTCCGGGACCGTGGACCAGATGAAGGCCGCCGCGCCCACCGACTCCTCGCCGATGCCGCGCAGCGGGTCGACCACCGTCATGGGGAGCTTGACCACCGCGTAGTCGGGGTGGAGGACGACCAGCTCCAGGGGCGGGACCTTGTGCAGGGGTATGCCCTCGATGCCCGTCAGGACCATCGCGGCCACCGTCTCCGGCTTGATCTTGGTGAAGAGGCCGCCCATGCCGAGCTCGTCGCCGCCCAGCTCCTCGGGCCGCATCGTGACCGGGACGCGGGCTGCCGTGGCGCCGTCGGGGGCGCCGAAGTACTTGTACGTCACACCCATGCCGCGGCCCTTGGGCAGATCCTCCGCGGGCGTCGTGGGGCCCGGAACGGCGTCCGCCGCCTCGGTGCCACGCCGGCGGTGCTTGCCCCGGCGGCGGGCCTCGCGGGCTTCGCGGGCGCGCTGCGGATCGAGGCCGTCCGTACCCTCGCCCGGTCCACCACCGCGTTGCATATCTCCACCCGACTGGTCTTGCTTGCCACGGCCCCGCGGCCCCCGCCACGCAGCCTGATCATCATGGCAGTGACCTCCCCCGCGGCGACGCGGTGAAACGCCCGTCCGCAAGTCTGTCGCGGCCCTCTGAGACCATGGCTGGTGTGAGCTACCCGTACCCGTATGAAGCCCCAGTTTCGCAGACGCTCTTCGAGCGCGCCTCCCTCGTGACCCCCGGCGGCGTGAACTCTCCCGTGCGCGCCTTCCGCGCCGTGGGCGGTACGCCCCGGTTCATGGTGTCCGGCACCGGTCCGTACCTCACCGATGCCGACGGGCGCGAGTACGTCGACCTCGTGTGCTCGTGGGGACCGATGATCCTCGGCCATTCCCACCCCGAGGTGATCGCGGCCGTCCAGGCGGCCGTGGCCCGCGGCACCTCCTTCGGCACGCCCGGCGAGGGCGAGGTGGCGCTCGCCGAGGAGATCGTGGCGCGCATCGAGCCCGTCGAGCAGGTGCGGCTCGTCTCCTCGGGGACGGAGGCCACGATGTCGGCGATCCGGCTGGCGCGCGGCTTCACCGGCCGTGCCAAGGTCGTCAAGTTCGCCGGTTGCTACCACGGCCATGTGGACGCGCTGCTGGCCGCCGCCGGTTCCGGCCTCGCGACCTTCGCGCTGCCGGACACCCCCGGTGTGACGGGCGCGCAGGCCGCCGACACGATCGTGCTCCCCTACAACGACCTGGAAGCGGTCCGGGCGGCCTTCGCCGCGCACCCCGGCGAGATCGCCTGCGTGATCACCGAGGCCGCGCCCGGCAACATGGGCGTCGTGACCCCGGCCGAGGGCTTCAACCAGGGGCTCGCGGACCTCTGCCGCGAGAACGGCGCCCTGTACGTCTCCGACGAGGTCATGACCGGCTTCCGCACCTCCCGCGCCGGCTGGTACGGCGTCGACGGGGTCAAGCCCGACCTGATGACCTTCGGCAAGGTCATGGGCGGCGGCTTCCCGGCCGCGGCCTTCGGCGGCCGCGCCGACGTCATGGGCCACCTCGCGCCCGCCGGCCCGGTCTACCAGGCCGGCACCCTCTCCGGTAACCCGATCGCCACCGCCGCCGGCCTCGCGCAGCTGCGGCTGCTCGACGCGGCCGCGTACGAGAAGGTCGACGCGGTCTCGAAGGAGATCCAGGGCCTGGTCAGCGGGGCGCTGGCCAAGGAAGGCGTGGCGCACCGGCTGCAGACCGCGTCGAACATGTTCTCCGTCTTCTTCACCGAGGACGAGGTGCGCAACTACGACGACGCCAAGAAGCAGGAGAGCTTCCGCTTCAACGGCTTCTTCCACTCGATGCTGGCGCAGGGCGTCTACCTGCCGCCGTCGGCCTTCGAGTCCTGGTTCGTGTCCACCGCCCACGACGAGCGGGCGATCGAGCGCATCGCGGCAGCGCTGCCCGCCGCCGCCCGAGCCGCCGCGGAGGCCACCGCATGAGCAGCAGCGAGATCACCGTCGTACACCTGGTGCGCCACGGAGAGGTGCACAACCCGGACGGGGTCCTGTACGGGCGCCGGGAGGGCTACCACCTCTCCGATCTGGGCCGGCAGATGGCGGACCGGGTCGCCGAGCACCTCAAGGGCCGGGACATCTCCTACGTGGTGTCCTCCCCGCTGGAGCGGGCGCAGGAGACGGCCGAGCCGATCGCCAAGGCCCACGGCCTGGGCCTGGCGACCGACGCCCGGCTGCTGGAGGCGGAGAACGTCTTCGAGGGCAAGACCTTCGGCGTCGGGGACGGCGCGCTGCGCAAGCCCGGCAACTGGAAGCACCTGACGAACCCGTTCAAGCCCTCCTGGGGCGAGCCGTACGTCGACCAGGTGGTCCGGATGATGAGCGCGCTGGAGGCCGCGCGCGACGCGGCCCGCGGCCACGAGGCGGTGGCCGTCAGCCACCAGCTGCCGATCTGGATCGTGCGCAGCTTCGCGGAGAAGCGCCGGCTGTGGCACGACCCGCGCCGCCGCCAGTGCACCCTCGCCTCGCTGACGTCCTTCACGTTCCAGGGGGACAAGCTGGTGTCGGTGGGCTACAGCGAGCCGGCCCGGGACCTGGTCCCGGCGCACCTGCTGGCCGGGGCGAAGCCGGTGAAGGGCGCGTCCAAGGCGTTCGGCGCCTGACGGATCGTTACGCCGTTCCGGACGCCGTCCTTCCTTGATCGACGCTCTGTTACGAACCGTTACGGTTTTACCTAAATAAATACAAGTTGCGCCGGGAATCACCCTTCCAGTGCCGCAAGTCGCTCCGAATTGTCCGTTTATATGGATTTCGACGTGGGCTTGCGAGGGACGACGGGGAGGGTGACGTGCGCGACTTCAGTCGAAGGGGAGTGCTCGGACTCGGACTTGGGGCTGCCGCCGCGGTGGGGATCGCGGGCTGCGGCGCGCCCGGCGGGGCCGGGCCCGGCACCCCCGGTCCGGTCAAGAACCCCAAGCCCGGCGGGAAGCCGGCGGTCAGGCTCATCGGGGACGGCTCCACCGCCGACACCGGCCCCCAGCCGAACCAGCCGGAGCGGCCCGTCCCCCTGCAGTCGGGCGAGACCCCGCCGCAGTTCGTCGTCTTCAGCTGGGACGGCGCGGCGGAGATCGGCAACGGCCTCTTCCCGCGCTTCCTCAAGCTCGCCAGGGACCACGGCGCGGCCATGACCTTCTTCCTCTCCGGCATCTACCTGCTGCCCGAGTCGAAGCGGAGCCTCTACCGGCCGCCGAACAACCCCGTCGGGGCCTCGGACCTCGGCTACCTCAAGGACGAGAACGTCCGCTCCACCCTCAGGCACCTCCGCGAGGCCTGGCTCGACGGGCACGAGATCGGGACGCACTTCAACGGCCACTTCTGCGACGGGACCGGCTCCGTGGGCCGCTGGACCCCGGAGGACTGGCGCAGCGAGATCGACCAGGCCGTGTCGTTCGTCACCAACTGGCGCACCCACACCGGCTTCGCCGACCTCGACCCCCTGCCCTTCGACTACCGCAAGGAGCTGGCCGGCGCCCGCACCCCCTGCCTCCTCGGCCGGGACAACCTGCTGCCGACCGCCCAGGGGCTGGGCTGGCGCTACGACTCCAGCTCGCCCGGCGGCCTCCAGGTCTGGCCGGTGCGCCGGTCCGGCCTCTGGGACCTGCCGCTGCAGTCGCTGCCCTTCCCCGGGCACTCCTTCGAGGTGCTGTCGATGGACTACAACATCCTCGCCAACCAGTCGAAGAACACCACGAGGGGCGTGCCCGCCAACTACCCGGCCTGGCGCAGCCAGGCCACGGCCACCTACCTCGGCGGCTTCCGGCGGGCCTACGAGACCAACCGCGCGCCGCTCTTCATCGGCAACCACTTCGAGGAATGGAACGGCGGCATCTACATGGACGCCGTCGAGGAAGCCCTCAAGGGTATGGCGGACAAAAGGGACGTACGGCTCGTATCCTTCCGCCAGTTCGCCGACTGGCTGGACGTCCAGGACCCCAACGTGCTGGCCAGGCTCCGCGGTCTCGGCCCGGGCCGGGCACCGGCCGGCGGCTGGAACACGTACCTGACCGCGACCTGACGCGGACCGGCGCGCGCCCGGCCGTGGCCGGTCTCCGCCCGTCCATTGCCTGACCAGGGCATTGACAGCCCCGCGGGGGGCGCGGTAGATCCGCGAATTGCTCATGCGAAACTTTTCACATGAGCCTTAGCCGCGCCCGTGCCCGACGAAGTAGCTGCCGCTCGACCGGCGGCCGTGCCACCCTGCTGACCGCGGTGGCCGTCGCCGGCGTCATGACCCTGACGTCCTGCACCGGCTCGGACGGCGGCAAGACGACCTCCACCGGTGGCAACTACGTCACGGGCGCGACCGGAATCACCACGGCCGCCAAGGGGGAGCGCGACGAGGCCCCCAAGCTCGACGGCGAGACCGTCGACGGCAAGACCCTCGACGTCACCACCCTCAAGGGCAAGGTCGTCGTCCTCAACATCTGGGGCTCCTGGTGCCCGCCGTGCCGCGCCGAGGCCCCCGACTTCGCGAAGGTCTCCAAAGAGCTGGCCGACGCCGGCAAGGACATCGCCTTCGTGGGCATCAACACCCGCGACAGCAGCCCGCAGAACGCGGTCTCCTTCGAGGAGACCTTCGGGATCACCTACCCGAGCCTCTACGACCCCGCCGGGAAGCTGATGCTCCGCTTCCCCAAGGGCACGCTCAACCCGAACGCGATCCCCTCCACGATCATCCTCGACCGGGAGGGCAGGATCGCCGCCCGCACCCTGGCCCCGCTGGGCGAGGAGCGACTGCGCTCGATGATCGACCCGATCCTCGCGGAGCAGTGACCTCGTGGTCGAGTACGTGCTGGCCGCCGAGGCGACCGGGGTGAACACCACCGTCCTGAACGGGGCGCTGCTGCTGGCGCTGCCCATCTCGGTCCTCGCCGGGCTGGTCTCCTTCTTCTCGCCCTGCGTCCTCCCGCTGGTCCCCGGCTACCTCTCCTACGTGACCGGCGTCAGCGGCGCCGACCTCGCCGAGGCGCGGCGCGGGCGGATGCTGGCGGGCGCGGCCCTGTTCATCGCGGGCTTCACCGTCGTCTTCGTCTCCACCGGCGCGCTCTTCGGCTACTTCGGGGAGACCCTCCGGGAGAACAACGAGATCATCTCCCGGGTCCTGGGCGGCCTGGTGATCGTGCTCGGCCTGTTCTTCATGGGCGCGATCCCGGGTCTGACGATGCGGGAGTTCCGCTTCCACAGGAAGCCGACGGCGGGCCTGATCGGCGCCCCGCTGCTCGGCGTGCTCTTCGGCGTCGGCTGGACCCCCTGCATGGGCCCGACCCTCGCGGCCGTCACCACGCTCTCCCTCGACCAGGCGAGCGCCGGCCGGGGCGCGCTGCTGACCGTCGCCTACTGCCTCGGGCTCGGCCTGCCGTTCATCCTCACCGCGATCGCGTTCCGCAAGGCGCTCGGTGCGTTCGGCTGGGTGAAGAAGCACTATGCGTGGGTGATGCGCATCGGCGGAGGCATGCTGATCCTGACCGGTCTGCTGCTCGTCACAGGAATGTGGGCCAGCATCGTCAGCGACATGCAGAGCTGGACCCAAAGCTTCACGGTGGGGATCTGAGGACTACACGGACATGAGTACGACTGACAAGGCACCCACCGGGGCGTCGCCCGAGTCCGCCGCGGCGGACGCCACCGACGCCACCGACGCGATCGACTCCGCCGCCGCGGACCCCGCCGAGGCCGTGGCCGGAGCCCAGCTCTCCACCGCCCCGCTGGAGGACAGCCCGAGCGGGCCGGCCGTCGGCATCGGCGTGATCGGCTGGGCCCGCTGGTTCTGGCGGCAGCTCACCTCCATGCGGGTGGCGCTGATCCTGCTCTTCCTGCTCTCCCTGGGCGCCATCCCCGGCTCCCTCATCCCGCAGAGCAACGTCGACGAGATGAAGGTCGTCGCCTGGAAGCGGACCCACGCCTCCTGGGTGACCGTCGCCGAGAAGCTCCAGCTCTTCGACGTCTACAGCTCGGTGTGGTTCTCCGCGATCTACCTGCTGCTGTTCATCTCGCTGGTCGGCTGCATCCTGCCGCGCTCCTGGCAGTTCGTCGGCCAGCTCCGCGGCCGTCCGCCGGGCGCCCCCAAGCGGCTCGACCGGCTCCCCGCCCACACCACCTGGCGCACCGGCAAGACCCCGGACGAGGTCCTCTCGTACGCCACGGCGGTGCTCCGCGGGCGCCGCTTCCGCACCGAGGCCGGCAAGGGACACGTCGCGGCGGAGAAGGGCTACCTCCGCGAGGCCGGCAACCTGATCTTCCACGTCGCGCTGATCGTGATGCTGGTGGCCTTCGCCTGGGGCCAGTACTTCAAGTCCGAGGGCGGCAAGCTGGTCCTGCGCGGCACCGGCTTCTCGAACACCCTCACCCAGTACGACGACTTCAAGGCCGGCAACCTCTTCCACCCCGACGACCTGCCGCCGTTCAGCTTCACGCTGGACCGGTTCGACGCCACGTACGAGCTGAGCGGCCCGCAGAAGGGCACCCCGCGCGACTTCAAGGCGTACGTCACCTTCAGCGAGGGCGCCGACGGCACGCCGCAGAAGCGCGAGATCCAGGTCAACAAGCCGCTCCAGGTCGACGGCTCCAAGGTCTACCTGCTGGGCCACGGCTACGCGCCGATCCTCTCGGTGACCGACCCCACCGGCAAGGTGATCTACAAGGACGCCGTGCCGATGCTCCCGCAGGACTCCAACCTCACCTCCACCGGAGCCGTCAAGGTCACCGACGGCTACAAGGACAAGGACGGCAAGGCGGAGCAGCTCGGCTTCAACGCCGTGTTCGTGCCGACCTACGCCGGCGAGGGCATGGGCACGATGTTCTCGCAGTTCCCGGCCCTGCTCCAGCCGCGCCTCATGCTCAACGCCTGGCACGGCAGCCTCGGCGTGGACTCGGGCCTGCCGCAGAACGTGTACGTGCTCAAGACGGACAAGATGCAGTCCTTCAAGGACGAGTCCGGCGAGCCCTTCAAGCAGAAGCTCAAGGTCGGCGACACGATGACCCTGCCGAACGGCGCGGGCACCGTGAAGTTCGAGGGCATCGAGCGGTGGGCCACCTTCTCCGTCACCCACCAGCCCGGCAGCGGCCTCGCCCTCGCGGGCGCGATCGCCGCCATCGCGGGCCTGGCCGGGTCCCTGTTCATCCAGCGCCGCCGGATCTGGGTCCGCGCGGTGGCCGGCCCGGACGGCGTGACCGTCGTCGAGATGGCGGGCCTGGGCCGCAGCGAGTCCACCAGGCTCCCGCAGGAGCTGGCGGCCCTCGCCGCCGCGCTGCACCAGCAGGCGCCGACCGCGCCCGCCGCACTTGCCGAACCACGTGTCGAAGAAACCCCTGAAGGAGAGCGCGGATGACGCCGCTCGCAGCCGCAGCCAATGAGAACCTGGCTCAGATCAGCAACTACCTGATCTATTCGTCGATGGCGGTCTACACGCTCGCCTTCTTCGCGCACATCGCCGAGTGGACCTTCGGCAGCCGCAGCAAGGTGGCCCGTACGGCCGCCGCGCTGACCGGGTCGGAGCAGGAGCGGGCCGCCGGCGCCCCCGCCGTGCAGGTCCGCGGCAAGGGAGGCAGCACGGCCGTCCTCGACCAGCCGAAGGTCGTCACCCGCTCGGCCGCCGGCACCCGCGACGTGCCGGACGGCCCCGGCGCCGGTGGCGGCACCGTCCAGGGCGACCTCTACGGGCGGATCGCGATCTCGCTGACCGCGCTCGCCTTCCTCATCGAGGCGGGCGGCGTCCTCGCCCGCGCGATGTCGGTGCAGCGGGCCCCGTGGGGCAACATGTACGAGTTCTCGATCACCTTCTCCACGGTGGCGGTCGGCACGTACCTGGCGCTGCTCGCGCTGAAGAAGAACGTCCGCTGGCTCGGTCTGATCCTGGTCACCAGCGTGCTGCTGGACCTCGGCATCGCCGTCAAGGTCCTCTACACCGACAGCGACCAGCTGGTTCCGGCCCTGCACTCGTACTGGCTGTGGATCCACGTCTCCACCGCGATCTTCTGCGGCGCCGTCTTCTACATCGGCGCGGCCGGCGCGGTCCTCTACCTCTTCCGCGACGCCTACGAGGGCCGGATCGCGAACGGCCGGACCGCGGGGAAGTTCTACGCGTCCGTCATGGAGCGGCTGCCCTCCGCGGCCTCGCTCGACAAGTTCTCGTACCGGATCAACGCGGCCGTCTTCCCGCTGTGGACCTTCACGATCATCGCGGGCGCGATCTGGGCGGGCGACGCCTGGGGCCGCTACTGGAACTGGGACCCCAAGGAGGTCTGGTCCTTCGTGACCTGGGTGGCGTACGCCTGCTACCTGCACGCCCGGGCCACCGCCGGCTGGAAGGGCCGCAAGGCCGCGTACCTCGCGCTCTTCGCCTTCGCCTGCTGGATCTGGAACTACTACGGCGTGAACATGTTCCTCAACGGCCTGCACTCCTACTCGGGCGTCTGACCGCCGGGAGTGGGACGCTGGTGGCATGTCTCTCGTGAGCCATGCCACCAGCGAGCGCCGCGGCGAGGACCGCTGGCTGCTCCGCTTCGAGCTGCACCTGCCGCACTCCTACGCGGCGCTCTGGCCCGCCCTGACCACGCCGGAGGGGCTGCGCGGCTGGCTGGCCGCGGCGGACGTCCTGGAGCGCAGGCTCGGCGGCGCGGTCACGCTGCGCTGGCTGAACACCGGGACCACGGTGACCGGGCGGGTCACCGCCTGGGACGTGGAGCGGGTCGTGGAGTACACGGTCACCGAGCACGGGCGGATCCGCTTCCACCTGGAGGCGGTCGGCACCGATTCGACGGTGATCCGGTTCGTGAACGAGCGGGGCGGGCCGGAGGAGGAGCGCCTCGACTGCCTGGCCGGCTGGCACGAGCACTTCGAGCTGCTGGAATCCGCCCTGTCCGGGCGTCCGGCGAACTGGGCGGCCTGGACCGACGACCGCTGGTCGCAGCTGCGCGAGGCCTACGCCTCCTTCACCAGGGCCTGAGGGCAGCCAGGGCCTGAGCAGGCCGGGCCTGAGCCGCCGGGGCCGCCGCCCTCACCACACCGGGCGCAGGGGCGGCAGCCCGCCGTCCCCGTGGAGCGCGCGCACGAGGTGCCCGAGCTCCCGGCGCAGGACCGTGAGGTCGGCGCTGCCGGCCAGCTCGGCCTCCAGCTCGTGCAGGATCCGGCCCGCGACGGCGAGGTGGGCATGGGCCGCCGCCGTCAGCACGACCAGTTTGCGGCGGCCGCCCCCGGGGTGCGGCTCGCGCCGGACGTAGCCGCGTTTCTCCAGGTCGTCGACGATCTGCCCGGCGGCCTGCTTGGTCACCCCGAGCCGTTCGGCGAGCTCGGTGGCGGTGGCGCCGGGACCCTTCAGGGCCTGGAAGGCCATGCCGTGCAGGGGGCGCAGGTCCGCGTATCCGGCCTCGGCCACGCGCCGGGTGAACTCTCCCAGCAGCAGCTGGAAGCCCAGGCCGAGCAGGAAGGTCAGCTCGACGCCCTCGTTCTCATCTCTCGTCACGCAAATATGGTGACACGACTGAGTCAAGCTGCTTTACTCACCCCTGTCGAGTAAAGCAGCTTGACTCAGTCGCGCCCGAGAAGACGAGGACCGCCTTGCACGTCATCACCGTTTCGCCCGAGCACGTCACCGCCACCCCGAACGCCACCATGACCGGCCGCGCCGCCCCCAGCCGCGGCAGCTCCGAGCTCAGCACCTGGCACGTCGACATGGCCGCCGGCAGCACCGGACCCGAGCACTCCGTCAACCGCGAGCAGGTCTGGCTGCTCACCGCCGGCTCCCTGGAGGTCACCTGCGAGGGCCGCACCGAGAAGGTCGCCGCCGGCCGGACCCTGGTCCTGCCGCCCGGCGTACCGCGCCGCATCCACGCCCCCGAGCGCTTCGAGGCGTACGTGGCCATGCGCGCCGACGGCGTGGTCACCGTCCCGGGCACCGAGGGCACCCGCGTCCTGCCCTGGGCGCAGTGACCCGGACGGCTCAGGAGCGCGCGGCTGCCGCTCCGGGGGCCTGGGCGGCCGGGTCAGCGGCCGCCGCTTCGGACCCGGCGCCCGCCCCGGACACCACCCGGCCGGCGCCCGGCCGGCGCAGCCCCGGCGCGCTGACCGCCGCCGCCACGAGCACCGCCGCGAACGGGATCAGCAGCGCGGCCCGGTACCCCTCCAGCGGGACGGCGAAGGAGGCCGACACCGCCGTCACCGCCGACAGCCCGAGCGCCGCCCCGAACTGGAAGGCCGTGTAGAGCAGCCCGCCCGCGAGCCCCTGCTCGGCCTCCGCCACGCCCTCGGTGGCCACGATGGTCAGCGGCCCGTAGACGAGCGCGAAGGCGAGCCCCAGCAGGACCAGGCTCGGCAGCATCGCCAGGTACGACCAGTCGGCGCCCAGCGGCAGGAACAGCCCGTACGACAGCGCCGCCAGCAGCAGCCCGCCGAAGATCAGCCGGCCGTTGCCGAACCGGGCCACCAGCTTCGGCACCACCGTCGGCGAGAGCACCGCGTCGATCCCGATCACGATCATCGCGAAGCTCGTCTGGAGCGTCGACCAGCCCCGCAGTTCCTGGAGGTAGAGCACCACCAGGAACTGGAAGCCGAAGAACGCGCCCGCGAACAGCAGCCCGGCGGCATTGGCCCGCCGCAGCGGCCCGGAGCGCAGGATCCCGAGCCGCACCAGCGGCTCCGCGGCCCGCCGCTCCACGGCGGCGAACACCCCCAGCAGCACCAGCCCCGCCGCCACCGTGGCGGCCGTCGCCCAGGTCCCGGCGTGCGCCGCCCGCTCGACGCCGAGCACCAGCAGCACCACGGCGGAGGTGATCAGCAGCCCGCCCGCCAGGTCCAGGCGCTGCCCCGGTGCCCGTCGGGGCCGGGGCGACTTCGGTACGAGGACCAGCGCCGCCGGCAGGATCAGCGCGGCCAGCGCCACCGGCGCGAAGAACACCGAGCGCCAGTCGGCCGAGGCCAGCAGCCCGCCCGCGACCAGGCCGACGGAGAACCCGCCGGCCGCCGTGCCCGAGTAGACGAGCAGCGCCTTGTCCCGCTGCGGCCCCTCGTCGAAGCCGGTGGTGATGACCGACAGGCCCGCCGGGGTCATGAAGGCCGCCGCGACCCCCGTCACGAAACGGGCGGCGATCAGCTGCCAGCCCTCGGTGGCGAGCCCGCCGAGGCCGGAGAAGAGGAGGAAGACGGTGAGCCAGCCGACGAACATCTGCCGCCGCCCGAACAGGTCGGCCGCCCGGCCGCCCAGCAGCATGAAGCCGCCGTAGCCGAGGACGTAGGCGCTCATCACCCACTGCAGTTCGCCGGTGGCGAGCCCGAGGTCGGCGCGGATGGACGGCAGGGCGACGTTCAGCATCGCGACGTCGATGCCTTCCAGGAAGATCGCGCCGCACAGGACAAGCAGCACGCCGAGACGGCGTCCGCGGATTCTCTCTTCGGTCATGACCACCACCCTCGTCCGCGGCCCGAGGGGGAACAACGCCGAAGAAAGCAACGTTCGTTCAGTCATGCTGACCGATCGCGACGAGCTGGACTGCTTCCTGATCCTCGCCGAGGAACTGCACTTCGGCCGGACCGCCGAGCGGATGCTGCTCTCCCGGGCCCGCGTCAGCCAGCTCGTCCAGCGCCTGGAGCGCCGCGTCGGCGCCCCGCTCTTCCTGCGCACCAGCCGCAGGGTCGCCCTCACCGCCCTCGGCCGGCAGCTGCGGGACGACCTCGAACCCCACCACCGGGGCATCGCCGCCGCCCTGGAACGGGCCGCGGCCACCGCCCGCGCCGCCGACGGCGTCCTGCACGTCGGCTTCACCACCCCGCCCACCGGGGAGCTCGTCCTCAGGGCGGCCGAGGCCCTGCGCACCACCCACCCCGGGCTGGCGGTCGAGGTGTGCGAGGTGCCGCTCTCCGACCCGTACGGGCAGCTGCGCAGCGGCGACTTCGACGTGCAGGTGGCCGAGTTCCCGGTCCGGGAGGCCGATTTGGGGGAGGGGCCCGCGCTGCTCACCGAGGCCCGGGTGCTGGCCGTGGCCGCCGGGCACCCGCTGGCCGGGCGGGACTCCGTATCGCTGGAGGAGCTGGCCGGGGTGGAACTGCTGACCATCGCCGGGGACCTGCCGCCGTACCGCCGGGAGGCCCAGAGCCCGGCGCGCACCCCGGCCGGGCGGCCCATCCGGCGCGGACCGGAGGTGACCAACATGCAGGAGGCGCTGATGCTGGTCGCGGCGGGCCGGGGCGCCCTGCTGACGGCGGCCCACACGGCCACCTACCACGCCCGCCCGGGCGTCTCCTACGTCCCCTTCGCGGACGCCGAGCCGGTCGGCTACGGCCTCGTCTGGCGGGCGGCCGACAACTCGGGCGCCGTCCGGGCCTTCGCCCGCGCCGCCCTCGCGGCGGCGGGCACACATCCCGGGCCGCCGGCCGGTTAGGCCGGAAGACAGGCCCTAGTCCTGGTCCTGGTCCCGGCCCTTGTCCTTCTTCTCGTTCTTGTCCTTGTCCTTGTTCTCCTGCTCGTCGCGCAGGGACTTCAGGAACTCCGGATTGTCGTCCGGCGCGACCCACTGGGTCCGCCCGCGGGCCCCGCGGCCGCCGCTTCCGACGGCCGAGCGCTTCTTGCCCGCGAACAGCCACACCACCGGCCCGACGATCGAGAAGAGCAGGATGATGATCACCCAGACCACCTTGGGGAGGTGCTTGACCTCTTCCTCGGGCGTGTTCAGGCAGTCGATGAAGGCATAGATGGTCAGCGCGAGGATCAGCAGGAACGGCAGATAGCGCAGCACGGTGTGGAACCGACTCCCCGGCAGTGACGGCAGGCCCGCTCGGGCCCCGGTGACACCTCCAGAGTAGTTGGTGACGGATACTTGCCCCTATGGCTTACGACGATCTCCGCTCGCTGCTCCGGGCTCTGGAGCGGGAGGGCGACCTCAAGCGCATCAAGGCCGAAGTCGACCCGTACCTGGAGGTCGGGGAGATCGTCGACAGAGTGAACAAGGCGGGCGGCCCCGCGCTCCTCTTCGAGAACGTCAAGGGCTCGGCCATGCCGCTGGCCATGAACGTCTTCGGGACCGACCGCCGCCTCCTGAAGGCCCTCGGCCTCAAGTCGTACGGCGAGATCAGCGAGAAGATCGGCGGCCTGCTCAAGCCGGAGCTGCCGCAGGGCTTCATCGGCGTCCGCGAGGCCTTCGGCAAGCTCGGCTCGATGGTGCACGTGCCGCCGAAGAAGGTGAAGGGCGACTCCGCGCCCGTCCAGGAGGTCGTCCTCACCGGCGACGACGTCGACCTGGACCAGCTGCCGGCCCTCTTCACCTGGCCCAAGGACGGCGGGTCCTTCTTCAACCTGGGCCTGACCCACACCAAGCACCCCGAGACGGGTGTGCGCAACCTCGGCCTCTACCGCCTCCAGCGCCACGACAAGCGCACCATCGGCATGCACTGGCAGATCCACAAGGACAGCCGCAACCACTACGCGGTGGCCGCCAAGCGCGGCGAGCGGCTGCCCGTCGCGATCGCGTTCGGCTGCCCGCCCGCGGTGACGTACGCGTCCACCGCGCCGCTGCCCGGTGACATCGACGAGTACCTCTTCGCCGGCTTCGTCGCCGGCAAGCGGATCGAGATGGTCGACTGCAAGACGGTCCCGCTCCAGGTCCCGGCCAACGCGGAGGTCGTGATCGAGGGCTGGCTGGAGCCCGGCGAGATGCTGCCGGAGGGTCCCTTCGGCGACCACACCGGCTTCTACACCCCGCAGGAGCCCTTCCCGGCGCTGAAGATCGACTGCGTGACGATGCGCAAGCGCCCGCTGCTCCAGTCGATCGTCGTCGGCCGGCCGCCGACGGAGGACGGGCCGCTGGGCCGCGCGACGGAGCGCTTCTTCCTGCCGCTCCTCAAGATCATCGTGCCGGACATCGTGGACTACCACCTGCCCGAGTCGGGCGGCTTCCACAACTGCGCGATCGTCTCGATCGACAAGAAGTACCCGAAGCACGCGCAGAAGGTCATGCACGCCATCTGGGGCGCGCACATGATGTCGCTGACCAAGCTGATCATCGTGGTGGACGCCGACTGCGACGTCCACGACCTGCACGAGGTGTCCTGGCGGGCGCTCGGCAACACGGACTACTCCCGCGACCTCACCGTCGTCGAGGGGCCGGTGGACCACCTGGACCACGCCTCGTACCAGCAGTTCTGGGGCGGCAAGGCGGGCATCGACGCGACGAAGAAGCTGCCCGAGGAGGGCTACACCCGAGACGGCGGCTGGCCCGACATGGTCGAGTCCGACCCCGCGACGGCGGCCCTCGTGGACCGCCGCTGGAAGGAGTACGGCCTGTGAGTTCCGACTTCGGTGGACCGGCACTGTTCATCGGCGAGGACACGACGTTCCTCCTCCTCGTGCGCCCCGAGCTCGACCCGGCGGACCCGGGTGTCCGCGCGGCCGCCGAGCAGGCGGGCATCTCGCCCGAGGAGTTCGCCGGTCCGGGCAACATGTGGACCCTGGTGCTGGACGACGACTTCGACTCCGACGGCGGCTTCGAGCTGCCCGGCGTGCGCGACTCCGAGGTCGACGACTTCGCGGAGCGGCTGCAGGCCGCGCTGGTTACCGGCGAGCCGTTCACCGTGGAGGCCGGTGCGGTGCTGCGGCTCGACGGCCGCCCGAACACCGACGCCCGCACGGGCGAGGGCTACGTGTTCACGGTCCACGCCACCCCGCCCGAGCCGGAGGGCGCGCCCACGGTCTCCCTGGAGACGGGCACGATCTCCCGGGCGAGCCTGCTGGCCGACCTCGAAGAATTCCGGAGAGCCCTCGCATGATGACGACCGCCGAGGGTGTCCTCGGACCGGGACCCGCGCCGGAGGCGGGCAACAAGGTCAAGGCGTTCCTGCGGCTCGTGATGATCGAGCACTCGGTCTTCGCGCTGCCCTTCGCCTACATCGCCGCGCTCACCGCCATGTTTCGGCTCGACCGGCACGTGCACTGGGACAAGCTGCTGCTCGTCACGGTCTGCATGGTGGGTCTGCGGACCTTCGCGATGGCCGCGAACCGGATCATCGATCGCGAGATCGACGCCCGCAACCCGCGCACGGCCGGCCGCGAGCTGGTCACCGGCGCGGTGTCGGTCCGCTCGGCCTGGACCGGCGCCGGGATCGCGCTCGCCGTCTTCCTCGGCTCGGCGGCGCTGCTGAACCCGCTCTGCCTGATGCTGGCGCCCGTCGCGGTGATCCCGATGGTGGTGTACCCGTACGGCAAGCGGTTCACGAACTTCCCGCACGCCATCCTGGGCCTGGCGCAGGCCATAGGGCCGATCGGGGCCTGGCTGGCCGTCACCGGCGAGTGGTCCTGGGACGCGGTGATCCTGGGCCTGGCGGTGGGCGTGTGGATCGGCGGCTTCGACCTGATCTTCGCCTCGCAGGACGTGGCATCGGACCGCGCGGACGGCGTCAAGTCCGTCCCGGCCCGCTTCGGCGTCCCGGCCGCCCTGTGGGGCGCCCGCGGCGCGCACGTCGTGACCACGGCCCTGCTGGCCTGGTACGCCCTCGCCACCGACGCGGGCCCGCTGTTCTGGGTGGGCCTGGCGATCGTCGTCGCCGCCTTCTTCTACGAGCACTCCATCGTGACCCCGCACGACCTGTCCCGCCTGAACCGCGCCTTCTTCACGGTCAACGGCTTCATCGGCATGGCCCTGTTCGTGTGCGCCTCGCTGGACCTCGTGGTCCGGGGTCTGACCTTCTGAGCGGTCATCAGCCCCCAGCCCGCCGGCGTCAGACCGTGAGGGCGGGGCGGCGGCGGCCCGGGCGGCGGTAGAACAGGGCCGTCAGGACTCCGCCGACCAGGCCGCAGAGGTGGCCCTGCCAGCTGACGCCCGCGTCCGTCGGGAGGATGCCCGTCACGATCGTGCCGCCCCAGACGGCCCCGATGCCCACGGCCACGGCGACGCCCAGCACCTTGCGCTCCACGAAGCCGCGGACCGCCAGGTAGCCGAAGAGCCCGAAGACGACGCCCGAGGCGCCCAGGGTCATGGTGTCCGGCGGGGAGATCAGCCAGGTGCCGATGCCGTCCGCCAGCATGATCAGCCCGCACACCACGAGGAAGTGCCGGATCCCGGACAGGGCCGCTATGAAACCGAGGACCAGCAGCGGAACGCTGTTGGAGGCGACGTGGTCGAAGCCGAGGTGGAGGAAGGAGCCGGTGACGACGCCCGTCAGGCTGTCCGGGTCGCGGGCCACGATCCCGTACGCGTCCAGCGCGTGCCCGGTGGCGTAGTCGACGGCCTCCAGGACCCACAGCAGGGCCACCCAGCCCAGCATGAGCTTCGCGGCCGTCTTCGCGCGGTCGCTCTGCCGAAACTCGCCCTGATGGACCGTCGTGCTCGTCGTGCTCATCCTGTCCGTCCCCCTCACAGCGTCCCGGTACGGGAACGTCCGGGCACCTTACCGAGTGCCCGCCCGGGGTGGCCGGATAGTCTCGGAGGTATGACTGAGCGCAAGCGCACCCCGTGGGTGGTCGGGGTTTCCGGGGCGTCCGGGACGCCGTACGCGGCGGCGGTGCTCCGCGGACTGCTGGCGGCGGGGGAGAGCGTCGACCTGGTGGTCAGCCGGGCCTCGCGGCTCACCCTGTTGGACGAGACCGGGATCGCCTTCCGCGACGCGCACTGGCGGGACGATCTGGGGGAGTGGCTGCAGCGGGGGGCCGACGGGAAGCCCGGGACCTTCGCGCGGCCCGAACTGGACGACGTGCGGTACTGGGGCGCCGGGGACCTGGCCGCGGGCCCGAGTTCGGGCTCGTACCCGGCCAAGGGGATGCTGATCGTCCCCGCGTCCACGGCCTGCGTGGCGGGGGTGGCGCTCGGACTGTCGAAGGACCTGCTCCAGCGCGTGGCGAGCGTGACGCTCAAGGAGCGGCGCCGGCTGGTGGTCGCGGTGCGGGAGACCCCGCTGAACGGACAGACCCTCAAGGCCCTGGTGGCGCTGGACGAGGCGGGCGCGGTCGTGCTGCCCGCCTCTCCGGCGTTCTACGCGGGTGCGACGCACATCCAGGATCTGGTGGACTTCGTCGCGGGGCGGGTGCTGGACGCGGCAGGGGTGCCGCACCGGCTGTACCGCCGTTGGGAGGGGGAGCTGGGAGGGTCCCGAACTCCCCGGGGGGCGAACGGTGGTGACTAGGCCTTCTTGCCGGACAGCGGCTTGCGGGCCTTGTCGACGCGGTAGGCGGCGGCGGGCTGGTGGGCACGGGATCGGTTGGCCAGCTCCTGGAGCTGTCGCATGTGTGCGTGAGCCATCTCGATCGTGAACACGGTGTACCACTCCTGAAGATCGTTATTGATCTGCTGAAAGATTTCACAGGGTGTTGACCCTGTGTGCCTTAGATTCTATACCTAGACTTGCAGGATCGCCGAATAATGGAAGGCTCCACGTAATGGACACGGTGGACAGGCAGCTCATCCAGGCACTCCGGGAGAACGGTCGTGCCTCGTACGCGGAGCTGGGCCGTCTCGTGGGCCTCTCCGGCCCCAGCGTCACCGACCGCATCAACCGTCTGGAGACGGCCGGCGTCATCACCGGCTACCGCGCGACCGTGGACTCGCGTTCGCTCGGCCTCGGCGTCACGGCGCTGATCGGACTCTCCATGTCCGACGCCGCCGACCACGAGGACGTGGCCCGGCGGCTGCGCGACCTCAACGAGATCGAGGACTGCTGGTTCATCGCGGGCGACGACTCCTTCATGCTCAAGGTGCGCGCCAGCGACGTGGACGGCCTGGAAAAGATCATCCGCAGGCTCTCCGGAACCAAGGGCGTCTCGCGCACCCGCACCACCATCGTGCTCTCCACGAAGTGGGAGAACCGGGTCGGGGAGCTGCCCGAGGAAGCCTGAGAGTACGGTGGGGCAGGGTTCGCAGGACAGGCAGAGGCATCTAGAGGAGGCGACCGGTACATGGACGCTGGGCTCAAGCGTGAGCTGGAGGAGAAGGTCCGCTCCGGCGAGCGGCTGACCCGTGAGGACGGCATCGCCCTCTACGAGTCGGACGACCTGGCCTGGCTCGGTGGCCTCGCCCACGAGGTGCGCACGCGCAAGAACGGTGACGTCGTCCACTTCAACGTCAACCGGCACCTCAACATGACGAACGTGTGCACCGCCTCGTGCGCGTACTGCTCGTTCCAGCGCAAGCCGGGCGAGAAGGACGCGTACACGATGCGCATCGAGGAGGCCGTGCGCCTGGCCAAGGCCATGGAGAACGACAACCTCACCGAGCTGCACATCGTCAACGGCCTGCACCCCAACCTGCCGTGGCGCTACTACCCGCGCTCGCTCTCGGAGCTGAAGAAGGCGCTGCCGAACGTCTCGCTGAAGGCGTTCACGGCGACCGAGATCCACCACTTCGAGACGATCTCCGGCATGTCGGCCTCCGACATCCTGGACGAGCTGATCGAGGCCGGTCTGGAGTCCCTCACCGGCGGCGGCGCGGAGATCTTCGACTGGGAGGTGCGGCAGCACATCGTCGACCACCGCACCCACTGGGAGGACTGGTCGCGCATCCACCGGCTGGCGCACTCGAAGGGCCTCAAGACCCCCTCGACGATGCTGTACGGGCACATCGAGGAGCCGCGCCACCGCGTGGACCACGTGCTGCGGCTGCGCGAGCTCCAGGACGAGACCGGCGGCTTCCAGGTCTTCATCCCGCTGCGCTACCAGCACGACTTCGTGGACATGCAGGACGGCAAGGTGCGCAACAAGCTCCAGGCGCGCACCACGATGGCGACCGGCGCCGAGGCGCTGAAGACCTTCGCCGTCTCGCGCCTGCTCTTCGACAACGTGCCGCACGTCAAGGTCTTCTGGGTGATGCACGGCGTGCAGACCGCCCAGCTCGCGCTCCAGCACGGCGCGGACGACATGGACGGCTCGGTCGTCGAGTACAAGATCACGCACGACGCGGACAACTACGGCACCCCGAACAAGCTGGGCCGTGACGACCTGCTGGAGCTGATCCGGGAAGCGGGCTTCCGCCCGGTCGAGCGCAACACGCGCTACGAGATCATCCGCGAGTACCCCGGCCCGGAGGCGGGGCTGCGCGAGACCCCCCAGGCCATGCGCGTCTGACGTCCTGTCGGCCCTGTCCGACCCCTCTCCTCGCGAGTTAACCCCGGCCCATGGGCCGGGGTTTAGCTTTGTCTGGACGGGCCGATGAGGTAATGGGTAAACTTGCAGAATGACCCTTACTTTCACTCTGGATCCGGTCGTCGACCCTTCCCTGCGTGATGGAATCCTCGGGCTGTGGGCCGACGTCTCGAACGCGGGCGGCGCCGTGGGCTTCGTACCGCCGGTCACCTTCGACGACATCCGCCCCGCACTCGACAAGCACCTCGTCGGCGTCGCCGACGGGAGCTGCCGCCTGCTCGTCGGGCGCGACGAGGACGGCTCGGTCGCCGCGACCGCCTTCCTCACCCGCAACGCCCACCGGCTGCAGCTCCACTGGCTGTGGGCGTACACGGTCATGGTTCATCCCCGCCACCAGGGCAAGGGCTACGGGCGCGAGCTGATGGCCGCGACGGAGGCCGCGGCCCGCTCCCTCGGCGGCGTCGACGCGATCCGCCTCACCTGCCGCGGCGGCCACGGCCTGGAGCACTTCTACGCGGGCTGCGGCTACAAGGAGGTCGGCCGCGTCCCCGGCGCCGTCCGGGTGGCCCCCGGCGACGACCGCGACGACATCACGATGCTGCTGCCGCTGTACTGACGGGCGGGGTGCCGCGGGGGGCGGGGTGCCGCCCGTCCCCACCCCGGAGGGCCGCGGCGCGGGCCCGGCGTGCTTCACTGGACGGGCACCAGCCGACGTACGACCACGACGAGAGAGAAGGGGTCACCGTGTCCCTCAAGCCGAGCGCAGCGATCCGCTACACCGCGATGCGCCTGGGCATCTTCATCGGATGCCTCGTCGTCGTCGCCGGCCTCGTCCGGCTCGGCTGGGTGCCCTCCGGCCTCGGCGACGCCAACGCCGCCTGGATCGTGCTGCTCGCCCTCGTCCTCTCCGCGCCGCTCTCCTTCGTCCTCCTGCGCAAGCAGCGCGACGCGATGTCCCAGCAGATCTCCGGGCGCGTAGCGGGTGCGAAGGAGAAGCTCGCCGCGAACCGCAGCCAGGAGGACGAGGTCGACGACGCGGCGCGCGTGCGCTCGTAACGCCACAGTTGGCTTCATCACACATCGAACCGCCCCAGCACCGGGTATACCGCCCGTAACGCTGGGGCGGTGGTGTTTTCCGGGTCGGCGCAAGAGGGCCTCGTGCGCCGTTGTCTCAAAGGGCCCCTTTGAGATTCCCAAAGGAGAAGTGTTAGCGTGTCGAACATGTTGACCACAGCCGCGCACCCGATGACCACGAGCGTCCCGCTCGTGATGCGCCTGCACGTCGACCTCTGCCGCCGCGCGTCCGCGGCCTGTTGCTGTTGAGCTGAATCGATACAGCAGCGGTCCCGGCCGGCTCCTTCCGGCTGCTGCCGCACCGCATCACCACCGCAGCATTCCCCCCTGTCTTTGTGCGCCACCTCCGGAGAGTGTCCGTGTCCGCGACCCCCCAGGCCCCTGCCAAGGCCTCGTTCAAGTTCCCCTTCTGGGCCCAGATCGTCGCCGGTCTCGCCCTCGGTGTCCTCTTCGGCTGGATAGCCCGCAGCCAGGACATCAGCTGGCTCGCCACCACCCTGGAGAAGACCGGCGACATCTTCGTCCAGCTGCTGAAGCTGGCCATCGCCCCGCTCGTCTTCTTCGCGATCCTGGTGTCGATCACCAACCTGCGGAAGGTGAACAACGCCGCGCGGCTCGCCACCCGCACGCTGCTCTGGTTCATGATCACCTCGCTGATCGCGGTCGGCATCGGCCTCGCGATCGGCCTGCTGACCGACCCGGGTTCGGGCACCGGCCTCACCGCGGCCGACGGCAAGGAGCCCAAGAAGACCGGCTCCTGGATCGACTTCCTGACGGGGATCGTGCCGACGGACATCGTCACGCCGTTCACCGACCTGAAGGTCCTTCAGATCGTCTTCCTGGCCGTCGTCGCCGGGATCGCCGCCCTCCAGCTGGGTAGCAAGGCGAAGCCCGTCCTGGACCTCGCCGAGTCCGCCCTGGAACTGCTCCAGAAGGCCCTGTGGTGGGTCATCCGCCTCGCCCCGATCGGCACCATCGGCCTCATCGGCACCGCGATCGCCACGTACGGCTGGGACCTGATCGGCAAGTACGCGACCTTCACCGCCGACGTCTACATCGGCTGCGCCCTCGTGATGTTCGGCGTCTACCCGCTGCTGCTCGCCACGGTCGCCAAGGTCAACCCGATCCAGTTCTTCAAGGGCGCCTGGCCCGCCATCCAGCTGGCCTTCGTCTCCCGCTCCTCGGTCGGCACCATGCCGGTCACCCAGAAGGTCACCGAACGCCTCGGCGTCCCGAAGGAGTACGCCTCCTTCGCCGTCCCGTTGGATAGTACCAGTTAACGCACTTGTACGCTGACCTGCGGAAACGCCCCTCAGACGCCCCCCGGACCCACTCCGGCAGGGGCTCTTGTTGTGTCTGGGGGCGGACAGCAGAAAGCCCCGCCGGTAGCTACTCCGGCGGGGCCTGTTCCACCACTTAAACCGGTCCGGACCGGTGGGCGTGCGTCCAAGTAGGCGCCGGGGCCAGGAGCTACCCGACCACGCGACCCCACAAGGGGAACGGACGTGATCCTAGCGGCCCCAGGGGCCGTTTGAGGGGCGAACGACAAAGCCCCGGCCGCCCGTGTGGGGGACGGGCAACCGGGGCTCTAGGATGGGCTCAGGGGCCCCCGGGTAATACGACTGTCCGGGGGCCCTCTTTTACTTCGTCACCGGCTCCACAAGGGCAACGTCCTCATAGCGCCGAGCAAACGTGGGATGACCCGTCCGGCCGGTGTGCGCCATGCAGGCGCGATCGACCATGGCCAAGTCTGCCGACGCTTCGCAGGCCCATCCACAGTCACCGTCAAGGCACTGAGCGGTGAGCGTGAGTTCCCCTTTCGGGTGGCTCACTATGCGGTGCTCTACGTAGCGCATTACTGCCTTGACGGTCATGTGAGCGGCCTTTCCTCGGCGCCATGGGGGTGGGCGGCAATCTCCTTGCTTCGGGCCCGTACAAGCCCCATGTGCCCGCACCTGCGGGCGACCTCGCGCCACACGTACTGATCCGCGCAGTACCGGCACCCGGATACGGGCACCGGCTCTAATGCGGGAGTGTGTTCGGCAGGAAGAGTCACGTGACCGTCACCCCCGCACGCAGCAACTGACCAACCTTGGTCTTGAGCTTGGGTTCCGCGTGCGGGTGGTTGTTGATCTCAAGCAAGAGATCACGGTCTCGGGTTTCGGCGTACTGCTTGGCCAGTGCGCCACACACGCCGCACCCGTGAGCCGGGGTTGCAATGATCGTCACGCCGTGGCGCGTGGAAGTGATCTTTTCTGTCATGCCGAACCCCCGGGCCAAGTCCGGTCAAAGATCGCTTGACCAGACCCACCACGGGGGCTCCGGTGCAGCGACATTCCCAACGCCTGAGCGTTGTCCGCTAGCGGTGCGTACATGTTCGGTTTTCCTCACTGGTGAAGGTGAGTTGATCACTCGTCAGCCGACGAGTGGGGTTAGCACGTTACGCGCTACGAAACGGGATTGTCAGCCGTTTCGTCACGCTGTCCACGCTGGTCGGGTAGGGAGTCGTCCGCGTTGACAGCCGTTTCGTCACCGGCCGCGCGGTTCCCCGGTACAGCGGCACCCGCGACCGTGTAGATAGTCCTACCCACCCGGACGCTGAAAGACCCGTCCTTGAGGGACTGCACTGCCTCAAGGGCCCGGTCCCGCTTCTTATCGCTCGCCATGTGATGCCACCCCGTCGCGCGCTCCTCAAGCTCTTCAATCAGCTCTTCGCGCGTGCCGGTCACTAGGTCGTAGCCCCTGGTTTCATCCATGGGCGCAGGATAGGACCCGCGTACGCCTGAGCCCCCGCCACCCTTGGCAGGTGACGGGGGAGTTGGCCACGCTCAGTAAAATTTTGAGGCTCAGCCGGCATTCTGGGCAGGGGGGTGAAACGGACATGCAGGTACATGACCGGCCCCGCGGAAATAACCCTAAGTGATCACGGGCTCAGTCGGGGTCAGCACTCCGGCCGCTTCCTTCACAGCCGCGCTGAGCGTGCCGCAGGACGTACCGGCGACCGTGTTGGGGTCCGTGATCTCTGCGGACTCAGTGACCGTCTCAGACGTCGCTAGGTCCGTTGCCGTGACCGTGACCTCAGCCGGTGTCTCCGGTGTGGCCGTGGTCGGGTCAGTGACCACCAGGACCACGTCTAGCCCCTCAGGGGCGGGTGTTGCCGACCACGCCACGGCAAGCCCGCTCAGGTTCAAGGCGTGGTTGTGGTCGGCCCTGAGCCTGCCCCGGATGACAAGCGTGCCGTCCGGCATAACCGACGCGTCCAGCACCGTGCCGGGCATAGAGCGCTCTTGCATGTCGGCAACGATCGGCAGGGCCCAACCGGGGATCTTCTCGATGCCCGGAACGGCCTCTTCTAGCTTGTCGCGCAGCTTGTCTTTCATCTTCTGCGTGAGCGGCTTGTCCGGGGTCCTACTGGGCTTTGGGGACGGGCTAGTTGGGCTTGGTACTGCCTTGGGTGAGGCAGGGGCGCTAGGCGCCTTTGTGAGGGGCGCTGAGGGCTTGGACGTCCCCTTGGGTGATACGGGGCTCAGCGGGCTCTCGGGGGCCCTGTAGGGGCTCGCGCTGGCAGTGTCACCCGGCAGGGGTGACGGGGTTTCAGGCTCCACCACGGACGCGGGACGTTGCCTCTCAGGTGCGGCAGCAACCGCATAGCTGAGTAGGCAGAAAACCCCGGCCGTGGCAGCGGCAGCGGGTATGACGATGCGTCGCGTAGACACAAGGCGCCTCACAAGTGGAACGGGTGATTCCGCAAGATAGTTTCACATTCAAGTCTTGATCGGTAAGAGACGGGCCCTAGGTCCCGACCCGGGGCACTACGTGCGAAAGGCCCGTAAGCGCCACAACCGGACGATCCCCCCAGGGGTTGAGGGGGAACAGCCCCTCGGCCGTCCAGAGCATCGAAGCGCGATGCTCGCCAGACTCGGCGGACTTGATCCACTCCCCAACCCCCAGCAACCGGCGGGAGAGTTGACCCCGGGCGGTGATTCGGAAACCCCAGTACGGCAGGCGCCGGAGGATGCGGCCCACGGCATGGCCATGGGCTTTGAGTACAGGGTCAACGTCGGCCCACGTATCAATGAGGTCAACGGCCGTCAGCGTCTCTAGCTGAGGGCATGTCAGGTACTCAATACGTCCGTCCGCAGACGGCACGGGCACGGTGACCGAAAGTTCAATTTCGAACGGCGCGGCAGGCATGGCCTAACCATGCACAACCGGAAGCACTAGTTCCGTCAGCCATAAGGGAGGGTTAAGGAACCTGAAAGCTCATCCTTGAGACGGACAACCCGATCAGCCCCAGGGTGGAAGATCACGCGCACTCGCCCAACGCGTTCCGCTCATCCCACAGCACCCATGGTGCGTGGCTTGGCACGTATTGCCGTAGCTCGCTGGACATGTGCCACTCATGGACCCCCACCACGGCGCCGGACGGCAGCGCGTGAGCCACAAGCCGGAAGCGGGAGTGATCCCCGGTCATAAGCCGGGCCACGGCAGCAGAGCACGCGTACAGACCACGGCCTAGCTGAGCCGATCCGGTAAGAGCGTCGGGCATGTCGGGGAAGTCGTCTCCGGCGGCCCCCCAAGCCCACCGGTCCACGGCTACCCGCTCGTAAATCTCTGTCTTGAACGTGACCGTAGGTTCCCATCCATTTGTGATCATTGCGCCCCCCATGGCTCGAACACGTGAGCCAAAAACCTACACCCAGCCACTGACAATCAGCCAAGAGTTATTGATCATGGCAGGGGCATGTCATGTGACTACCCGTCAGTGAGCATACGAAAAGGGACCACCTACTAAATTAGTAGGTGGTCCCTCTGGGGTGTTGCCTAGATGGCGCTCACGCGTTCCATCCACTTGAGCGCGCCATCACGCTCAGCCTTGCTTGACTCCTCGGCGTCGAATTGGAGCACGGTTTCCGCGTACTCAGTGAAGATAGCCAGGATGCGACGGGATGCGGTCACGGCCACGCTGTAGCCACGCTTGCCGTGCCTGCGACGCTTGCCGCCCTCAAAGGCCAGACGGGCAGCCTTGCATTCTTCGTCGCTGTCGTCGCCACCCGCAGCGATGTTGGTTCCGGCGAAGAAATCCGCAAACCCGCCCGGCATGGCAACCGTATGCAGCGCTTCACCGGATACGACCCGGTGAAACGCGTTGGCAACCTCTTCGGTCGTGGCGAACTCAGCAGCAATCGACTCGTTGGCCTCAGCCGACACCATCACGTATTCGACGTCAGCATGTCCGGCACCGTTGCGGACGCGTCGCAGCAGATCAGCGGCCACGGTGAGCGGCAGGGGGCTAGAGAACTCAGTGCCCTCAGCCCACACCGTCCAGCCTGCCTCAGTCTGTCGCAGTTCGCCGGTCTCGCTCATTCCCAACCCCTTCGTTGTGTTGCTCTGACATGACAGACCATACGGGAAGGACCACCTACTAATCTAGTAGGTGGTCCTCACTCGTTCGGGTGGTCTAGCTCACTCGTTGGCGTACGTCAGCCACGTACGGCCCTGCTGCGCTGCCCAGACTCGCCCGTCATCGTCGGTCTGCTCTTCGTAGTTCTTGATCAGCCACTCTACGGCGCTCTGCCAGTTGACCGACGTGCCCAGGGTTGGACCCTCGGCCTTGACGGTCTCGTATACCTCACGCGCCGTCTCGGCGGTCGGGGGAATGCCGATCATCTCGCCCAGTCGAACCAGGAATGCCGCGCGGTCAGTCTTGTTAGCCATGCTGCCTCTTCTGTGTGATGGGGACCGGTAGGGCCCCCGGGGGATACGACCACCCGGGGGCTTCCTACTCAGTAGCGGTACTTGCTGCGGTCGATGTTGTCGGAGTGGGCAACCAACTTAACGTTGCTGTAGTTCTGGAATCCGGTGCAGCGGATCGCTTCGAACTCCGTTGCGTAGGTGTGCTTGATGAGTTCCGTTACCCCGGTCTCAGTGTCCGTGAAGTTGAACTCTACCCAGTAGGGGCCGTAAGGCTCAAGGTGGGCCGGGACCTTAACGCTCATTGTCTTGCCTTCCGTTCGGGTTGCTCTTACAAGGAGGACACTACGGGTTCGGAACCATCCGATCAAGCCCATTCGGCGAAAGACCACCTACTAATTTAGTAGGTGGTCACCCCCGCTTGTATGCCCGTCCGGGTGTCACCACGCGGGCAATGCCGGAAGCCAGGATGAGCGTCCAGCACTGCGGGCACGGCTCACGCGTCACGTAGAGCGTGGACCCGGGAAGTTCGTTTGGGGGAGTGTGTTCAATCGCGTTGCGTTCCGCGTGGTCGGCAATGCAATTGCTGTAGTCGCTATCAGGCTCGGATGCGTTGGGGCAGGGCCACGACTCCCCGCATGTGCATTTCCAGTCTTCGAACGGCCTACGCGTGCGCGCATGCTGGCCACGCGGGCAAGACCCGGTAGACGCGCACCCCGGAACACCGGCAGGGGCGCCGTTGTAGCCCGTACCCCGAACCTCATGGTTCGCATTGACCAGCACCGCCCCAACCTGAGCGCGGGTGCAGTCGGCACGTGTGGCAACCCACCTAGCACCGTTCAGGAAATACTCATCCCAAGAAAGCCGCCTACTGGCCACGCTTGAACTCCCTAATCCATGCACGCTCTTCGCGGCGCCGCTCAAACCATCTGCGGATCATCTGCGCTCGCTCGGGGTGATTGCGGTCTTGAGTAGTTCCATTGCGTCATCGGGCATGAACCCCTCACGCACTAGAGCCATGTACAGCGCGCGAATGCATCGCGCGGCTTCCTGTGCTTGAAGGGTCGAAAAGCTGTGCACCGTGATCTCTCCTTTACCGAAAAAGGGGACCACCTACTACTTAAGTAGGTGGTCCCCCGTGGGAGCGGTTACGCCTGAGCGTCACCGGCTAGGAACTGAGCCACGCCTAGAACGTCCTCAGGGAAGTAGCCCTCAGGCCACTCGTACGCGTCCAGTAGGGCCCGTGCCGCTCGCCATATGTCGGACCGGTCAGCTATGTACTCCGCTGCCCGCTGAGCCTCGCTAGTCAGCTTAGGAGGCTTGAAGCCGGTCACCAGCGCGGACGCGGGGTGAAGGTGGCGCGGCCAAGCTCCGCTTCAAGACGCTTCACGGCCTCATGACGGGCGGCAGCAGACGCACGCATGTTCAGCGGGTCCGGCTTAGTGCGTGTCGTCTCGCTCGCCTCAATGAGCCACAGCCCGAACGCGCGGGCCTGAGCCGGGGTCATCTTCGCCCGGTCACCCGGGACGGCAACCGAAATGAATCCCTCTTCCTTGTCGGTGAACCAAGCCAGGATTCGGCCGGTCTCTGCGCTGAGCGTGGCTTCGGTCTTCTTAACGATGTTGAGCATGTCGTCTCTCTCCGGTGTCATGAATGCGAGGAAGGGGGAGCGGCCGGTAAGGCCCGGCATTAGAGCGTTGCCCTGAGATCAGCCACCAGGGCCGAAGCGTCGTCGTCGTTCATCTCTACCGTGGCGACCGTGCGCCCGGCAGCATTCCGAACGTGCATGTCCACGATGTAACCGCGCCGCGTGATCTCGATGGTGGAACCGTCAGCCGTGGTGTAAATGGTGGGGCGCATCGCGTTCTCTCCTGAGCGTGTGAGGGTCTCTACCGGGGCTTGGGTGCGAGGGATTCCACTCACACGGTTTCGCCCTTGAGATACAGCTCAGCGAAGCGAGCGTGACCCTTGGCGCGGTTCTGCCGGACCTGAGCCTTGGGCATGTCCAGCCACGCGGCAAGCATGTCTTCGTTGTCCGTACCGAACGCCATGGGTGCGGGGGCTATGCCGTACGTCCCTCGGATGACGTCGCCCTTGCGCTTACCCATCTTGTCCAGCGTGCGGCGAACGCGGGTGCGGGTTTCCTTGCGACGGGCCGACTCAATGTCAGATGCGGTCACAAGGTCATCCGGCACGCCGTACGTGCTCACGATGGTGTCCCCAAGGGTTCGTTCCTCCCCGCCCTCAGAGTCAGCGCCAAGGGGGGCGTCCAGCGAGTCAGTACCCTGCCAAGCCATTCGGGCCGAGTAGGCACGCTCAGGGGACATGCGACGGTCGCCCATAAAGTCAGCATCCTGCACAAGCCGCTCAGCCTCATACGGGTCACCAGCGGCAGCGCTCAGGGCCGTCTCAAAGAACTTGCTGGTGGTGGTGCTGACACCCTGCCGGGTCTCTTCGCGACGGGCAGCGCTGATAGCGCCGGACACGTGGCGGTCAATGTAGGTGAAGAACTGCGCCGGGTCCTCGCCCTCAAAAGTGGAGATCACTTCCCAGACGGTTACGCGGCCAACCTGGGCAAGCTCTTCGGCAAGGCTGTGGTTAACGCTTCCGCCGCTCGCAGCGTGCTTGCGGGCTATCTGAATGACCCGCTCTTCCGTCTCCCGAATCAGGTGGGTTACGGCGTCAATCTCGTTGTTCTTCGCTGCGGTGATCTGCTCAGCGGTGATGTTCAGCATTGGGACTCTCCAGCGCGTTCGTTGGGTTCCCTGGCCCTTGGGGGCGAGGGATTCCAGAACGGGGCTGTGAGAGCCGCTGATCAGGTGTGAGCTAGGCCACACTCTGTTTTAGGCAAGGGGGTGCCATGGAAACCGAGCGTGAGACAACGACAGACCTAGCCCCGTCTGGGGTGCCGACGGGGCTTGATCAGGGCCGTTCGTCTTTGCTGACTGGAACCTACGTCCGGCATATGACAACGGCAACGGCGATTCGGAGCGCTCAGGCGCCCACCGTGAGGGGCGGTAGCGAACGGATCAAAGGGCAGGTGGGGGGCTCATCCTCAAGATTGAAGGAACCATGCGGCGTGTCACGGGACCGTAACCGCAGTTTGCAAGGTTCGATCTTGGTCGGCACGTCAGCAAACCGGACGGCAACGTTTCGGTCACACACACCAAAGGGACCACCTACTAAATTAGTAGGTGGTCCCTCTGTAGTAGGACGTGCA
Organism: Streptomyces sp. NPDC001513; assembly: GCF_042894695.1. NCBI lineage: Bacteria > Bacillati > Actinomycetota > Actinomycetes > Kitasatosporales > Streptomycetaceae > Streptomyces > Streptomyces sp. NPDC001513. Next base: position 108,658 of record NZ_JBIAVU010000006.1, read on the forward strand.
CGCTCCGTAGTAACGATGTGAGCACGGTCACAGGTATGACTAGTAGTCGGCCCCGTACAGGGACCCCCATGAGCGCTTCCCAATCTCCGCTTCCGCTTCGATGGGCACTCCGAAGAGTTCGAACGTCATGCACCGCTCGATCTCACGCGCGATGTCCGTTGCGTCCTCCTTCGGCACACTTGCCAACACTTCGTCATGGATAGGCAAGCGGAGGTAGTCCAGTAGACCGGCTTCCTGCATGTTCAGCATGGACTGACCCAAGACGTCCCGGGCGGTGCTTTGGCATGCGTAGTTGACCACGGCGTATGTGCGGTCACGGTCTAGGGGGAGACGTCGGCCCGTTGCCGACACGTGGACCATGCCGGTCTGAAAGGCTTCCCGCTGCCACCGGGTAGAGGCGCGCTTCACTTCCGGGTACACCCGGTCATAAGCGGCCATGGCTTCCCGCACTTCGTCTACGGGGGCGCCGGTCTGCCGCTGGATAGTGGCGAGGCCACCGCCGTAGACCTTTCCGAAAGCGATGCCCTTGGAAATCTTGCGGTGCTTGTCGGTGAAGTTCGGGCCGAACACCATTCGGGCCGTAAAGGAATGGAGGTCTTCCCCATTCCGGATAGCCGATTTCATTTGCTTGACATCGGCAAGCGCAGCCAATACCCGGAGTTCTACGGCAGCAAAGTCCGTAGAGACCATGACGTGACCCTCTTCGGCAAGCAATGCCCGCCGGACCATTTGGTCTGACGACGGAAGAGTCTGCAATGCCGGACGGGTGATAGACATACGGCCTGTGCGTGCGGCCATGGAATGGATGAACGGGTGTATTCGTCCATCGTCATCCACGGTCTCAAGGAAGGTATCCGCGTACGTGGTGCACCACTTGCCCGCGCGCTTAGCCCTGAGCACCGCATCGGCAAGCGGGTTGGGCGTGCGCATGTGTACGCGCTCCCACTGCATAGACATGTCAGCAAGGGACAGCAATACAGCCTTGTCCACCTTGACGGCACCGGATGCCGTCCGCTCAGTCAGCGTCTCGCCCATGCCCATGAGCGCTTCCGCAATCTGCTTGGTCGAGTTGACGTTCTCAACCCCGTACCGGCGGGCAACGTCGTTGTACTCCGCCTCTTCCTCGCGCAGGATGCGGGACAGAGTGGTGACGTAATCGACGTCAAGCACCATGCCCTTGCGCTGCATGACCGCGCACATGCGAGAAATGGCGTGCTCGTACTCAACAAGCACGTCCCGCACCCCTAGCCGGTCAAGCTCAGCAGCAAGGATGGGAGCGAGACGAGACGTGAGAATGACGTCAAGTCCCGCGTAAAGATTGAAAGTTGGGTGCCTAAGGTCGATGCCTGCCCACCCGGTTGCCTTGGTGAGCCCCAGGGAGCGGAAGACCGCCGTAAGGTCCCCCTGAGTATCCGGGGCGGACCGGTCTACGTAGTACCCGCTGAGCGGCTTGAGGCCGGTCCCAATCCCACCTTCTTGGGGTTGGCGAGGGTCCACAAGCCCGGCAAGAATCTTGGTGTCCACCGTACGGGGAGCGAGGGACTCAAGAGAGACACCCGCATGCCGGTCCAACACGAGCCAATCAAACGGAGCGTGATGAATGCGGAAGCGCTGGACCACGCGGAGCGCGTACAGGGCGGCACTGACGAAGTAGCCCCCCAACTCCCAGTGAATGACCCACGCGTTGTACGCGTCTCCGAACTGAACTGTCCTCAGGCGGTAGCCGGTTGAGAAGAGATCAAGGCCGGTGGTTTCCGTATCTAGCGCTACGGGCCCTCGTGCGTCAGCCTCAAGCACCCATGCCCGGAAAAGGTCTAGGTCCCGCTCATCCTCAGGCACGTGGACCGTGACGGTCTCGCCTGCCACGTTGTGACGATAAATCTGCACTGCTGCCCCCAGGGACAAAAAAAGGGGGACCACCTACTAAATTAGTAGGTGATCCCCCAACGGACGGGCGGATACGGTTACTTGGCGAAGATGCCCGGACCGGTGGCGGCAGGCGACTGACCGGCAATGCGGCAACCCACTAGGGCAATGCCCTTGTTGGTCTTCTTGCGGGTTACCCCGCGCTCTTCCATGGCGGTGTAAAACGTGGTGCGCGTCCAGCGCTCACGCCCGGGAAGGTTCTCAGCCTCACACCACTCAAGGTAGAGATTGAATGCGTCGTTGCCCGGGGTCTGGCACATGTCGTCACACGGTTCAAGGGCACCCGGGTAGAAGCCTGCGAGTGCATCGCTGGTCTCTCGGTATTCCTTGACGGCACGCATGATGACGGATGGGTCTTGCAGCCCATCGGCGTACCACTCGACTGCACCCCGGACGGCCCACCGTGCGATTCCCTCAGCCTCAGCGGCCAACTTGACGTCAAGGGTGTGGTCCCGCTCGTGAGGAGCGAACCAGCGCTTGAAAGGGATCATCTTGACGCGTCGCCAGAGTCCCTCATCCTGGCCGCGAAATTTAGGCTTGTGATTTGTGGCGAGCATGAGAAGGAAGCTGGGCTTGAACTCAAAGAATTCTTGCCGCAGGAAGCGCGCAGCGATCATGTCCTTACCAGTGACCCGCTTGAGAATCGCTTCCGACATGGGCTTGCCTGACTCGCCCTCGCTGGCCATGACCAATCGGCTACCCCTCAGGGCCGCAATGTCGTTGGGAATGCCCCCCGACCCGCGCTCTTCGAATGTGGCGAACGGTGTGGTCTTGCTGACCGTGCGGAAGACATGCGTGAGCGTGTCAGTCAAGACTGACTTGCCGTTGGCACCCTTGCCCCACAGCACCGCGAAACACTGTTCGGACACGTTGCCTGTGATCCCGTAGCCGACCAACCGGCGCATGTACGGGGAGAGTTCGGGGTTATCCGGGAAGATTTCCTCAAGGAAGGATTCCCAACGCGGGCACTCCGCCTGAGGGTTGTAGTGGATGTCCAGCGCATACGTGAGCATGTCTTCCTTGCGGTGCTCATGCATGGTGCCGGTCCGCAGGTTCACGGTCCCGTTCTTGAAGCTCAGCAGATCAGGGCGAGCGTCGAACTCCGAAGCGTCCACGTGGACGGACGGGACGGCCCTGAGTTCCCGCATGAGAGCGTCAATGTTCCGGGTGAGGGTGAAACCCTTAGCCACCTTTCGCAGTACCTCACCCGGGTCAGCCTTTGCTTCCGGGTCCTTATCCCGGGTCTTCTCAGCGGCGGCAACCGTGAGGGCAGCACCCATGTAATGGATTGCCTGCCGTACGCGGGTTTCGCTGCGTTCCCAGACGGACCCGTTCCACACGTAGTAACCAAGCCCGGCAGCAAACTTGATATGCCCACCCGTGAAAGCCACAAGCGCATGCGCGTTCAGCACGTCCGAAGAGCCGTAGCGCTCCGCAAGCTCAGACATGAGCCGGACGGCCCTAGCCGCTTCGTCGGCATCCGGCACAAGCGCGCCGGTCTCAGCGTCCACCAGGGCCGACCCGCGCTTACCGGCAACCGGCTGAGCGGTCTTCACCGCGCGGTGAAGAGCATCCGGAAAGCGTCGCCCCCCGACCCGTTCCCGCCAGTCGGTCAAGTCGGCACCCTCGTACGGGACTTCAAGGGTGAAGACGTCCACGCCGTGACCGGCAAGCCCGTCCGCCAGACGCGCGGCAAAGCCGTTGCCTGCCTTGTCGTTGTCCCCGCAGACGATGACCTGAGACCCGCGAAGACCGGCGGCAAGCTCAGCAATGATTTCGGGGGAGTGCGAGAGGGAAGCCCCACGGATGGCTACGGCGTCATAGCCCACAGAAACGGCTGTGAGCGCGTCTCCCGGCCCCTCAGTGACCAGGGTGACCCCGTAGCCACCCTGACCCCGGAAAACCCCGTACGGGGTCCACCGTGCCCCCTCAGGGTTGCTAAGGGATATCCACCGGCCGGAGCACTGCCCAGTGATGTCACGTCCCTGTAGTCCCCGGGCAACCCCGCCAAAGTCCCTCAGGGGGACGGTCACCCGGGGGTAAGCCAGGAAGGAGCGAGACCGGTACGGGAAGCTGTGGCCGGTGCCATCGTCCACGCCGAGCATGAGTTCAGCGGCAGACTCAAGGTCCAAGCCAAAGCGCCGGTCAAGGTAGGCAAGCGCGTCCCCTGCCGTGGCGCTGCCGTAGTCGCCCAAGGCCAGAGACGTTGCGTCCACGTAGGCAGCGAGGGCGGCAGTGTGGCCGATGCCGACAAGTACCGGCTTTTCCTTGGGCACGGTCAGACCCTCGCCGGTTGCGTTGAAGAGATGACCCCATGTCAGTCCAACGGACTTGATGACTTCCTCAGTCTCACAACCGGCACGGCATGTGATCCGCACCTTGTTGTCATCCCCCCGCCAGACGCGCAGTGAGGGACGCGAGTCCCCGTGTGCCGGGCAGAGGGCGAGATAGCCCCCGTCAGCCTCTTCGCTTACGTCGGTAAACCGGGCCAGTAGATCAGCGAACTTCAATGTTCTCTCCCTTGCTCACCGGCCCTTGGGTGCGAGGGATTCCACTTCGGCCGAAGTAACTTTGCGTAGTTACCGCGGGGCCCGGCATGTCCGTTTCTGTCCGCTTACGCCCGTGCCGGCGAGGGGCCAGAATTTCACTGTGGGTTACGGTTCCTCCGGATGTCCGCAAGCAGTAGGGCAAAGTCCTCAACTTCGGTCGTGAAGTACCAACGACCCGTGTTCAGTCCACGGGTTGAGACCGTGAAGGAGTAGCGGTCAGCGAAATGACGGGAGCACATACCGAGGGACAGACGCACCCGCGTCCACGTGCGCACGGTGAAGTGCACCTTGCCCCGCCGGACGTTCAGCCGGGCCGACTTCACCACGGCTACCCCGTACGGAAATCCGGCATGATGGGCTTCAACTTCCGCTTGCCGTAGGAAGGTTGGGACGGCCGGTGACTTGACGTTCTTGCACTCAAGGATGAACGGCACGGCGTGCACGTCCCCTACGTCTGCCGCACCCTCTTGTGCCGGACGTCGGACGTTCAGCGCTGAGAACGGGTCAAGGAACTTCCCGAACTCATCCACCAGTCCTAGCCGGGCATTGAGGTAGTCGCGAACGGCGGATTCCCACCCGGTCCCCTTGGCCTTGTTGGGGTTAGCCACGGCGCCGCCCCTTGCTCGGTAGCAGCAGTGCAGCAGTCAGGAACCCGACGTTAAAGCACATCCAACAAGCTAGATACAGAACCCAGTTACTCATTTGCGGACCCACCTAGCGTCAGCGCCACGGGATACCGCCTCAGCGATGACGAAGACGTATCGCCCCCAATCCCGCCGGTTCCACACCCCGCCCTCAAGCCAGAGGGTGTCACCCTCGCCCATGGTCCGTACGTCCCCCAGGGCGGGGGCAGCGTCGGACGTAATGGCCTTGTCCATGTTCCTCCTTGGACCACCTACTAAATTAGTAGGTGGTGGATAGCAAAGAGGGGCCGGACGGTATCACTTGGATACCGTCCGGCCCCTAGGGTTCGGTCTAGCGAGTGGGTTCGTCGGCAACGTCCGCCATGACAAGCCGGACGTGCTCCGCAGAGATCCACTCAGCGCGCAGAGAGCGGCGCTTCGTGAAACCCGACTCTGTGCCGGTGGGCTGCACCTTGAGCATGGGGCGCAGCCTGCCCCCCTCAAGGCGCGTGGTCACCTTCTGAACGATTGCGTCCGTGACGCGTACGCGGTTGCCCTGCCGGGCCGCGTAGTTGATCAGGTCACCCGGGTACAGCTCTTCGCCTGCATAGTCCGTGACAACACCGCGCTTACCCAACGAATTCAAGCCCCTCATCATCGTCAACACCGAAGCGGACACGCCGCTCATGAATTACCGCCGGACGCTCGCCCGGGGTGAACTCCCAAAGGGGGCGCCGGATATCAACATCCGGCAGCACCCTTAGAGCCTCAGCGAATTCGTCACGGGTCATTACTCCGCCACGGCATCGTTGTAAGAGCGGACGCGATTGATAACCGGCTTGTAGTAGCTGACGAACAGACCCTTCTTAGGGCCCTTCTTGATGGTGAACTCAACAAGCTCAAGCGCGAGTTCTGCCACGGCGTCACCGTTGACCCGCTCAAGGTAATTCGCGTACTCGTGAAGCACAGCGGCCATGGTCCAAGAGCCGGTCTGGAACTTGAACAGGCCAAGGTCCGGGTCATCGGCCAGACGGAACGTGACAGTGATGGACGGGGACGGGCCCATAAGGTCCTTCGCTGCCTGCTTGCGCTCCGCGAAAAGCTCAGGGCAAAGGCACGGCTTACCCTTGCGCTCATCCGGAGAAAGGAACTTAACGCCGTCGCAGTGGTGGACCAGCTTGTTGCGGTTCCACAGCTTCATGTCAGCCTTGATTGCGTCCGGCCCCTCAAGGATGACCGGCACGGACTCACGCGAAGTGAATACGTCAATGTAGTTCTCAGACGTGGTCTCTTCGTTCTCCACCGGCTGACCGCCGAAGAGCTGAGCAACGGCCTTGGCAACCTCAGGGTCACCAGTGGACACGCGCCACTCAGAGAGGCTCTCAGGCTCCTTCTCGCCCTTGTCGTTTACGACCGAGTGACCAGAGTGGAACTTACCCACGGTGTCATCAGAGAACTTCTCACGGACCTTGGGCTTGTTGTTGGGGTCGGTGTCCCAGAGGTTAAGCAGCATGCGGAATCTCTCCAAAGAGTTCATGTGAAGTGGAGAGAGGGGGGAGGAAGGATTCCCGGGGTTGGCCGGTCCGTTCCTCGCCCCTCTCTACTAGCCCTTGGGTGCGAGGGATTCCGCCTACCGGGCCCGGCGCTCAGTTCCGGTGATGAGCTTTCCGGCGCTCTTCGCGATAGCCCGACCGATGACGGTCTTACTGGTCTCCCGGTCCCACGTGAAGACCTTTCGGAGAGTCAGGAACAGATCAAAGACATGGGCCTCAATGGACACCGGCTTGAAAGCCCACTGTTCCGGGGTGATGTGCAGCACTGCCGCCCCATCGAATTCCGGCATGGGCGCACGGTTGCCGTCCGGGTCAATGATGAAATCGGCGTGCGCGTACGCGGCCATCTGTAGGGCAACGTCCGCGTAAGTGGCCTTGGACGTCTTCCAGTCCACAATCAGGATGTGCGGCACTCCGGACCGATCCGGAGTGGGCTTCCCCTCTTCGTCCAGCCACACGCGGAGAATGGCATCAAAGCTTCCCGCGTAGTCGTGCGTATCCGACCACGCCACATCCTCAGCGCGGACTAGTTCCGGATTCACTGCCTCAAGGAATTCAGCGAACATCGCGCGATAGGGCTCAAGGTCCGGGTGGACGTGCCCGACGTACTCACCCCGGATCATGCGCTCAAAGAGGTCATGTGCCTGAGAGCCGATATCGGCCCGAATCTTGGTGTACCGGCGAGCGGCACCCTTGAGAAAGTCAACTGCCGCTTCGCGTCCGGCCGTTGCATGCATCTGCTCTACGAACGGCAGGGAATCAACGGCGAGTTCGGCAACCATCTTGGCATTCCAGAAAGCCAGAAAGGGCTTAGGAAGCATAGAGATGATGGATGTTACGCCCGGCCTCTTGATGGTGCTGTCTTCCGGGTCGATATAGAACCGGGTGCCGGAACGCTGGATAGTGCGGACGGTTCCCACTGTGCCCCCTTGGGCTTGGAAGTGCTTACAGGGGTGCTTGGGGGCGAGGGATTCCACCCGGGGGAGTGGTGACGAGTGACGACCGTGAGGGGGCTTCCGGGTCGGTCCCACAGAAGAGGCTGACTGAGTGATGTATGGGTGGAACAGAAGTAGTCGTCATTCCGTCACTCGTCACCGCTCCTCACTGCTGAGGGGGCAGGCGCGGCGCTCAGCGCCCGTCTGCGGGCACGACAAAGCCCCCGGGTCCGAAGACACCGGGGGCCGTCCGCTAGGTCGTTAGGCGGGCACTCAGAGCTTCAACGCCCGAGTCAGCTTGTTCGTCTCGTCCGTGGTGTGGGTCTTGCACATCCACACCCATGCGTAAGTGTGCATGGCTTCCTTGCTCTTGATCTCTCCGCAGATGGCGCACTCACGGGACAGCTCTTCGCCGTCCTCGCGCTCACGCGCCTCAAGAGTCGCTTCCCGGTCCTTACGGGCCTTGGCGGCAATCGGCCATTCCTCGTTGTGGGTCAGCGCGTAGAGATCATTCAACGCGCTTGCGATCCGCTCGAATCCTGCGCGGGTAGGTTCGCCGTTCGCGTCAACGTCTTGCCACCGCATGGAATCCCCGAGAGGGCCCCAGCTCCAAGTCTCGTGTGGCCCGCGCGCCTTGAGCTTGAGCCATGCGGAACCGAGACCGGACGGGCTGAACGGGCCGGGCGTGAATTCGGGTACTTCCTCTGTGATCTCTTCGATCACAAAGCCCGGCTCCCATTCCGCCTGCCACCCCGGGGCGCGACGGCTTTCCGCGTAGGCGAGTTCGTAAACCATCTCGTCCCACTGGATAGCGATTACCCCGGACGTGCGCTTTGCCTTGGGACCGGCGGAAATCTCGGTCCACTCGTTCCGCGAAGTCAGGATCTTGCGCTTAGCGTCTGCGTCCGGGATGTACGCGCCGAACTTGTCCAGTACCCCCGCGTACCACTCAGCAATCTCGTCTTGCGTGGTCTTCCTCATTGCACGCCACCCCAGTTCTTGCACTCTTCGCTGTACTCACGGAATTTCGGGGAGCACGCCACCCCGCCCCCAACGGATTCAATGAGCCTGGCCATGTAACGGCGCTCACGGATCGCGCCGCATCGGACGCATGTTGCGGGTGCCGATAGCTCCTCTTCGCTCAGCGGCTCATGCCGCCTACGCGGATACGTCATCTGACTGTCCCTCAGGTGGGGGACCACCTACTAAATTAGTAGGTGGTCCCGGGTGGTCGGACTACTGACAGGGGTCGGCGCAGACGTACAGCGCTGCCAGTCGGTCAAGGGTGTTGAGCGCCGCTTCCGGCCGGTGCTGCTTGCATCGCGTGCACTTGTACGCACGCCCCCCGTCGTATGTCAGCTCAGGGGGAAGCCCCACGCGCTCACTGGTCGGTTCATGCGAGCATGCCGCGTGAGCGTAACTACCGCAGTAGTGGCACCCGTTGAGCGTGCCGTGTTCCTCGGCCGCGTAGTGCGTGAGGTACTGCCCATCGGGCACGCATGTGCATGACATGGCGTTCAGCGGGGAGCATGTCCGTGTGTCTTCCGGCGCCGGGTCCGTGGCCCAAAGCGGCAAGACGTTCTTGCACTCAGCGCACGTGACCGGCGCTTCAAGGGCAATGACTTCCCGGTCAAGTTTGTCCCGGTCTTCCGGGGTGATGATGAGCTTGCCCTTTTCGCCGCGCAGCAGTGCAACAAGGTCTTCGTGTCGCGCCCGCTCAGGGCTGTAGCCGGGCTTGATGACGGGCTGTGCGTCGTAACCCTTCCCCCGCGCGTACGCCATAACGTCCGCCGCCTGTTCCGCTTCGCTCTTGTCGTGCATTGCGTTCCCCTCACACGGTGGTCTTATGGGACGGGCCCCCGCCCTATCCGGGTGTGAATAGAGCGGGGGCCCGTGGTGCCGGTCTGTCAGCGTCAGCCGATCAGGGCCTTACGGATTTCCTTTGCGGCATCCTCAAGGGCCTTAGCCTGCTTTTCCATTTCCTCGCGCTCTTCGTCCTTGAGGACACTGAACTTGGCGGTCTTAAACTTCGTCGTGGCCTTAACGGCCGCCGTGGCGAGCTTAAGAATGTCCACGTACGTGGGCTCAGTGGCCGGAGTGCCCTCGCCCTCGCCCTCGCCGGAACCCTCGCCCTCGCCGGACGCCAGTTCCTTCTTTTCGGCGGCAGCGAGTTCCGCCGCGCGCTCCTTGTTCCAGTCGGCCTCTTCGATCTCTTCCTTGGTCTGACCGCGCGAGACCTTGTGGTACTCAAACACCGCTTCCGAAACCGGCTTGTCCGGGTGGGCTTCCTTGGCGCGGGTGAAGAGGGCGGCAAGCTCCGGCTTGTCGTCAAGGCTCAGAACGAAGTCACGGCGTGCGGCAGCGTGGCGGTTCTGAACGGCCTTGAGGAACTTGGCAAGCGTCTTGTTCCCCTCAAAGTTGTCCGGGATTCCGGCCTCAGCGAGGGCGTCAGCGGTCATCTTGCGGAACGCGTTCTTGAGTGCGTCGCTGGTGAAGCCAATGTCAGGGTTGCCGTTCTTGTCGGTGAACGTGACGGCAAGCCCCATCTTGGCATCCGCAACTTCGCGGGAGAGCTTGGAGAACTTCATGTTGGCGGACAGTGCCGCACCGATGCTCTTTGCGGCAGCGTCGATCTTCTCGCGCGCCCCTTCGACGTCTTCCCAATTCTGCGTCTCGGGGTTGACCACCTCAGCCTTGGGGGCGGGGCGGTTAGCTGCCGCAGCCTCTACGGCCTTTTCCTGGTCGGCGCGAAGCTTGGCCTTGACACCGGCGGCACCCGTGCCGGTGATCTTCGCCCGGTCCTTGTTCAGCTCTTCCATAAGTTCCTTGGCAGAGTCGTCCTTACCCTCAGCGATAAGCGTCACGACCCGCTCAATTCCCGCCCGGATTTCCTGCTCGGCCTTTTCCTGCGCGGCCTTGTCCATCGTCTTCGCTGCCATCGTGGCTTCCTTCTCTTCGGTGTTGGTGGTGCCGGTCTCAGTGGGGGTCTCAGGGAACTCAAGGGGAACCGCTACGGCGGTCTTCACCTTGACGTCACGGCCAAGCCCGGGGATCGTCACGGCCTTTTCAACGATCTCAACCGGGCCGGTCTCGACAAGGGCAGAGCACTTGATGCAAAGCTCAATCTCCGGCTTCTGTTCGTGCGCCGGACCCCAAGAGGAGAATGCGGACTTGGCCTTAGTGGGGCAGTAAGGCGCCCACCCAGCGTCAGTCATGTTGAGCGCGTGCGGCGTACCCTTGAACCCTCCGGCCGCACCGATCATGACGTCCCCGCGAACCTCAGACAGCTTGAGCTTTGCAGCCATGTTCCCCGCCCCTTTGTTGCCGTGTTGTGCTTACAGGTAGGACAGTAGGGCATTGATCATGGTCGGCGCAACCCCCCACCTACTAAATTAGTAGGTGGTCCCCTGGGACTCACCCGTTCGGGTGACATGGGAACGCAAAAAGCCCCCCTTCCCGAAGGAAGAGGGGCGGTGCGCTAGCGGCGCGTGACCAACTGGCTTGCGTCTAGGTGGAGTTGGGGCAGCGTGCCCACGTTGGCAAGGGTCACGTCTGCGGGGTAGTCGTCTAGGGCGGTCTCACTCTCATGGGTTGCAGCCCCCGCCTGAGTCAAGGTCAGATGTTCAGCGGCCGGACGCTGCACCCGTGCGAGTAGGAAGCCACGCGCGCGGAGTGCGTCAGCCTCGTTGGGGTACCGGACGTCAGTCACGACTACGGGCAGGTTCCACGTGTCTGCCACGTCCACCTTGTCCATGGCGATGTTCACCCAGTAGTCAGCATCGTTGACCCGTACCGTCTGCCCGAGACGCTGTAGCGTCCGGCGGATTTCCGGGTAACGATCCTTTGCCTTTTCCCACCCGTACCGGCGCACGATGTCTGAGAGCCGGTTAGGCAGATAGCCGTAATGGCCAGACTCGGCACCGATGATGGGATCAAGGGAAAGCGCCATTCCCTTTAGGGGGTCAGCGAATGCCACCCGCGTGAATGCGAAGTTAGCGGTGAGGTACTTACCCACTTCGTCTTTCCCCGAACGGGCCTTACCCATAAGCGCGATGTTGCGATAGGACATGTGCCGCACTCCCCATAGCCGTTGGTGCTTTCACAGCTATGGGGGTGCGACGGATTCCACTACTCCTTTCGGTGCTTGCCGTCAGCCTCTAGCAGCGCACCCGCAAGGGTCTTCGCGTTCTCTAGACGCTGCACAGCCTCACCGGTACCGAGCACCGCAGCAACCACACCCAGGATGAGCGCGGACGGCAGGGACGGCACGTAGTGAGCCACTAGGGCGAGCACGGCCACGGCTAGCGCGTAGAGGCGAGTAGCGTGATTCTTGGCGAAGGTCATTGACAAAGTCCTTTCGTGACTGTCTGTAAAAATTGGCCCCGGGGCCGGCATAGCCTGAATCGGTACAGAAACGGACATGCCGGGCCCCGCGGTAACTACGTTGTGTTACTTGGAGACGCGCGGGACCTTGAGCGCATCCCACTGCCGCTTACCGGGCCACCCGTCGCAGTAGGCGCGCGCGTCGCCTAGCTTCACCTGCCACTTGCGGAAGGAAGCCCGGTCAGCCTCGCCCCACTCAGCGGACGGACCGACGCGGTAAGCGCTGCACCCCTCAGCAACTAGCCGCTTTCCCATGGCAGTTACGATCGGGCTATCGGGGTGCCGCTTGAAGAACGCCTCACCAGGGAACGGCTCGTAACCGGCGGGCTTGCTAGGGGTGGAGCCACCCGGCAGCGTGCCTAGAAGGGTCTTGAGGCTGGACGGACCGGGAACCCCGTCAGCGTCGGAACCGGTGAACCCTAGCGACTCCTGAAAGTCCGCATAGCAGAGCGTGTCAGCATCGGTCCAGTTGGGCCCCGGTCCCTCGCTGTAGTGAGAGCCGAAGCCCTTAGCCACAAGGGCCGTTCCAACCTGCGTGACGTGGTCACCAGTGGCGCCGTAGCCGTACGTCAGACCGTTGATGACCACCTGAGCGCGGGACGGTCCAGACGGGCCGCTATCGCCGTACGAGGGGCGCCCAAAGCCCAGGATGACGGACCGGCTACGGGAGCGCCGGTAGACCCCATCACCGTTGCCCTGAGAACCAGCGTTGCCGCTGGACGTGTTGCCCTCAATGGTGCGGACGTTGGAGCCTGCCGCAGCGTCGAACTCAACTACTCCAACGTGGTCCGCCACGGGGCCACCGTCCCAAGTGAAGAACACGATGTCACCCCGCTTGACGGCAGAGTTGGCACTAAGCCACTGACCACGGCCCTTAAACCAGTTCACATGCGACGGGCAATAGGCGAACTTGCCGACCGCCTCAGCGTTGCCGGACAGCTCTGCCCACATGGAAACGGCCATGTCACACCACGGCTCGTTGTTCATGGGGTACCAGCGGCCAAACTTGGTGTCGTTGCTAGGTCCCTCCTTATAGCCAGCGTCAGCGTCAACCGCAGCAGCGGCAAGCATTGAGTCAATGGACATGCGTGTTCCTCTCAACAGAAAGCCCCGCCCGGATTCAGCCCGGACGGGGCAGGGACCACCTACTGAATTAGTAGGTGGTGTTAGACGGCAACCGCCATGATGGGCGGGTCATGGTCCACGAGCGCGCTAGCCGGGTTTACGGTGGCCGTAAGCGTGGTCTGGCCGCTGAGATACCAATTCCGGCAGAACGCTGTACTTCCAAGAAAGAAGTTCGACGGACTCGACGGGGCTTCATTCTGAATGTGGAAGTAATAGAAGTCAGTCGCGGAACCGGCGGACAGTAGGAACGCCAACCAATAGCGTCCGGGCTGCATTGTGTAGCTAGCCGTTAGAGGCAGCGGGACGGCGCCAACGTGATTGCTCATCATTCCTGCCGGGGAACCGCTGATCTGACCAGCCATGGGCACGTTGGATAGTGCCGTTGACCCCGTCCACGCAACGCGCGTTCCGGCCTCGCTGTAGATACCGGCGAAGAACCGTGCGGCGGGAACCGTGGTGGAGCCTGCCCAGCCACGCGAGTGAATCACCACGCGGCTAACCGTGGTTGGCTCTGTGATGTTCACCGCGCTCATGTAGAGCCGCTGAACCACGGCAGCCTTTAGCGTGGTCGGGTTGGCAACCGAGGCAGGGTCCACGGTCCACGCTTCAAACCCAAGAGCGTCGGGAGTCCACGTGTTTCGCGTTCCCTCGTTGACCGTGAAATACCGGCCGCTCTGTTCCTGCACAGTGAGCTGACCACCAGTGGCATACAGATGCACACCGGCAGCATTCGCCGCAGACGGACCCGTTCCGTTGTCGATAGCGAGTACGCCGTTTACCGATGAACCGATACCGGCAGCGCTGCCCGATCCGCCTACGCGAATGTTCTTGTCAGCGTAGAGATTCCCTACGGCCATTCGCGCACTGCCGGTCTTGCGTACGGCGAACAGATCAGCGGCTACGTCATTCTGCACCTTGAGCGCGTCGGTAGCTGTGCCGTCTGCCTTAAGGACGGTCGGACCATTAACAGTCAGCTTCGCACCGGCCGTTGGTGCGGTTGTGCCCAGCGCGATTGCCCCCGTGCCACGGTCACCAAAGAACAGGGTTGACTTAAACGTTCCGTCGTCATTGCGAGACGAAAGCCGGAAGTTCGAGCCGGACCCGTCGCCCGGTTCGGCAGTGTCGTCTTTCTGGAATGTCCAGCGCTTCACGTTGCCGACGTCCAGGGACCACTGACGGTAGGCACCCGCAGCGCCGTTGAACGCGACGTCAGCAGTAAACGTTCCGCCGGTTGTCGGCATTGCACCGACGTTGGCAGCGGTAAGAGTTACCTTTCCCGCGCCATCCGGGTTCACGTTGTTCACGGCCGTAACGGTTCCGGAGCCGGTGCCATTCTGGCCGGGTACACCCTGGATTCCCTGGGGGCCCTGAGAGCCCGTTGCGCCCGTATCTCCCTTCGGTCCCTGAGGACCGGTAGGACCGGGTACGGTGCTAGCTGCACCGGTAGGGCCCTGGATTCCCTGGATACCCTGGATTCCCTGGATACCCTGAGGCCCCTTGATATTGCCCTTGGCGCTGCCCCAACCGCTAGCCGAACGCTGGTACATGTCGCCATTGTCGGTGCGTATGAGAATGTCACCGGGCTTGGCGTCCGTACTAGGCGTAGACGCGGTGTTGAGGAAGATTTGCGACCCGTGAACGTCACCGCCGATTGCAGCCCACACACCCCCGGTCTTCTGCCAATTGGTGACCGTGGTATGCGTGATCCCTAGCAGCGTCCGCGTGTCGTACTGCACATAGAAGTCATTGTTGACCCCGATGGCGCCAGTAGGCACGGCAGTGCCGTACAGAATCTGACTTCCGGCCACCGGAACATAGTTCGGTGTAGTCGGGTCAGCCGGGGCAATGTCGGCAAGGTCAACTTCGGCCACTGCCTTAGGCAGCAGCATTGAGAATGTGCGCGAACCAACTATGCCAGAAAGGTTCTCCTTCACGGTGTAGGACCACCCGGATGGATTCATACCCGGTGCATCGGTCGCCGGTAGTGTGACCTCAAAGCGTCCAGTCTCGTTTAGTTGAGCGACTACCGGACCGGCAATGAATAGGTCAGAATCCGGGAACGTCAACAGCGCGGGAATGCTGAACGTGACTGTCCCGGATAGGGCCCGCCCGTCGGGGCCGTAGTAGGTGCCGTGCACCTTGACAGTAGGAATGGCGCCGGGAATAGGCATAGGACCCCCATACGAGGGGGACCACCTACTAATTTAGTAGGTGGTCCCGGAAGAGTGGATGATTACGGGCGGGCTAGTAGCCGCTCAACCTGTGCGCGTAGCTCTGCGTTCTCGCGTCGCAGTTCGCGCACTTCCTTGTGTAGCGCGGCTAGCTCTTCGCTCTGCCGCTCAACCTTGGAGCGGTAGGCTTCCGCCTCTTCCTTCCAAGATGCAACCATGCCGTCTCGGAAGCGGCGCATGGTGAATGCGGCAAAGACGAGTAGGGGGACAACGATTTCCGCCGCCCCAAATAGTCGGGTGAGGTCCATCGTTGTTTCCTATACAGAGAAGTAGTCTTCGGTCAGACTGGCAGCCCGGCCCCAACTGGAATTCATGCCACGGGTCCACGCCCAGCCTGCCGCGCTTGCTTCCGGAATTCGATCCTTTGGAAGTCCTACGCAATACTGCATGGCCGAGATGGAATAGGAACCGTACTGTTCCTGATCGCCAACGATTCGCGGAATGGTCAGCCATCCGCCGTAGATGTTCGGCCGACTCTTGGGCAGAACCATCGTTTCGTAGTTGTTGTTATTGGGCATTTCCAGCCCGCCACCGGTGCTAGGGGCGCTAGTCTTTGTGTCCTTATAGAACGCAAAGACATCCTGCGTGTGGGCGTCAGAGTCGTACTCCTCAGGGCCAACGCGGTACCGGTGCTGTAGCTCGATGGTGTAAACGGTGTTGTTCTCTTCGTAGTCCCATCCGAACGGAATGCCGTGCACCCATCGGAGTAGGCATACGCCAACGTAGCGGGCGGATAGGCCGTGAAGGTTGAGCACGCGGGACGCGCTGACAATGAAGCGCTGTCCCATGCTGTCGTGTCGGAATGCGGCAAGCCTTACTTCGGCTTCACGCTTCCCCGTAAGGAGGAAGTCCGTAATGAACTTGCATTCCACGCGGTCAAATGTCAGCCCCGTAACGTTAGCTATGGAGACGGACGACCAAATATTGCCCCCCACTTCCGGGCGCCCCTGAGCGGCCCACTCGGTTGCGGGGTACCGGTCAAAGGCATTCACGGGGGCAGGGGCACGCTCAATAGCGTTCAGGCGTCGCTTTACCTCAGAAAGCTCACTGATCAGCGAGGGCGGGACTACGTTAGCTTGGGTTGGCATTGCTGAATAGCTCCTTACTGGCAAGCGCTAGCTTGATGGTTTCGGTTCCATTCGCGTCCACTGCCGTGGCGCATTCGGTCACAACGAATTCGTCAAAGAGGGCGACGTAACCCGCATCCACATTCACCGCAGTAATGTCCCCGGGGGTGAAGTCCAGCGGCCCGAACTCGCCCGGATAGAGCGTCAGCTCAGGAATTGCCACCGGGACCGCCCCCGCATTGATGGTGGCCTGAGCCTTATCAATGAGGGTCTCGGTTTCCTTGACGTCGTTATATGAAGCGACCATGAGTTTTTCCGGCATGGTGGCTTCAAGGGACGGGTTAGTGAACACGCCAACGAGCTTTTCGCCATTGCCCTTGTCTGCGCCGGTTGCGTAGGCCACGGTGCATAGGGCGGTGCTGTCGTAGCTCACAGAGGTCACGTTGCAGTTCGCGCGGTGAGTGAGGCTATGGGAAGTGGTGACACCTTCACGGCTGGATATCAGGAAGCGGTGACCGATCTTCTTTCCGACCGTCACCCAATAGGGGGAGTACCGGAAATTGAATCCGCCGATGTTGTCGGCAAGCTCTTCGATTGCTTCGGCAGCGTTCTTGAGTTCGTACTTAGTCCACACCGTTGTTCGGACGTGGCCGGTTGACGTGACAAGGCTGGTGTCCGTGGCAATGCCGTTGTCCCCGTTGAAGAACGCGAACCAATCCTTGAGAATGGTTGCTTGTTCCTTGCTCTTCGCCGTCCAGCCGTTGACGAAGTACCGCCCCTGATAATGCGAGTGGTAGCCCGTCGCATTGAGGGCGAGCGTTCCCGCGTCTATATCTCCCACTAGGGTCCAAAGGATTCCACCCCACACGGGGACGTTGTCCCGTAGGACCACTAGGCCACTCGCCCCCGGGCGTAGGGAGTTGGGGTCAGCCTCAGGGGCGAACAGCGGGATACCGACGCTCGCACTTCCGGCACCGTTCAGCGCGTGCGTGAAAGCGAGTGCGGTAACCGGCAGCGTGGTCACAACGTTGCCGGTCTTTAGGTCCGTCTGAACAACGGTATATGCCGCGCTGGTCATTAGACCCACCTATCCCGCCACGTGAGTTCGGCTGTAGAGGCGGCATTCACCGCAAGGGTTGTCATGGATAGGCGGTGTTCGCCAAAGCCGTATTCGGGCCACGTAGAGCCGGGGGTAATCCGGTCTGTGAAGTCGGTACCGGTAACCGAGCCGGTCACCCGCTGTGCCTCAGCGTCGATGGTGATTGCACCGGCAAGATTGGTCATGCCGAACCAAAGGCCGGTCACTTCGTCAGTGAGCTTGCAGTCCTTTGCGTTGGTCAGCTTGATAAGCGGCCGGAGGGCAACGGACCCGGGGGAGTTGAAGTAGAGCTTGGGGGTTGACCCCTGCCACGGGGCCGACAGGTTCCTAGTCGTCAGTGCGTCGCTGTAGATGTGGGGGTCAGTGGCGAAGAGTTCAACGACCACGTTGCAGACCTGATAGGCGAAGTTGAGATCAAGGGGGCCGGACCGCTTGCGCGGCCGGACGTTCACGAACCCCGTTAGATCGCCGCCTACGCCCGGGAAACGGAACCGTAGAGGCTTCTCACGCTCGGCAGGCTGAATGGCCGCGTAGAGCGCGCTGAGCGCCTTGGTGAACTCTGCCCGGGTGGAACCGTAAACCTCAAGGGTCAGCGTGACGGTACGGCCGTTCATGTAGTCGTCACCCGCGTACAGCCCGTGACGCTGAACAAGTGTCAGGTCAGACGTGCGCACGTCCGGCATGGACAGCAGACCGTCAACGCCAACGATAGAGATGGGCGAGTCAGGTTCACCCATGACCAGCCCGTTGAACTCACAAGTCCAGTCGTTCAACTCGCCCATCTCTACCCCCTGTTGAGTTGGACCACCTACTAAATTAGTAGGTGGTTACCGGGGCGCCGTACGTAGCGCCCATGCCACTTGCCGACCAATCGCGTACGGGTCAGCGTTGGTCTGTACGTTCACAACCACACCCCCGCCAGACGGGCCAGCGTGGTTGGGGATGACAGACGATCCCTTGGGGAGGTTCAGCCACTCAGGGCCGCGCTCACCAACTCGGGTAAGACCCGCTGCCGGACCACCCATAGCGCGAATCTTGGGGATCGGGTTATGCGGGATATCGACCCCAACCGGCCCGATTCCGATGCGGTCCGGGATCGCCCAGTTGAGTAGGTCGATCAAGGAATTGATGGCGCTCTTGAGTCCTCGCGCCACCGCGTCACCAATGCTTCCGCCGAAGCTAGCTAGCTGGGAAAGCCCCTGTCCTAGCGTGTCGATGATGGTTCGTCCGACACTTGCCGCAGCGCTGCCGATGCTCCCGACAAAACCCATGATCCTGCCGGGTAGGTCCCGGAAGAATCCAATGACCGCGTCTAGTCCTTCCTTGGCCTTATCGCGCACCCATAGGAAAGCCTCAGCGGTCTTGGTCTTGATGGTGTCCCAATGCTTGATCAAGAGCCCCGGGCCCGTGAAGTTCAGGAAGAGATCAACGAGCCAGTTGAAGACCGACTTGACCTTGTCCCAAACCCACTGGAAAGCCTCAGCGGTCCACGTCTTGATCTGATCCCAGTTGGTCCAAATCAGCAGCGCAAGAGCAACGATTGCCGCAATGACAATGGCTATCGGGCCCATGGCGATAAGCCACGCTGCCGCCATCCGTGCCGCCTGCAACATGGCCTGAGCGCCCATGGCAATCCAAGTGGCCACCATGACCGCGCCATTGACTACGGCGGCAGCAGCACCGGCAACCCACTGCCCAACGACCATGGCGCCGGATATGAGCGCCTGAGCCCCTGCCTTGAGCCACCCGCCAACCACAGCCCACGATGCCGTGACCTGAGCTAGTGCGGACGTGGTGGACGCTGCCCCCGACGTCACCCATGCAGTCACCGCAGCGATTCCCTGAGTGACTGACGTGACACCCCAAGAGATCAGGGCGGGCAACAGGAAAACCGTAATAGCCGTGGCTATCGCGGTGAACGTGGTCTTGTGCTCCCCGATGAAAGCAAAGGTGGAGCCGACCACTTCCCCAAAGGTCCGAACGGCAGGCACTACCCAGTCAACTAGGACGGTCTTAGCTGCGCTGCCGATCGGGGCAAACTTCGTTGCTAGTGCCTCTAGCTTGGGAATGACCTTCCCGCCAATGAGGTCAATAGCGCCGGTCTCAAGCGTCCGCCAAAAGGCGGTGAGCTTGGCACTGGCATTGTCGTGCATGGTGTCGCCTGCACGCTGCGCCGCGCCGTTTACCTTGTCTAGGCCGTTGGCTGCCGCTGCCGATGCAGGGTCCATCGCGTACAGGGCCTTGCCCATGGTGTTCGCGGGGTCACCGAACAATGCCGACGCTGCATTTAGCTGTACCGTTTCGTCTTTGGTATTGCGCAGTGCATCCGTGGTCATTTGGAATGCCTTCTGCGCGCTTGCCCCGCCTTCCTGCATTAGGGCCGTGATCTGCTTGCCGTTAACCCCAATGGACGCGTACGCCTCATCAACGGCCTTGCCACCCTTTAGAGCGACCTCACCGAAAATGCCGAGCGCGTCGGCAACCTGATCCGAGTCACGGGCACCGGCTTGAAGGGCCTGCGAGATAATGCCCATTGACGTTTTACCGTCTAGGCCAACCCGCTGAAATAGAACCGAGTATTCATTGAACGTGTCCAACAGGTCGTTGGCCTTATTGGAACCGTTCTGTGCGCCTACAACGAGAATGTCGAATGCCTCTTTGGCGTTCTTCGCCATTCCCGTTTTTAGCATGGTGCCGACTGCATTAGCGGTCGGGCCAACGTCCTCACCCAGGACCGATGCGACATTCAGCGCTTGCTTTGAAATGTTGGCCATCTCGTCGGCAGTCGCGCCCGCAGGAACTAGACCCTGTTGCCAAAGGTTCTTGAGAGCCTCATTCGCGTCAGCGACAGACTCGCCATAACCGGCGGAGTAGACCTTACCGGCCGCCTGCCCCAGGGCCTTTGCCTGCTCAGGGTTGGCACCTAGCTGAGCGGCCAGGAGGTCATTACCGGCTTCCTTTTCAAGAGCCTGGCCAAGGCCCATTGCGAGGGCGGCGCCAATAGCGAGACCGGCACCAAGGGCAAGCCCCTTGAGCTTTTCGCCAAAGCCCCCGACTTCCGCCCCGGCATCCTCAATGCCGTTGGCAACTTCGTCCCCTAGGCGGCCCGCCTCTTGCGACGCATCCTTTAGCGCGTCGGTTAGCTCAGTGCCTATCTCAGAGACTTCCGCAGAAGCCTTGGCCATGCTCTTTGCTAGGTCCGAAACATCACCTAGCAAAGTGATCTTGATGGGCTCCCCGGCCACGCCGCACCTCTATTCAGTTGTAACTCTGTGTATATCCCGCGGTATGCCGGCGGTATACGCAGAGTGAGAATTACGTCATAACCGGGGTCCGCCTGACCCCATCGGCCGGGGCCGATGTGCGCCCCCGGGACGCATTCCGGGCTTGCTTGTTCTGCTCTTCAACGTCGCTCACCATTTGGTCTGTGAGCGTGTTGAAATCCCTCAGCGAGAGTGAGCGCACATCGGCCCACGTAAGGCCCCTGTAATGCCCTACAAGCCGCGCGCAGGTGATTACTCGCTGAGCGCGGTAGGGTCCTTCGGCACGGCCTTGAGGGAGATGCGCAGCTTGCCCGCATCCTCAGCGGTGAAAGTCGGGTCCTCGCGCCGCTTGATAACCACGGCCATAGCGCGAAGGAGCTTTGCCTTTCGCGCGCCCGGCTTAGCGAGCTGGTCTAGTGGACCGTCGATGATGTCCTCAATGATGTCAATCTCATCAATGGAGAGAGAGTCAATGTCGATAGACAGAACCTCACCCAGGGTGCCGACGTTCTCAGCGGTCTTCTTAGCCATGACTAACTCTCCAATTTGTTTTTGAGTACGGCGGTAATCTCACGCTCGTACGTATCCGAGACGGCGCCGGAGTTCCTGGCCATTGCTCGGTAAAGGAATCGGTTAGGGCGAATGCCCCGCCGAGGGAAACCGAAGTGAATTGCTCCGGCATAAGGTGCACGGGCTTTAGTGCCTGCCTTGATGGCAGCGGAGTTAGCCGACGCGACCACCTTTACGGACTTGGCAAGTTTCCCGGGTCGGTACTTCTTGCTGTCCTTAGGTGTACGCGCATGCTGCGGAACACCCTGTTGGGCGTCCGGCCGGACTATCTCCGCTGCCGCCTTGTTGGCGTCGCGCACGCTCTTGTTGAGGTCTTTGTCTTTGAGCTTCCTGAGAGCTTGCTTAAGCTCGTTCAGCCCATCGACCTGAACTGAGAACCTAGACGATGCCAAGGGGTCACCTACTAAATTAGTAGGTGCCCTTACGGGGCAACCCATCCGGGAGTGGGCTCAATGTAAGTGAGCTTGAGTGCGGCGGTGTTGGCCGTGCCAGGGTCAAGGATTCGGAACGGAAGCTCAGAAACCGTGACGTCGTCAACCGACGCTTCCGGCGAATCGCCGGTGAACTGGATTGCAGGAGCCTCAATCTTGACCGACGTGCCCGGGGTGAGTCCCACAAGGTCAATCGTCAGAGCGGCAATCTTGCCCGCCACAAACGCTTCGTAGACCTTGAGAGTGTCGCTGGTGAACTCACCCTCTAGCGTGCCCTCATATGTCGGCACGGCGGCGCGTACGGGCTTGGCCTTAAGCGAGCTACCGCGCAGGAAGCGTCGGTCAACCTTCATGCCTAGATCGCCGGTCAGCTCAAGGGAGTTGACCGAAAGCGGGACCGACACGTTGTCAATCTTGAGAGAGACGGCAGTGCGGGACCAGTCGTAGGGGAGCGCGGTAGCGGGATAGGTGATCGGGAGAATCTGACCAACTACGTCCGTGTGGGACACGTCCTGAAAGTCAAAGTTCGCAGTGAGGGTCACCGCGTTCTCAACTTCGGCGGTCAGAGTGAACTCTGTCGCCTGGCAACCGACGTGCTTGTAAGCAACGTTCTTGCCGTCCGTGGTAGGCCGGATCATCTGCGACGTGAACGAGGGTGCAGCACTCTGCGTGCTGGTCTCGAATACGTGCGTGGTCTTTCCAGTCGTACCGTTCGGCGTGCTGGTGGTCTTATCAAAGATGGCAGAGAAGAGGGCAGCCGCACCCGCGTCTAGTAGGTCAACCTCTAGTTCGCCCTCACCGCCCATGTTGATGATGTTGCGACGGTCAGCGCGCGCGGTCTGTAGGCCGGTTCGGAAACCGACCGACTCAATGAACTCACGCGTGGTCTTCCAACTGTCTGCCTTGCCCTCGTAGCCGAGGACGGTAGTAGCCGCAGTGCCGTAGGTGTTTTCCTTGCCGATGCCGATAGCAGCGTCTAGCGCCATGCTGCACCCCTATTCAGTTGTGTTCGGTTAGGTGACCCGTCCGCGAATCTTCACGCGGACAGTGATAGCGGCGTAAGCGCCGTCGGTGTTTTCGGCCGTCTCCGTCTCAGAGGATTCAGGCCGGATGTCTATGAGCCCGGGAACGCTGGCACGGTCCAGAGACCGGCACGCTTCCGTGATGTGCTCACGTAGGCCGTAGACGGCCCGCTCAGCGGCTATCGGGTCACCGGGGGATATGACTAGCGCGTGCGCCTCTACGTAGCCCGTGACGGCCGTAGGCTTGGCCGGACCGGCACGCATGCCGGTGGGCACAAGTTCGTCATCCGACGTGGCACCTAGCCACACCTGTAGGCGCCGGTCAGCCTTGCCGGTCTCAGCAAAAGTGCACTGAACACCAGCGGGCACGAGGGTCTTGAGTTTCTGGAATAGGGCAACCTTTGCGTCAAAGATCAGCACGGTTCCCCCTACATGAAAATGAAAGGCAGGCGGACGCGGTAGCGGTTAAGCTGCGCGTTCACTTCGGGCAGGGATGTGGGGCGCCACGTACCACCGGCCTGCGAAAGTTGGATAGAACCGAACTCGCTTTGTAGCTGTAGGGCCCGATCCGGAATGCGGGACACAAGGTCAAGGCAGTATTGCCGGGCCAGAGTTCGGACGCACCATTCAATGGTTGCGGGTGTGGGGTTTTCGGCCGTGCCCCACTTCTGGCCGGTGTAGCTTTCGACGGTCTCAACCGCGTAGTCAATCGCTTCGCTGAGTGTGCTATCCGCGAAGAGCGAAGAATCTTCGAGCCCATCAAGGGCCCGCAACTCGTCAATGGTTACGTACGACATCGGGCCCTTATTCAGTTGTGAGGGGGCCACCTACTAAATTAGTAGGTGACCCCCACTCAGGTACCGCTACGCCTTAGGCGCCAACGGTCAGAACCTTCGCGGCGCGCTCATCCACTAGCAGACCGTCCGCACGCTGTAGGAAGCGGTAAACGATCTGGTCAGTGTTGAACTTGAAGTCAACCGACTTGTCCACGCGAAGACCACCGGCAAGACGCACGGTGTACTTGCTCAGGTCACCAAAGAGAATCTTGGTGTCCGGCACGCCAACGTCAGTCAGAACGGGACGACCATTGAAGGTGTCCGGCGCGCCAACCTGAATGCTGGACTGCCATAGGTACTGACCGTCAGTGCCCTTTAGCTTGCGCATCTGAGCCGCGCGCTTGTCGGAGACGACGAACGCAGCGTTGGCGCGGTAGCTCTGCGGTAGCTCATAGAAGAGATCAATGAGCGCATCCGAAACGGTCGCATCCTTGGCCGCGCCACTGAACGTAGCGGTAGCCGCAGACGCAGCAGTGAAGATGCCCTTGGGCTGTGCGGTACCCGAACCAGTCAGGAAGTGCGCACCCATGCCGGTACCGATAGCCGGGCCAGCGTCGCCCACCAGGAAGCCAACAAGGTCTAGTGCCTGATCGGCAACGAACTCACTGGAAACGGTGGACGCGTAGCCGTACTTGTAGGCGCCCACGGACCGCTGAACGGTGGTCGGCTGAGACTCGCCAATTGCCGCACCCTCGTTGACGATTGCAGCAGCAGCACGGCCGGTAACAACCGTGAAGTCCATCGGCTCACCGCTGGACGTGGTGAGGATGGTAGCGCCACCCCGCATGATGGTGGATCGCTCTACCGCCTCAGCGAGTAGGCGACCAAAGAGCGTCCGGCCAAACGTGGTGTTGCCCGGGTTGGTCTTGGTGTCGATAGCGCGGGTCTCAGGAGCGAAAGTCGCAGACTCGTTAAAGCCCATCGACCGTAGCTGAGTAGCGGCCTCAGCTAGCTTGTCCTGAGTGTCGCCCTTAGAGCCGGTGCCCTTGAGACCGGCCATGAGGGCAGAGACACCCTCATTGGACTTGAGCGTCTCAATGCCTCGCTTGATCCGGCCGTCAAAGTCGGCAATGGCACCGAGTAGCTTGTCTTCCTTGGAGCGCGCATCGGCGTCCATTTCCTTACCGGCAAATTCGTCGGCAAGTGCACGCAGCTCGTTCGCGGCGCGCTCACGCGCCTCAAAGTTCGCGCTAAGGGTAGTGGCGTCCATGAGGTAACCCCTATTCAGTTGGTATGTGGTTGGACGTGTACCACCTACTGAATTAGTAGGTGGTCCCGCTTTCACGTAGTGGCGCGAACAAGCGGCGGTAGGTTGCGGACGTGGTCAATAGGCGCGACGTCCGGGGAAGTGGTAAGGCAGACGGGCAGCGAACGAAGAGCCGCTTCCGTGGTCGGGTAGGCAGGGTTCACAACGGGGCCAACTTCCACCACGTCCATAGACGTGATCTCACGGACCGGTAGGCCGGTCTCTGTGTCATCCTCGTTGGCCCTACGCTGCCCGCCATCGTTCACGCGGAACGTGAACGAACTCCCGGATAGATCACCACGCTTGAGGAGTGCGGCAACGTCCCTGCCGGTAGTGGTGTCGGGTAGCTCAATCTCGTACCAGCCCCCGCGTTCGTCCTCGCCCACGGTGAGGGTTCCGGACGACACCCGCCCGAGTAGGGAACGGGTGTCATGGTTGAACGTGGCATAGACGTCATTGGCCTTGAGGGACGGGCCACCGGCCCCGGGAACGATGCGTTCCCGGAAGCCCCCAAGGTTGTGTGACAGCTCGTTGAATCGGTAGGCGTAGCCACGCATGACGGTCTTACCGTCCTCGCGTGCACGCTCCTCAAGTGGGCTGGTGAATAGGCGCAGTTCGCGCGTCTCAGTCATTGGGTGTGTCCCCCTCTTCGTCGGTCGGGTCCGGCTCATCCGGCTCTTCGTCCGGCTCATCCGTCTCGTCATCCGGCGCCGGGGGTTCGGGTGCAGGTTCCGGCTCAGGCTCTTCCGCCGCGACGTCGGCAAGGTTCATCGGCACACGGTGCACAGCGCCCATGCCGTCCGGCAGGGGTTCCATGTCTTCCCATGCGCGCACTTCGTCAATGCTGTAGATGCCCTGTTGCAGCCCGATGGAATACATGTCCATGCGTTCCTTGGGTGCGCCGCGCTGGATTCCCTCAAGAGAGAACTTGATGAATAGCTGACGGTTCGCGGTCTCAGCGAAGAGCAGACGGGTTAGCCCCGCCTCAATGCGCTCAAGCCAGGGGCGTAGGGAGAACTGAGCGAATGCCTGATTCTGTTCGGCTAGGCCGGAACCCCAAGACGTCGAATTGGTCGCGTCGGCAATTAGGTGCGGGGGCACGCCGAAGATTCGGGCGATTTCCGGAACCTGGAATTGCCGGGTCTGTAGGAACTGAGCCTCATCCGGCGACATGGTCACCTTGGAGAACTTGGCACCCTCGGTCAGTAGCGCGACCCTATGCGCGTTGTCCGCACCCGAGTTGGCCAGGCGCCACGCTTCACGCGCGCGGGATAGGCCGTCCTCGGACATGGCTCCCGGTACCTCAACCACGGCACCCGGCATGGCTCCATTCGCGAAGAACTTTGAGCCGTACTTCTGGGCAGCGAGGGCGAGGCCGATGGACTCACGCGCGTAGGTGATGGGGGATACCCCCGTGAATTCGCCCGGCAGCATCATCCCCGGGATATGGAGAATCTCCCTGGGGGTGAACCAGCCAATAGCAACTTCGTTGCCATCGTCGTCAACGTCGAAAGCCTCAAACGCCTTACGGCGCTGACCGTCCACCATGACCGTGTGGGTTGTGATGCGGGACGGGTCCAGCACATCAAGCCCGGCAATGGTGGTGTTGTCCGTAGTCCAGCGCACGGCTAGATACGCATTGCCCTCAAGCAGCAGCGATAGAACGCACTGAGACAGTAGGTCGATACGGCCAAGCCCGCCCGGCTCAGCGGTCGGATAGTCAAGCCACATAGGGGACTTGATTTCCTTCCGCACTCCGCCACGGCGCGAGTACGTCGCAACGGGGAGCGTGGCTATCGTCTCGCTCAGGAGTCGGATACAGCCGAAGACCGCAGACACCTGTAGCGCGCTGGACGCGTCTACACGCTGGCCGGACGCTGCGACCACACCCGGATACGGGTACAGGTCGGACGTGTCTTCCCACGTGGCGCGCGACTCAGCCGGAGTGCCCCGGCGGAAAAGGTCAGACCAGAATCCCACCGGGCACCCCTCGTTCAGTTGTTGTTCTGTTGTGTATTCGGTTAGACCACCTACTAAATTAGTAGGTGGTGGCTAGTCATCGAAGACCCCCGCCATGTCGGCAGGGAGACCCTCGGTAAATACGGCGCCGGTATCGTCTTCCCACGTTGCGAGGATCGCAGCGTTGATGAATCCGGGGTTGTCCTCGCGCCACATCACCGCACCGTGAACGGCAAGGATCATGGCAATGGCTAGGTCAATCTTCCGGCGCGATGCGGCGTATTCCTTGGTCACCCGGGCGCCGTTCTTGTCCTCGCGTAGCACGGCATTGCCGATGTGGCGAGCAAGGGCGGGGTTACCGTCATGGGTCAGCCGACCGTCCCGGCAAGCGTCGTATACCGCCTGAGTGGCGGGGATCATGCGCTTGAGTGAGTTGGTCGGGAACGCTTCAACCGGGAAGCCTTCGGCCTCAAGGTTGTCTAGCGTTTCCTCCCATCGGTACGGGTCGGCAACAAGGTTGCGCACGACGTACACCCGTAGCGCTTCGTTCAGCGCGTCACGTACGTCGGCCATGGGAACACGCCAGTGAGCGTCATCCTGCGGGGCTTCCCAGTGGCCTAGGACGAAGACCCTGAGGTCTTCCACGCGGCAGGCGACAAGCGCCGTGCTGTCGCCCTTCCATGAGCCATCAAAGCCCAATACAACGGCGTCCCCGGGGGCAAGGGTGTCTTCCCTTGCAAGCTCACCCCAAAGACCGTGAGGCAGCCACGTAGAGGCACCACGGACGAACTGAGAGAGCCGGTAGATACGGAAGCTGGCCTCAGTGCTCCGCTGGACAGCAGCGCGGAAGTCTTCCTCATTGAGAATCTCGTATGAGGGATTGCACGCTTTCCAGACGTCCGGGTCCGTGTGGTCCACGGTGTCCCCGATGCGAGGACCCCATGAGCGGTAGAACAACGTGGGGTCGTTCACTTCACCAGAGTTGACCCGCTCGCCGGTCTCGCACAGCTTGGCAAAGGGCCCGTCCGGGTCCGGTCCGGCCGTACTCACAACCCAAGTCATGGGCTGGTTACGGGCGGCAGAACCCAGGGTCAGCGCGTCGAACAAGTCAGCGTTCTTACTGAACGCGTACTCATCAAGGCTGACCGCTGAGGGGTTTAGACCCTGCTGCCTGCCAGCGTCGGCAGACACAACACGGTAGGTGGAATCCTTGAACTTGATGACGTCCCGCTGTACGTCGCAGACGGCAGAGAGCTTGGGCGACGCATTGACCATTTGCTTGGCAGCGTCGAAAACCATTCGGGCTTGGTTGCGGTCATTCGCCGCAGCGATGATCTGACGCTGTGCGTCTGCCCGGTCCGCCACCAGGTGATAGAGCATGATGGCAGCGGCAATAGTTGATTTCCCGTTCTTCCTCGCGATGCACACCACGGCCATTCGGTTCTTGCGTTTCCACCGGCCGAATAGGTCTTGCCGTAGCTCGTATGCATCAACGAGCAAGTCACGTTGCCAGGGGAGTAGCCGGAAAGGCTGACCGGCAAAGGAACCGGTGAGGTAGCAGAACCGTTCAATCCAGTTGGCTACCCGGTAGCCCTCACTCGGGAAGGGAGCGTCAGCGGGGATGTGACGCGCAATCACGGGGTCTAGCCCGTCCACGCGGCACCCCCTATTCAGTTGTGGCTGAACGTTTCTGCTAGAAGTCTTCCGGTCCAGCCGCTACGCGGCGTGCCTCAGCGGCGACGATGCCCAAGCGCATGCGCGCTTCCGGGGTGAAACCGATGACGGTCTCAATCGCCCTGAGTTCCTTCTCAGTGGACTCAACAAACCTCAGCGCCGGATGCATGACCGGCTGACCGTTGTAGCCCTCGCTCATGTACCCGTCAGCGTCCACCTGAGCCAGCAACACCGCGCGCCGGTCATGCAGTTCGCAGTACCTCAAGATGATGTTGCGGTCAGTGTCGGGGGAATAGGCGCCCGAACCGGCGGACCACACAGAGCGCCACACTTCGCGGCCCGTGGCCTTGAGGTGAGCGGGCACCCTGGGGGCGCGTCCCTCATAGACGATGGGGGCCGAAGCCTCAGCGGCAGTGTTGGCGTTGCCCGTCCGCTGATCGGGGCTCTTGCTTCGCGACACGTAGACACCACCTAACGGGTACTTACGGACCCCTTAACGGGTGCCTTTCTCACGTGGGCTAACCGGGGCTTGCCCAGTGTTCACGGGCCTTACAGCGGGTGGGGGGCTTGGGTTCGCCGTCACACCTAGCGTGCGTTTTCCGAGCTTGGGCCGGGATCGCCAGGAGGCATGCGGCCCGAACTTTCGGGACGCTCCGCCCCGTCATGCGACGTCAGAACGGGCGCTTGCCAAAGTCCGTTGCGGTCTTTGCCTTATGGCATGACTTGCAAAGGACTTGCACGTTGCTGTCTACATCCTCGCCACCCAAGGCAAGCGGCTTGACGTGGTCAATGTCCACCTGACTTGGGAGGTATGAACATAGGCATGTAGCACACGTGCCAGACACAGCCTTGCGCACAGCCTTACGCAGACGTGCGGCAGCGTTGTTGCCCGCAGCTATGGCGGCACGTCGCTTGCTGTGTGACTGCACTGTGCGTCTGGCTTCATAGCTCTTGTGGTGAGAGGAGCAACGCCCCTTGTGGGTAGCCCACTCACGACAGTCAAGGCACCGGGTACGCATAGCACCCCCCCCTACTCAACACCCCCCCCTATCGGGAAGGGCCCCCTACCCACCTACTAAATTAGTAGGTGGTCTCTGTGTACCCACTGAGGGAGTTGAACCCTCACACACCACGTTCTAAGCGTGGCGGCTTTGCCGTTTGCCTAAGTGGGCTAGCTTGCGTCGGGTTGGATTCGAACCAACGTTGACCCCTGCCCGGGGTTGTCCTAGGCCGCTAGACGACCAACGCTTTAGGCCCGTATGTGAGAGCTACTCACTAGGCCAAGGGATCACAAGTGAGCCCCTAGCCGGTCCGCATGGTTTCGAACCATGGCGCACGGGATTTCACCCCGTTGCTCTACCTACTGAGCTACAGACCGTTGGGAAGGGTGACGAGATTCGAACTCGCGCGTACCGGCTTATGGGGCCGGGGCTCTAACCACTGAGCTACACCCAACGTGGACCATGCCGGAATCGAACCGTTCAACTTCCCTGCCGAGGAAGGATGCAACCATTACATCTCATGGCCCATTGCCACACTGACCGGAGAGATAGCCAGTGTGGCGCATTCGAGAGAGGGAGTCTCAGACCGCCTGTATGTGGGGGGTGCGCGGTACTCCCTCTCTCTACCCTTACTAGGGTGCGAAGGATTCCACCTAACCCCGTGCTTGGGTGCGAGGGATTCCGTGTGGGGGAGTGGGGGCCGGTGGCCCGTGGTGACGAGTGACGGACGTGAGGGCACTTCCGGATTGCCGCCACAGAAGAGATTGAATGAGTGATGTATGGGTGGAACAGAACTACTCATCATTTCGTCACTCGTCACCATACTTTTATACAGAGAGTGACTAGAAGTGGGAATTGGCTACGTAGAGTGCCGGGGGAGCGCTACCGCTCATCTATCCACCCGCTGAGTTAGGCGATCCTCACCAGGGCACTACTGTGGCGCACATCACAAAGCCCTGTACGGCCGTTTGCGGGCATGGGAAAGCCCCGGCCCATACGACTGACCGGGGCTTTCTCTAGAGGCGCCTACAGGGGCGCTCAGGCCGCTTCGCTGGCCTCTTCGGTCTCGCCCTCACCAGCAAAGGTGATTGAGACCCGCTTTGACGCGTCGTACTGCACCCAACGGTTGCCGCGCATCGCAGACTTGTAGACCACGATGCGATCAACGAAGAGGGTGACGAAACGGCGCTTGCTCGCAAGCGTGGCCGTTGCCCACCAGGAACCTTCTCCCATCGGGTCGCCGTTGCCCTCTTCTGAGTTGATCCACTGCTGAATAGGCAGCGCAGGCGCGTCCGCCGCAGCGAGAGCCTTTAGGGCATCGTCCAGTGTTTTAAGGCGCGTTTCCGCAGCGTCCATTTCCTCAAGCACAGCCCTACGCGTGGCCGGACCCTTGTCCTTCACGCTCTTGTAGTCCTCTTCACACTCCTTGAGATGCTGCGCGGCCTCATGGCGCTCAGTGACAAGCTGCGCGCGTTCACGGGCGTTACTGGGGGCTTCCTGCGTGCGGGCAAACCGCTTAGTCGCCTCAAGCAGGAATCCGGCCGTATCTCCGTCCTCTTCCGCCGTACTGATGCGCGCGAAGATCCGGCGGGCAACGTATTCGTCTAGGTGGTGCTGGACCATGGTGTTGTTGCCGTTGTGGCCGGGCACGTTTCGGAAGTTGCACCTGTACAAGGGGCTAGGCGAAGTGCCGCCCCCGTAGTAGGCGCACATGGACTTGTCGCACGCACAGTTGAGTACCGGCTCGTCTTCCGGGTTGCGCAGTGCCGACAGGAGCGATTCCCCCCGGGTGAGGCCACGACCTCGGCCACGGGAGTCAAGCCACGCTTGCAGTTCCCACCATTCCGCCGGTTCAAGGATGGGGTCATAGCCGTATTTCTTTGGGGTGCCATCCGCGTTGCGCTGGATTCGGTAAGCGGCCTTTTTCCCGTTTCCGTATGGCTCAGCCATGTATCCAGCAATGCGAGGATCACGCAGAATGCGATTCAGCGTGGTTACCTCCCAAAGAGCGTCTTTCCATGCGCCCCCAACGCGCGCCCCTCGGGTGGGCACCTTATCTACGTGCATTTGGTGCACTAGACCGGCGAGAGAGCCGGGGTGCCTTTGACCCTGCTTGATTGTGTCGTCTTTGTGGCGCTTGATGGTTTCCCAGCACCATTTAATGACCTTGGATTCGTCCTTTCGCGGACGGAGTAGCTGAATCTCTACGCCGTCCACAAATGCCTTGTACGCCTCGAAACCGAAAGGCGCGAGTCCGCCGAGCCACCCGCCGCGCTCACGGGCCTTTTCGAACGTGCCCCGTACGGCAATGGACTTGTTGCGCGACTCGTTGTGTCCCGCCTCAAACCGCATGATGATATTCATGAGGTCCATTACGTTATTGCTCGTGAATTCGCCCTCATTCACGGAGACAATGCGAACGCCCAGTTGGAACAGTTCGAGCACCTGCATAAGCACTATGTTTACGTTCTGGCGAGAAAACCGCGACGCGTAATGGACAACGATCATGTTGATACGACCAGCACGAGCGTCATTCATCATTCGGTCAAAGCCCTTGCGTTCGGCGTCCGGGTCGTAACCCGACTTGCCGATGTCCTCATAGAAGTCTACGAAGTGGTGCCCCTCGTTGTCTGAGTAGCCCTTGGTCTTGTCGCGCTGGTCTTCCGGCGAAGCCTCGCTCTTGTTAGCTTTCTTCCTTGACTGTCGGATGTAGCACGCGCAGAACACGCCAGTGCCGTTCACGGTGGTGCCCCCTGTGATCATGGGGGCATCGTACCCCCTAACTGTGACTACCGTTCGGCGCCACCACCAAGATGGACGGCTGCGCCGCCATCTACCCGGCGCTCGCCGCCATCTTCATCGCGCAGATCTTCGACGTGCAGCTGGGCATCAAGGAGTACCTGCTCATCGTCTTCGTCTCGGTCATCGGCTCGGCCGCCACGGCCGGTCTGACGGGCGCGACGGTCATGCTGACGCTGACCCTCTCCACGCTGGGCCTGCCGCTCGCGGGCGTCGGCCTGCTGATGGCGATCGACCCGATCCTGGACATGATCCGCACCGCCACGAACGTGGCCGGCCAGGCCCTGGTCCCGGTCATCGTCTCGGCCCGCGAAGGGATCCTGGACAAGGAGGCCTACGCTTCCGCCTCGGCCTCCCCGCTGGACGAGGAGCCCGCCTCCGCCCCGGCCCCGGTCGCCGTCGCGGCCTGATTCCCGCTCGCGCCGCAGCCCCCGCCCCCGTCCGGGCGGGGGCTGCGGCGTGTCCGGACCGGTCGCAGTCCCGGGTCAGACGGTGCGGGCGCGGAAGTACGCCACCGTCGCGAGCAGGAACGGCACGGCGAACCACCACCGGCCCATGGTCCGCCGGAACACGGGGGTGATGGTGAGCAGCAGCCCGAGCAGACACAGCACGACGGAGCAGTCGCCCATGAACCGGGCGTCGTCGCGGATCTGGTCGTACGGCGACTCGGGCCGCAGGGCCAGGGCGACGTAACACGCGAACGCGGCGGGCACGTACAGCAGCACGAGCGGGACGCCGAGCACCCACTGCAGACAGCCCCGGTCCTCGGGCAGGTCGATGTTCTCGCGGGGGAGCCTCACGACAGCGTCACCATCCGGATCCAGGCGATCGCCCCGAGGACGACCGGCGGGGCGAGCCACCACGGGCCCAGCATCCGGCGGACGGGCGGGACGAGGGTGAGGAGGAAGCCGGTCAGGCTGAGGCCGAGGGCGAGGAGACAGACCGCCGTCGTCCCCGCGTACCCCTGGTCGTCCCACTCGGCCGCCGGCCCGTAGCGCACCGCCGTGTAGACGAAGAAGGCGTCGAGGACGTTGACGAGGGCGAGCGGGACCCCGACCACCCACTTGAGCGGGCCCTGGTCCTGGTCTTCGGGCAGGTCGACGCCCGCGCGTCGCGGGTGCGTCATCGCATCGCTTCCTTCACCTGGCCGAGTCCGTCGGTGAAATCATCGCCGTAGTTCTGGGCCTTCTGCGACTCCCAGTACGGGCCGCCGTTGTAGCGGGCGGCGATCTCGCGCATCTGGGCCCCGGTCAACTGGTCGGCCGGTACGTCCGCGTACGCGGTCTCCGCCTTGATCTGTGCCAGGTGGCCGGCGGCGATGAACGCGTTCTGCCGGTGGTCCTGGAGGGACTCCTCCACCAGGGCGCGCTGGGCCTCCGTGAGGTGGGCGGGGTCGTAGCCGAGGACCTCGGCACCGCGCCGCAGCTGGATGGCGATCGGCCCGAAGGAGGTCTGGTCGGGCACGCCGCCGAGCCGGTGGGGGAGGTTCTCGGGCGTGATCGGGCTCAGCGGGAAGTCGGCCGCGTGCCGCAGGTGGTCGGTGATGTCGTCGGCGTAGCCGGGCTGCCCGGAGATCTCGTTCCAGGCGATGCCCGCGAGCAGTTCCTCGGGCAGTCCCGCGTGCTCGGCGGCGGCCCGCAGGACCTCCTTGTTGCGGGCGATCCACCGGGCCTTCTCCGCGTCGCTCTCCGGCGGGTTCCAGTACATGTCCTCGCCCTGCGGCAGCCCGGCGACGCGCGTCCGGATGTCCTTGAGCTCCGGCGACATGTACGCGTCCCCGACCGTCCCGTGCACCTCCCGCTTCGGGCCGCTGCCCGGCAGGTGCGTCAGCGGGTTGCCGCGCGCCTCCTCGCCCTCCCGGCGCAGGTCCGCCATGGCGGCGTACAGGTCGGGCCGTTCGCCGCCGCGGATCCGCAGCTCGGGCATCAGCTCGTACGCCTGCTTCAGCGCGTGGACGCACGCCTCGCGCGCCTCCTGTTCGACCGTCCGGGCCAGGTGGAAGCTGCCGCCCGCGTCGTCGTGGTGCCGGTTCGCCTCGTCGCGGATGTCGTCCACGTCCAGGGTGACCTCGGCCAGGAAGTCGAAGACGCCGGTCGTGGCGCGCATGTCCTCCCACTGGCGCATCGGCTCCGCCTCCTGCGCGACCTTGGTGATGGCGGTGCCCTTGGTGGCGATGAGTGAGGCGAGCGCCCGCTCCGACCGCGTGCCGTTGCCGTAGTGGGACTTGGCGGTGGCGAGGGCCAGGGCGTAGGCGTGCAGGGCGCTCGCCGCCTTGTCGAAGGCCTCGGCCATGTGCGTGACCAGCTCCCGGGCGTCGGTGAGACGCGAGCGGTACGTCTCGCTCCCCTCGCTGTGCCACTGGGTGTGCCGCTCCGCCCGCAGGGCGGGTTCCTCGACCTGTACGAGGAGCTCGCGCAGCCGGCGGAACTCGTCGGCGTTGCGCTCGACGAGGGCGGGGTTGCACTCGTCGAGGAAGCGGACGTCCGCGTGGTGGCTCAGGCCGCCGCTCAACGGTCCTTGTCCTCCGGCTTCACGTACACGCCCGTGTCGACGACCATGCGGAGGAACGAGGCGGCGGTGTCGTCGTCGACGCGGGCGAAGCCGGTGCCGGTGGTCTTCAGGCGGGTGGCCAGGCCGGCGAACAGGGCCACCGCGTCCTTGAACTGGTCGTCGGCGAACCGTGCGAAGCGCAGGGTCTGGGCCGCGACGTCGGGGTGTGCGCGGGGCGCGCGGGCCATCGTGCTCGCGTCACCGTCGGGACGCCCCTCGTGCAGGAGCGCGGCGATCTCGATCAGCAGGTTCGCGTTCCCGTTGATGGACGGCGCCCCGGCCACCAGGCCGCCGGCGGGCGCCGGCTGCTGGAGCCGCAGAGGAACGGGCTGCTCCCGGGCCTGCTCTCCGGCCTGCGCGGCGGCCTTGCACTCGGCCCACTCCACGTCGAACGTCATGACTTCCCCCCACTGTGGTGGTCATGCGCATGTTAAGTCGCCCCACCCCCCTCCCGCCCCCACCACCCCTCACCCCCCAAAGCCTCCCAACCCCTCACCCCTTGCCAGCCAGGGGAGTTCGGCGATGGCATCGGTCGGGAGGTCCTTGACGGCCGCGGTGAGCCGCTCGGCCAGGTCCGGGAAGAGCGCCCAGGCCGAGCCGGGCAGGCCGCAGACCGCGAGCAGCAGGTCGCCCTCGTGGAAGTACGCGTCCAGCAGCGGGTCTTCGAGCAGCAGGGCCACGGCGAGCGGGAGGACGTACGGGAGGGACACCTGCTGGGTGACGAGCGTACGGAGGTCCGAAGGGCTCAGGCCGGACAGCGGGCGGCGGCGCAAGGCGTGGACCTTCGTGACGAGTCCCGTCGCGTCCGGCGGCGCGGGCGGCCACGCGGGGCCGTCGAGTTCGTCGAGCGTGCGGTCCAGGTGGAGGAGGCGTTCCATCGGGCCATTGTTGCCGCGCCCGGTGGGGTGGCAGCCGGGGCGTGGGGAATCGGGATGCGGTGGGGTGGGGAGGGGGGTTTTGCCGGGTCGTGGGGGGCCGGGATGCGGTGGGGTGGGACGCATAAAGAACCAAAGAACCGGGGGAAAGAACCAACCAACCCCACCAAACCCGGACCGTGTCGCTCGGATGGGTGAAACGTGGCAACTGGGCTGGATTTGGAGAGGGTTGGCGGGCATATGCTCGCCCCGACCACCTCAGAAAATGAGACGGCCCCCGGCGGGACGGCAATCCCGGACGAGGGCCTGACCAAGAAGGAAGCTAGACCTTCCCAATGGCTCCACAGCACCTTAGCGCGCCATCGCGCGCAGCGGCCCGTGTTCGACCCGGGACCCCCCGATCCGGTGTCATTCACGTCAACACGCCGCACCGGCGTCACTTCACCGTGGTGGGCAACCACCTCCTCCAGCACGCCGATCTGTCGGCGACGGCGATCGGGGTCGCCGCCTACATCCAGTCGCTGCCCGACGGGGCGCCCGTCGGGATCAAGGCGCTCACGGAGCGGTTCCGCGAGGGGGAGGTCCGGATCGCCTCCGCCCTGCGGGAGTTGGAGCTGCACGGCTACCTGGAGCGGCGGCGCGAGCGGCTGGCGACCGGCCAGGTGGTGACCCGGACGTTCTCGTACAACCGGCCGGGGGGTGTTGCCGATCCTGACCCTCCACCACCTCCGGACGGCCCCCCGTCTTCCGATGACCCGCCGCCTCCGGACGGCCCCCCGTCTTCCGACGGCCCGCCGCCTCCGGATGACCCGCCGCCACCGCCTCCTCCGCCGCCACCGCCTCCGTCGGTTCCTGAGCCCTTGCCGGGGCCGGGGCCGGAGCCGGTTCGGGCGGCGCGGGTGCGGGCGTTCGAGGCTCTGCCCGTGCCGCGGGCGCTGCACCCCGGTGCGGCCGATCTGCTCGCCGGGCTGCGGCGTCACGATCCGCGGCTCCTGCTGGCCGAACGCGACGTACGGCGGCTCGTGCCGGGGGTGTCGGCCTGGCTGGAGCGCGGGGTCGACCCCGCGGCGGTCGTACAGGCGCTGTCAGGGGGCCTGCCCGAGCGCATGCGCGACCCCGCGTCCGTGCTCGCGTACCGGCTCGCCGAACTGATCCCGCCGCACCTGCCGCCCGCCCCGGTGGTCCGGCGCCCCAGACGGCCGGATCCCCTCCAGAACTGCGACGGCTGTGATCGCGCCTTCCGGGCCCCGGCCCCGGGCCGTTGCCGCGCGTGCCCGCCGGCCGCCGCCTAGAGGAATGAGTCCACGACCGTCATCTAGGGGGAGGTGACGGCCTGCTCCAGGAGGGCGTGCAGGACGCGCTGGTCTTCGGGGGTGAGGCCGGAGAGCGGGGAGTCCACGGCGAGGAGGGCGAGGAGACGGTCGCGCAGTGCGGTGCCCTCGGCGGTGAGGACGAGGTGCTTGGCGCGGCGGTCGGTGGGGTGCGGGTGGCGCTCCACCAGGAGCTGCTTCTCCAGCTTGTCGACGACGAAGGTCGTGTTGGACGGCTCGCAGCTCATGCGTTCGGCGAGCTCCCGCATGGTCATCGGCCCGCTCATCTCCCGCAGCGCGGTCGCCTGGGGTGCGGTGAGGCCGAGGGTGGCGGCGCGCTCCCGTACGTGCTCGGCGATCCGCTGGGCCAGTCCGTTCACCAGCCCGCACAGCTGGCGCTCGGCGATGACCTGCTGCTCGGGGGACGTCGTCATGCCACCACCCTAGCAAGTCCGTCAAGACTGAATATTTCCAGCTTGAATGATTCGAGCTTGATGCTTATGGTGACGTCGTCGCCGCGGGGAACGAACGCCGCGGCGCCCTGATGGCGACTCACGGAAGAGGATTCATGGCCGAGTTGACGGTGGAAGAGGGTCAAGGCGTGCGGCTGCGGCGGCCGGCGGGCGTTCGCTCGATACGGCTCGGCGACACGAAGGTGTCGTACGTGCCGGACGGCGATGTGCGGCTCCGGCCGCTGAGCGTGCTCCCCGGCACCACCGAAGAGGTGTGGGCCGCGCACCCGGAGTACCTGGACGCCGCGGGTCACCTCGTCGGCAGCGTCGGCGCACTGCTCGTGGAGCACGGCGACCGCGCGCTGCTGATCGACGCGGGCTTCGGCCCGCAGGCGCACGAGGCTCCGGACGGCCCCATCAGCGCGATCCACGGAGGCGGGCTCGCCGACGGCCTGGCCGCACTCGGCCGGCGCCCCGAGGACATCGAGGCGGTGGCCTTCACCCACCTCCACGCCGACCACCTCGGCTGGGCCTGCCACCCCGCCCCCGGCGGCGACCAGCCGGTGTTCGCCCACGCCGACTACCTGATCTCCGAGCCGGAGTGGGACCGGCGCGACCTGCTGGCGGACCAGGGCATGGGCGAGCAGGTCGCGGCCCTCGCACCGCGGGTGCGCACCGTCGCGGACGGGGAGGAGATCTTCCCCGGCGTGCGCGTGCGGATCGCCCCCGGCCACACCGTCGGGCACGCCGAGTACGTCATCACCGGCGGCGGGCGGCGGCTGATCGCCTTCGGCGACGCCGTGCACTCGCCGATCCAGATCGACCACCCCGACTGGTCCTCGGCCTTCGACCACGACCAGGCCCGGACCGCCGACCACCGCCACCGCCTCGTCGCCGAGCTGGCGGAGCCCGGCACGATCGGCTTCGGCGTCCACTTCGCCGATGTCGTGTTCGGCCGCGTCCAGCGGGACGGGGAGGGCCCGGCCTGGCGCCCCCTGGATGCCTGACCCGTGGATGCCTGACCACTGGATTCGATGACGAGTATGGTGCTGGCTTCATTAGCACCATGTTGCTGAAGCTGAACATCGCGGACGACCGGCCACTGCACGAGCAGGTGGCCGGGGCCGTGCGGCGGGCCGTCGCCGAGGGGGAATGCGCCCCGGGGGACCGGCTGCCGCCCGCGCGGGATCTCGCGCAGGCGCTCGGGGTCAACGCGAACACCGTCCTGCGCGGGCTGCGCGCCCTGCGCGACGAAGGGGTGCTGGAGTTCCGGCGGGGGCGCGGGGTGACCGTGGCCGACGGGGCCGATGGGCGCTCCGCGCTGCTGGAGCGCGTACGCGAGCTGGTGGCCGACGGGGCGCGCCTGGGCTACGGCAAGGAGGATCTCGTCGAAATGATCGAGGGGGCGCCGTGAGCGGGGCAGGCAAGGTCAAAGGCAAGGGTGAGGGCAAGGCCAGGGCCTTGGGGCTGGCCGGTTGGGTGGTCGGGGTCGTGGCGGTGCTGGCGGCGCTGCCCCTGTCGGCGAGCGGGCGGCTGCCGGACCGGATGGCCACCCACTGGGGCGGTGGTGTCGGTGATTCCGGCGCGCCCGACGGCTCGATGTCGTTCGGGCAGGCGCTGTCCTTCCCGCTGGCGATCTGGTCCGTACTGGTCCTGGGGGCCGTCGTGTTCACCGTGACCCGGGCCCGGGCCGCGACCGTACTGCTGCCCGGCGGTGTGTTCCTGGCCGGCGCGCAGGCCTCGGTCGTGCGGGCCAACCTGGACCACGAGGACTGGCGGCAGGCCGATCCGCTGGACGGCCGGGTGCTGGCTGCGGTGCTCGCCGTGGCGGTCCTGGCGGCCTTCGCCGGAGCGATGATCGACCGTCGGGGGCCGGTGGTGGCCGTGAGTCCGGCCGCCGATGGTCCCGTCATGGACATCCCCGCAGGTGAGCGGCTCGTATGGCTCGCGCGGACGTCGAACCCGTGGCTCCTGCTGACCGCCGCCGTCCTCGGAGCCGTCGCGGCCGTCGCCGCGGTCGCCGGGGCGGGCGGGCTGCTCGCGCCGGCGTGGCAGCTCGTCGCACCGTTGGGCATCGCCTCCCTCGCGGTCCTCGCCTGCTCCTCCGTACGGGCACGCGTCACCGGGCAGGGGCTGGAGGTCGGCTTCGGGCCGCTCGGATGGCCCGTACGGCGCTGGGCCGCCACGGACATCGAATCGGCCCGCGCCGAGCACCGGATGCCCTCCCAGGTCGGCGGCTGGGGCTACCGGCTCAGCGGGCTCGGCACGACGGTGATGCTGCGCGCCGGGGAATGCCTGGTCGTCCGCTCCCGCGGCAAGGACTTCGCGGTGAGCGTCGACGACGCCGCCCGGGGCGCGGCCCTCCTCAACTCCCTGGCCGGCGCCACCCGTTCGACGTCCTAGGAGGCGCTACGGACCGTGCCGGCGGCCGCGCGGTGGTGGCTCGGGCGGGTGCCGTACACCCGCTGGAAGGCCACGCTCAGCCCGAAGGCGCTGCGGTAGCCGACCTGCCGGGCGATCGACTCCACCGTGGCCTCGGTACGCACCAGCAGGTCGGCCGCCAGCGCCAGCCGCCAGCCCGTCAGATAGGCCATGGGCGGCTGGCCGACCAGGTCGCCGAAGCGGCGCGCGAACGTCGCCCGCGAGACGCCGGCCTCCCCGGCGAGCTCCGCCACGGTCCACGGCCGCGCGGGCCGGTCGTGGATCACGCGCAGCGCCGGGCCCGCCACGGGGTCGCCGAGCGCCCGGTACCACCCCGGCGGGTCGGCCTCCGGGCAGGTGAACCACTCCCGCAGCGTGGACAGCAGCAACAGGTCCAGCAGCCGGTCCAGAACCGCCTGCTGGCCGGGGTGGTCCCGGCTGATCTCCAGGGCGGTGAGGTCCAGGATCGGGCCGGGCTCGCCGCCGTAGCGGACCACGAGCACCCGGGGGAGCGCGCTCAGCAGCCGCTCCGAGACCCGGCCGCCCACGTGGTAGCTGCCGGTCAGCAGCACGTTCGGGGCGTCGGCGGCCAGGCTGTTCCCGCAGGTGCGCACGCCCAGGACGAGTTCCTCGCCGATCTCCGCGCCGTCGGCCGTCGTGCAGTGGTCGGGGCCGTGCACCACGTACAGCGGAGGGGCCGCCGGGCCGTCGTGGACGGTGTCGGCGATCGTGAACGGCAGGCCCCCCACGACGATGGCCACGTCGCCGCGGTCGAGTGCGACGGGCTCGTCGTCGCCGCCGGGCAGGATCCGGCCCGAGCCGCGCAGCATCGTGACCAGGGTGAGCGGGGTGCGGTCCGCGAACCGGATCGACCACGGCGGGGCCAGGATGGCCCGGCTGAACAGGGCCCCGTCGGACCGCACTTCGTACAGCAGACTCGCCAACGCATCCATACGACACGAGCCTAGGGCCCTGGACGCTCAGACATCGATCTGAGCGGGGAGACCATTCCGCGCCTCACCGGCGGCGGCTTGACTGGCCGCATGACGACGAAACCGATTCTGGTCCTCGGCAGCACAGGCAAGACGGGACGCCGCGTGCTCTCCCGCCTCCGACAGCACGGACACGAGGTCCGGGCGGCCTCCCGGAAGGGGCCGACCCGCTTCGTCTGGAACGACCGGAACACCTGGGAGCCGGCGCTGGAGGGAGCCGGCGCCGCCTATCTGGTCGATTCGCAGCAGAGCGACGCCGCGGCGTCGGTGCGCTCCTTCGCCGAGCTGGCCGTGGCCACCGGTGTGGAGCGGCTGGTGCTGCTCTCGGCCCGCGACTGGCTGGTCCCGGACGGCGAGGAGAAGCTGCCCGCCGAGCGCGCGGTACGGGAGTCCGGTGCGCAGTGGACGATCCTGAAGCCGACCTGGTTCGCCCAGAACTTCAGCGAGGACCCCTTCTACCGGGGGCAGTTGCTCGACGGCGAGTTCGTGATGTCGACGGGGGACGGCGTCGAGCCGTTCGTCGACGCCGAGGACATCGCCGACGTCGCCGTGGCCGCCCTCACCGAGGACGGGCACGGCGGGCAGGCGTACGAGCTGACCGGACCGCGGCTGCTGAGCCTCGGCGACGTGGTCGGCGAGATCGCCCGCGCCACCGGCCGCGACATCGCCTACCGGCCCGTTCCGCCGGAGGAGTACACGGCCTACGCCCTGGGGAAGGGGCTGCCCGAGGACTACGTCGCCCTGCTGAACCTGCTCAACGGCTGGATCGAGGAGCGCCGCTTCGCCACCCTCGCCGACGGCGTTCAGCGCGCCCTCGGCCGCGAGCCCCGCGACTTCGCCGACTACGTCCGCCGCACCGCCGCCACCGGCGTCTGGCACTGACCGACGGGGGGTGTGGCGCCGTCTCCACGCGTGCGGCACAGATCGGTGTCAGTGGCACAGATCGGTGTCAGTGGGGTGGAGCGTCCGTGAAGAAGGGCTCCGGGGGCTGGCCGGACCGGGTGACCGCTCCGTACATTACCCGCGGTAACGCTCGTGCCGAGCCAAGGAGAGTGCGCCATGGGAGCCGAGCTGAAGCCCGTCAGCCCCACCAGTTCCGCCAGTTCCGCCAGTTCCGCCAGTTCCGCCCGTCCCACCCGTCCCGCCAACCCCATCGAACCCGTCAAGACCGTGATCGACGGGGTGGTGCGCGAGGTACGGGTCCCCCCGCTCGTGGGACCGCCGCAGCAGGGATCCCTCGGCGACATCCCCTTCGACAACGCCCACCAGGCCCCCCGCGAAGCGGTCCTCGCCCGCAAGGAGCGCGACGGGTCCTGGCGCGACGTCTCGGCCGCCGAGTTCGCGGCCGAGGTGCTCGCCGTCGCCAAGGGCCTGATCGCCGAGGGGCTGCGCGAGGGCGACCGGCTGGCGATCATGGCCCGCACCACCTACGAGTGGACCCTGCTCGACTTCGCCGGATGGGCCGCCGGGCTGGTCACCGTACCGATCTACCCCACCTCCTCCGCGCTCCAGGCCCGCTGGATCATCCAGGACTCCGGAGCCGTGGCCTGCGCCGTCGAGGACACGACGCAGGCCCGGCTCCTCAGCAACGAGCGGGCCCACCTGCCCTGGCTCGCGCACCTGTGGGAATTCGACACCGGCGCCGTCGCCCGGCTGATCAAGGCCGGGGAGCGCATCCCCGACGCGGTGGTGCACAACCGGCGGGCCGCCCGTACGCCGGACAGCGTCGCCACCCTCATCTACACCTCCGGCACCACCGGGCAGCCCAAGGGATGCGTGATCACCCACGCCAACTTCTTCGCCCAGGTGGACAACGCGGTCGAACTCCTGCACCCCGTCTTCAAGTCCGTCAGCAAGGACCCGGCCTCCACCCTCCTCTTCCTCCCGCTCAGCCACGTCTTCGGGCGGATGGTGGCCATCGGCTGCATGCGGGCCCGCGTCAAGCTCGGACACGCACCCAGCATCAGCACCGAGGACCTCCTCGCCGACCTCGCCGGCTTCCGGCCGACCTTCCTCCTGGCCATCCCGTACGTCCTGGAGAAGGTCTACAACACCGCCCGGGCCACCGCCGAGAGCATGGGCCGGGCCTCCTCCTTCGACCGTGCCTCCCGCATCGCGCAGCGCCTCGGCGAACTGGCGAAGGGCAAGGCCCCCGGGCTCGTGCTGCGCGCCGGCCGCGCCCTGTACGACCCGCTCGTCTACCGGCGGATCCGGACCGCGCTCGGCGGCCGCGTCCGCTACATCCTGAGCGGCGGCTCCCCGCTGGGCACGCGGCTCGCCGCCTTCTACACCGGCGCCGGCGTCGAGGTCTTCGAGGGCTACGGACTGACGGAGACCACCGGAGCGAGCACCGTGACCCCGCCGCAGCACCCCCGGCTCGGCACGGTGGGCTGGCCGCTTCCGGGCACCGCCGTACACATCGCGGACGACGGGGAGGTGCTGCTGGCCGGCGGGCACGTCTTCGCCGGCTACTGGAACAGCGGGCACGCCCTCCCGTACGGGAGCTGGCTGGCCACCGGCGACATCGGGGAGCTCGACGCCGACGGGTACCTCACCATCACCGGCCGCAAGAAGGACCTGATCATCACCTCCGGCGGCAAGAACGTGGCCCCCGCACCGCTGGAGGACTGGCTGCGCGCCCACCCGCTGGTCGGCCAGTGCATGGTGGTCGGCGACAACCGGCCGTACATCACCGCGCTGATCACCCTGGAGCCCGACGGGCTCCAGCACTGGCGCCAGATGCACAAGAAGCAGGGCGTGCCCATGCGCGAGCTGGTGCGGGACGAGACACTGCTGGCGGACCTCCAGCGGGCGGTCGACGAGGCGAACCGGCTCGTGTCGCGGGCCGAGTCGATCCGCCGGTTCGCCGTCCTGCCCGGCGATTTCACCGAGGCGCGCGGCCACCTGACCCCGTCGATGAAACTCAA
This sequence comes from Streptomyces sp. NPDC001513, assembly GCF_042894695.1. NCBI lineage: Bacteria > Bacillati > Actinomycetota > Actinomycetes > Kitasatosporales > Streptomycetaceae > Streptomyces > Streptomyces sp. NPDC001513. The sequence continues at coordinate 152,477 of NZ_JBIAVU010000006.1, forward strand.
GCGGGGCGTGGTCGCCCGCGACTACGCGGACCGGATCGAGGAGCTGTACCGGACGCCGCGGAACGCCTAGCGGCGGGCTGGGCGGCTGTGGGTGGGCCCGCCCGGGACGCGCCGGATCAGCAGTCGGGGTGCGTGGTGCGGCCGGCGAAGCGGTCCGCCAGCCAGTTCCCGGCCGCCAGGGAGTGCGTGATCACGCCGCTGACGTGCTCACCGACCCAGACCGTGTCGAATTCGAGGTTCGCGCCCCGGGCGCACCAGTCGGAGCGCAGCCGGCGCCCCACCCCGTACGGGATCAGCTCGTCGCCGAGCGCGTGGTACTGGTACACCGGCGCGGCCGGGGCCGTCCGCCCGAGCCGGCTCTGGTTCAGCCGGGCCCGCCAGTCCGGCTGGGCGAGCGGGTCGCGCGTGGTCAGGTCGGAGATCCGCTTGAAGGAGCCGGCGATCGCGTCGATCGCCACGCAGTGCTCCTTCATCCCGGCGACCAGCAGCCGGCCCGCCGGGTTGAGGTAGGAATCCAGCTTCAGCTCCGGGAAGGCCGCGTCCTGTCCGGCGGCCGCCATGAAGATGAGCCCGGAGCCGTAGGAGCCGTTGTTGAAGGCGGCCACCTCCAGCAGGTCGGCGGGGACACCGCCGGTGGCCGTGCCCTTCACCTGGAGCTCGGGGGCGTACGAGCCCTGCAGCTCGGCGGCCCAGCTGCTGGCCTGCCCGCCCTGGGAGTAGCCCATGATGCCGACCGGGCCGGCCGGCGACAGGCCCGTCCCGGGCAGCCGCTGGGCGGCGCGGGCCGCGTCGAGGACGGCGTGCCCGGCGGAGGGGCCGACCGTGTACGCGTGGACGCCCGGCGTGCCGAGGCCCTCGTAGTCGGTGACGACCACGGCCCAGCCGCGGAGGGTGAGCTGCTGGATGAGGTTGGCCTCCATGGCGGTGCCGTGGGGGAGGTTGTTGCTGGGCGCGCAGGAGTCGCCGAGGCCGACCGTGCCCACGGCGTACGTGATCAGGGGGCGCGGCCCGGTGCGGCCGTCCTGGGGGACGATGACGGTGCCGGAGACGACGTTCGGGGTTCCGTCGGCGGTGGTCGAGCGGTAGTGGATCTTCCAGGCCCTGGTGTTGGTGGGCTGGCCGGGCAGCGGGTGGAAGGCGGACGGGGCGCTGCCGACGACATCGCCGGGGGCGCCGGCCGTGGTGGCCGCGGTGGTGGTTGCTGCGGCCGTGGGGATCGCGGTCGGGACCGCCGAGACGGCCAGTGCGGCGGCCACGGCGGCGAGGGCGGTGCTGCGCGTACGCATGGGGGGCTCCCGGGGGCTCGTTCCGTGCGGGGATCGGTGAGCCGAAGGTAGTGACCGGCCGGTAGGGAGGTCGCTGACCGCGCAGCTCAGCTTTCCTGGCCCGAAAACGCACCCGCCGGGGCGCCCGGGGTACCGGATCAGTCGGCGCGAGCCCTGCCGCCGGCGGGCCGGGACCCGGCGGAGTCGGGCCGCATGGGGATGAGGGTGCCGGTGGAGGGGGCCATGCGGGCGGAACCGATGGCACCGGGGGCCACGCGGATGGCGCCCACGGCGATGGCGGCCTTGAGGAGGGCGAGGCGGTGGATGCTGGTCATGACGGTCTCCTTCAGGCGGTGGGGAACGGGGTCGAGCCCGTACACCCATTGCGCTCCGCCCGCGGCACCCCGTCACGCCACTGGAACTCGGGTCTTGACAGTTCGCGGACCTAGCCGCCCGACGCGATGCGGTAGGCGCCCGGGGTCGTGCCCGTCCAGCGGCGGAAGGCGCGGTGGAAGGCCGTGTCCTCCGAGAAGCCCAGCCGCGCCGCGAGCTCCGCGATCGGCTCCCCGCTCTCCGCCAGCCCCGCGATCGCCGCGTCCCGCCGCACGTGGTCCTTCAGCTGCTGGAACGAGGTCCCCTCCTGCTGGAGCCGGCGCCGCAGCGTCGCCGGGGACACCGCGAGCCGCGCCGCCACCTCACCCAGCGCGGGCAGCCGCGGCGACGTGCGCAGCCGCTGCGTCAGGGTCCGGCGTACCTGCTCCGCGACCGTGGTCCCGTACTCCGGGCGCGACAGCAGGTCGAACGGCGCGCGCCGGAGCATCGCGTCGAGCGCGGGCTCGTCCCGGACGAGCGGTGCGGTCAGCCAGTGCGCGTCGAAGGCGGCGCCCGTACGGTCCGCCCCGAACCGGACCGGGCAGTCGAAGAGGGTCTCGTACTCCTCCTCGTGCGGCGGCGGGGGATAGGCGAAGGCGGCGTACGCCAGCGGGATGCGCCGCCCCACCAGCCAGCTGCTCAGCCGGTGCCAGATCGCGAGCACGCACTCGGTGAGGAACCGGTCCTCGTCCCGGACGAAGTCGTTGCGCACGGTGAACCGGGCCTCGCCGCCCACCACGTCGAGCGCCAGCTCCGGCCCGCCGGGGAACAGCCCGTAGAACGCGGCCGCGCGCTCCGTCGCCGCGCCCAGGTCACGGCAGCCCAGCGAGGCGTGACACATCATCGCGAAGGTGCCGGGACGGCTCGGGACCGCGCTCAGCGCGAGGAACTCGTCCTGCGTGGTCCGGTACAGCGCCCGGAACAGCCGGGCGAACTGCGCGGGCGTGATCCGCGCCCGGTCGTCGCCCAGCAGCAGCGGCGGGATCTGCGCCTCCTGGAGCAGCGGCACGGTGTCGATGCCGCTGCCCCGCGCCCCCGCGAGCAGGGCGCGCACATGGTGCACGGTGATCGTCCGCCTCCCCATGCCTTCGACGGTAGCCCGCCGTGGCGCGGGGCGATACGGACGTGCGCGGACCGGTGAGCGCTCGGGTCAGCAGGGGTGACGCTTCCGGTCATGCCGCGGCGGCCGTCCGGCTGCCTAGCGTCGGGGGTCACCAACTCCCCCGGAGGGCATGCGATGGAAGGTCGGCCGAGCACGCTGGCGGTGTTCACCCAGTGGACCGAGGAGCGGTACGGGCCGGAGACGGCCCTGCGGTTCCGCTCGCCCGACGGCGGGTGGCAGACCCGTACGTACGGGGAACTGGCCGCGGAGGTACGGGCCGTCGGGTGCGCGCTGCTCGGCCTGGGCGTGGCCGCCGGCGAGCGGGTCGCCGTACTGGCGGAGACCCGTCCGCAGTGGACGTACACGCACTTCGGGGTGCTGGCGGCGGGCGCGGTCCTCGTACCGGTGTACCCGACGGCGGGGGAGGAGGAACTCGCCTGGGTCCTGTCGGACTCGGAGGCGGTGGCCGTGGTCTGCGACGACGGGCGGCAGGCGGAACGCGTCGAGGCGCTCCGGGCGAAACTGCCCGCGCTGCGGTCGGTGGTCCTGATGGACGAACTGCCCGCGCCGGAGAGGAGTCCGGAGCGGAGTCCTGACGCTGATCTGGCCCGCCGGGCGGCGGCCGTGACCCCCGGCGCGGACGCGGCGATCGTCTACACCTCGGGCACGACGGGCCTGCCCAAGGGATGCCGCCTCACCCACGGGAACCTGGGCGCCATCCAGGACGCCACCGTCCCCCTCATCAAGGGCGGGCCGGGCGACTCCACGTACCTGTACCTGCCCCTCGCGCACATGCTCGCCCAGCTGATCCAGTACACGACCCTGCTGGAGGGCGGGGAGCTGTGCTACTTCGGCGGCCGGATCGAGGACGTGCTCACGGAGATCGCGGAGGTCGCGCCGACCCATCTCCCGTCCGTCCCCCGGCTGTTCGAGAAGCTGCACTCGGTGGTGCTCTCGCTGGCGGAGTCCCGGGAGGGCGGCCGCGCACGCTTCGAGGAGGCGGTACGGGTGGGCGTACTCGCGGCGGACGGCCGACTGCCACAGGAGCGGCGGGCGGAGTACAAGGCGGCGGAGAAGTCCCTCTACTCCCTGGTCAGGGGCGCCTTCGGCGGCCGGCTGAAGTGGGCGCTCACCGGCGGCGCCCCGATCGCCCCGGCGACCCAGGACTTCCTGCGGGCCTGCGGGATCACCCTCTACGAGGGGTACGGGATGACGGAGTCGGGCGGAGTCATCTCCCTCAACCACCCGGGGGCGGTGCGCCACGGAACGGTCGGCCGCCCGATCGCCGGCTGTGAGGTGCGGATCGCGGAGGACGGGGAGGTGCTGGCACGCGGGGCGATGGTGTTCCCCGGCTACCACGCGAACGCCGCCGCGACGGCGCAGGCGCTGGACGGGGACGGCTGGCTGCACACCGGCGACCTGGGGGAACTGGACGCCGACGGCTACCTCCGCATCACGGGCCGCAAGAAGGAGCTGATCATCACCTCCGCAGGGAAGAACCTCACCCCGACGGAGGTCGAGTTCGCCGTCCAGCGCTCGCGCTACGTCTCCCGCGCGGTCCTGATCGGCGACCGCCGGCCCTACCCGGTCGCCCTGATCACCCTGGACGCGGAGGAGATCACGGCCTGGGCGGCGCGCGAGGGCCTCGACCCGGGCCCCACCCCGGCCACGCACCCGGCGGTCCACGCCCTGATCGAAGCCGCGGTGGCCGAAGCCAACGCCACCCTCTCCCGCCCGGCCCGCATCCGCGCCTTCCACATCCTCCCGGAGGACTTCACGACCGCCGCGGGCACCCTGACCCCCACCCTGAAACTCCGCCGCACGGCAGTGACGACCCGCTACGCGCACGTGATCGCGGGGCTGTACGGGGAGTGAGGGGGGCTTCGGGGGGGCTTCGGGGGGGCTTCGGGTTGGCCGGGATCAGAGAGGCGCGGGTGGGGTTTCCCGTCAGTCTCATCGTCCTTCCGTGGCGGGCCGGCCCCTCAAGGGCGCTCCTTCGTCGCGTCGCTACGCGATGGCCTGCGGCCACCCTTGACCGACCGACCCGCCACGAAAACCCGAAGACAGCCGAGAAACCCCAAAAGAACGAGCCGGGCCATCGGACCAGCCACGGCCCCATCACCGATCTCTGGGCAGGGGTCCCGGGTACGCACCAGATCGCTACGCGCCCCCGCTCGTCTCAGCGTCTACCAGCCGTCCTGGGCCGGACATAAGCCGCCATCGATCGCTACGCGCTTCGGTAGGACGGCGACTGCGGGCCGCCTGGGGGCGCTGACGCGAGTGCAGTTCGGCGGGGGAGGGGAACCGGCAGGGGAAGGGGCCGCGTCCAGTGATGCGACGCAAGATCGATGGCGGATGCGGGGGAGTTCGGGATGACGGGCATGGCTACGCGGTACCTCTATCTCGTCCGGCACGGTGAGGCGTTGCCGGACGAGAGCGGGCTGACGGCGGACGGTCGCCGGCAGGCCACCCTGCTCGGCCGACGCCTCCGGGACGTCCCCCTCGCGGCGGTGCATCACGGCCCGTTGCCCCGGGCCGAGCAGACGGCACGACTGATCGGCGAGCAGCTGAAGGACGTGCCTGTGCACTGTGCGGAGGCTGCCGGGGATTACGTCCCGTACGTGCCGCACAGGGACGAGCTCCCGGCGGAATCCGCCGACTTCTTTCTGCGCTTTCTCGAAGGTGCCTCCGACGAGGAGCGGGAGCGGGGACCTGGGCTGGTCCGTGAGGCGATGGAACGGTTCACCGGTCCGGTGGAGGGTGAAGAGGACCGTCACGAGCTGGTCGTCACCCACAACTTCCTCGTCGCCTGGCTCGTCCGCGACGCCATGCACGCTCCGAAGTGGCGCTGGCTCGGCCTCAACCACGCCAATGCCGCCCTGACGGTCATCCGGTACGCGCCCGATCGCCCCGCCTCCGTCCTCTTCTCCAACGACATGCGGCACCTCCCCGCCGAACTCCGCTGGACCGGCTTCCCACCCGAGCTCCACCTCTGACCCAAGACGGCCGGCAGTCGCCGAGACGTGCGGAGCGCGTAGCGATCGATGGCGGCTTATGTCCAGCTCAGGACGGCCGGTAGACGCTGAGACGTGGGGAGCGCGTAGCGATTTGGGGCGCACCGGGACCCTTGCCCGGAGGCCACCGACGTGGCCGTCCCTGGTGCGATCGCCCGGCCCGTTCTTTTGGGGTTTCTCGGCTGTCTTCGGGTTTTCGTGGCGGGTCGGTCGGTCAAGGGTGGCCGCAGGCCATCGCGTAGCGACGCGACGAAGGAGCGCCCTTGAGGGGCCGGCCCGACGCGGAAGGACGATGAGACTGACGGGAAACCCCACCCGCGCTTCTCTGATCCCGCCCAGCCGGGGCCTTGCCCCCGAAGCCCCCGCCCCCGCCCCCGCCCCCCCAACCCCCGCGTTACGCGCCGTCCCTCGCGGGTATCGGGCCAGGGGAGAGGGAGGGGGCGTTGTGCGTGTTGCCGTGCGGAGGTTGGGGCAGGGGGCGGCCGGGGTCGGGGTGGTCGTGACGCTCGCGGTGGCCGGGTGGCTGGTGTGGCTGCTGCCCGGGCCGCAGATGGCCGCCGTGCTCGGCTTCGGGCCCGTGGACGGGGTCGTCTCGGTCCACAAGTGCTACGAGGCCACCGACGCGGAGGGCTACGCGACCGGCACCGACTGCACGGGTTGGTACACCCCCCGGCGGTCCGGGGAAGAGGGGCGCGAGATCGTGCTGGACACGGCCGACGAGAAGTATCGGTTCGGCACCGACGTGGAGGTCAGGACGGCCCGCGGCAAGGCCTACGAGCTCTCCGGCAGCGCCGTGTTCAACTTCGGCACCGCCACCGGCCTGCTCCTCGTGCCGTTCCTGACCCTGGCGGCCTGGCTGTTCTCCTGCGCCCGCCACGGCAGGGTCGAGGACGGCGAGGTCTACTTCCTCGCGGGCATGGTCGGCCTGTTCGCCGCCATGGTGGTGGGTGCCGTGGCCGGCATGCTGGTCGGCATCGCCACCTTCATCCTCTGACGGTCCCCGCCAGGTCGTCGAGCATCCGCTGGAACGGCCTGCGCAGGACCACGGCCACGGGGCTGGAGTCGGCGTGCGCGTACGCGGCGAGTGCGCCCCGGGCCGCGGTCAGGCCGGGCACGATGTCCCGGCAGGCCAGAGCGTCCCCGATGGCCTCGGCAGTGGCGGCGGCGAGCGCCGGTACGTGGTCGCGGGCGCGGGTGACGTCGGCGGCGAGGTCGTCCCGGCCGGCGAACGCGGCGACCTCCCTGGCCAGCGTCGACAGCTGCGCGGTGAGCTGCTCGGCGGTGGCGATGGCGCGCGCCAGTTCCCGTACGGCCTCCCGATGGCGGCGCCGCAACGGGTTGAAGCGCATGGTGCGTGCGGCTTCGCGCGCCCGCGCCGCGTCGCCGTGGACGGCTTCGTTCTGGGCGGTGACACGGGCGAGGTTGTCGTAGGCCGCCGCGGGCCCGGCCGCGAGGGCCGCGGCGGTGTCGGTGAGCGCCGCGGCCAGGTGCGTACGGCAGTCGGCGGCGAGGGCCGACAGGGTGCGCCGGGGATCGGGCGGCCACAGGAGCGGGGCCAGCAGTACGGTCACCACCGCACCGGCCACCGTCTCCCAGAGCCGGTGCAGTGCATACGAGTCGGGTGAGGTGCTGGCGAAGACCAGCAGCGACGAGGCCGCCACCTGGATGTTCAGCCCACCACCGGCCCGGAGCAGCATCCCGGCCGCCAGCCCCAGGGCCACGACCAGGGCGAGCGTCCCCGTCGAGGGACTCAGCAGGTTGAGGGCCACGATGGCGATCACCACGCCCGCGACGACCCCCAGGACCCGCTGCACCGAGGCCCCCAGGGCCGCGAACGGGTCGCCGCGCAGGGCGACGAGCGGCACGACCGCCGCGAAGACCGGGGGCTGGTCGGCGCCCAGCCACAGGGCGACCTGCCAGGCGGCCACGACGGTGACGAGGATGCGCGCCGCGGCGGGCCCCTCAACGCGCAGGACGTCCCGCGCCCCGGCAGCTCGGGCCCGCAGACCGGCACCGGCGGGGCGGTTCATCCGTACAGCGTGCGGCGGCCGGACGCCCCGCCGCCGCCATTGGGCCGGAGGCGGCATGTCGGGCCCCGCCCCCCACCTCCGGACGACTCCGCCGAAACTGAAGCGTTTCTTCCTGGTTTGGGCGGGGGAGGCAGCGGTGGTCGAGAACCGTTCGCGCGCCGGGGGATCAACAGGGGTGCGCGGGGGCGTTCGACTCCGTGCTGATCATTCCGAGAAGACAGGGGATCTTCTTGTTACCCGTGGTCCTTTCCGCGATGTTGTCCGTGATGGTCGTACCGCCCGCGTCCGGCGCCGGCGCCGGCGCCGCCGCGATATACGAACTGCCACTCCTGGCAGGCCACACCACCAGCTCGGCCCAGGCGATGAACGACACCGGAGACGTCGTCGGACTCTCCCTCGACGCGAACAGGGACGGCCATCTCGTGCGCTGGGGAGCCGACGGCTCCCTCACCCCGCTACAGGCCATCGACGACGGGTCGGGGGGCCAGGCGGTCAAGGTCGTCGACGACGGGACGGTGGCCGGCTTCACCGACGCACCCGACGGCGTACGGCACGCCGCCCGGTGGTCCGCCTCAGGCACCCTCACCCGGCTGCAGGAACCGGCGGGCTACGTCAACGGCGAGGCCCAGGACATCAACAACGCCCACGTCGCCGTCGGACACCTCTCGACGGACACCGCCACCACCCGCCCCGTCCGCTGGGGCGCCGACGGCCGGGCGACCGTACTGCGCCTGCTCCCGCGGGCGGAGGGCGGCGCGGCCACCGCGATCAACGAGCGCGGAGAGATCACCGGTTACGTGTCCCTGCCCGGCGACCAGACCCGCCTCGTACGGTGGGACCCCGCAGGCCGCGTCCACGACCTCGGCTCGCTCGGGGGCGCGTACGCCGACCCGTCCACGATCAACGAGCGCGGCACCGTGATCGGCCGCGCCACCGACGCGAACGGGACGTGGAAGGCCGTCCGCGCCCCGCACGGGAAGAAGATCAAGGCCCTGCCGTCGCAGGACCCGGGCGCGCGGGCGGTGAGCGTCAACAACTCCGACGTGGTCGTCGCGAACGTCAAGGACCGCTCCCTGCGCTGGAGCGGAACCGGCACCACCGTCACCGAACTCGCCCTGCTCCCCGGCACCGGCCACACCTTCGTCCAGGGCATCAACGACGCGGGCACCAGCGTCGGCACCTCCGACGAACGCGCCGTGACGTGGGACGCGCAGGGCAAGGTCACCGCGCTGCCCGCGCCCGCCGGCCTCGACCAGGCCGACCCGGTCGCGATCAACGCGGCCGGAAGCGTCGCGGGCAACATGGCCAGCTCCAGGGCCTGGCCGGTCCAGTGGCGGGCCGTCGTCTGGCGGTAGCCGTCGCCGATCCCGCCTGCCGGACCTACTCCGGCAGGCGGGCCGCGGTGATCCCGTGGAGGAAGGCGGCCCAGCCGGCGGGGGCCACCGAGAGATGGGGGCCGGCCGTCACCTTGGAGTCGCGGACGTGGACGGTGGTGGGGCAGGTGGCGACCTCGACGCACTCGCCGCCCTCGCCGCTGCTGTAGCTGCTCTTGAACCAGGCCAGGTCGGTGGTGTTCATCGGAGTTCTCCCAGCATCTTCTCGATCAGGGCGAGTGACTCGTCGGGGGCGAGTGCCTGTGCCCGGATGATCCCACAGCGCTCGGCCATGATGCGTACCTGATCAGGGTCGGTGATCAGGTGGGGGCGCCTGTACGCCTCGTGGTAGGCGACCTGTTGCCGGCCCTTCGGGTGGAGCAGGGTGAAGGAGCCGTCCATCGCGGCATGCGCGCCCCGCGTGTACGGCAGCACCTGGAGCTCCACCGTCCGCAACCGGCCGATGTGCAGGAAGCGTTGAAGCTGCTCAGCGTGTACATCCGGGCCGCCCACCTGCCGGTCCAGCAGGTTCTGGTCGAGGATGAAGCTGAAGGTGGGGGAGGGCCAGCGCTCGAAGATCTGCTGACGGGCCAGCCGGTCCTGTACGCGCTTCTCGATCGTCGCCTCGTCCAGCAGCGGACGCCGTTGGGTGAAGATCTCGCGTGCGTGACGCTCCGTCTGCAAGAGCCCCGGCACGCCCTGGTGTCCGTACGCGTGGAGGGCCTGCGTGGCGGCCTCCGCCGCCGCATAACTCCGGAACCAGTCCGGATGCCGCGTCCGGGCCCGCTTCAGGGCCTCCTTGACCTCCGGGATCGCCGCCAGCAGGACCCCTCGGGCCTGGAGGATGCGGTCCGCGCGTTCCAGGAGGTCCGGCTGCGGGGTGCGGACGCCGCGTTCGATCGCGCCGATGAGGTCCTCGCCGACGTTCAGGCGGGTGGCGAGTTCCTTCTGGAGGAGGCCGGCCGCCTCGCGCAGGGTTTTGATCTGTTTGCCCAGGGCGCGGAACAGGTGGGCCGTGCCGTCCGCCTCCACCGGGCGCTCGGGACGTTCTTCGCGGTCTGACAGGTCGTTCATCGGTTGAACCGCCCTCATCCGTACGGGCCGTACACGAACAGGCCGACGTCCCTACGGATCACCTTCGTAGCGCCGTCGTCACTGGAAAGCGTAAGGCGCGGTCGCCACGCTCGGTGAGGTGACGACCGAATTGAGTGACATGGCACTGGCCTTCCGGCAGCGGTTCAGTTCGACGCGCCGCGGGGCCCGGCTCGCCCGGCGGCTCGCGCAGGCGCAGCTGGCCTTCTGGGGCGTGCCCTACGGCTGCGCGCTCTCCGACGACGTGGGGCTCGTCGTCGGGGAGCTCGCCGCCAATGCCGTCCTGCACGGGCGGGTGCCGGGACGGGACTTCGAGCTGCGGCTGGGCTACGACGGAGGGCAGCACGTGCGGGTGGCTGTGAGTGACATGCGGGACGACGTACGGCCGCCGGGGGAGCCGCCGGTGGTCGATCCGTGGTCGGCGGAGGGCGGCCGGGGGCTGCTGGTGGTGCAGGCGCTGGCGCGGGAGTGGGGCGTGGCGCCGAGGGGGCCGGGCAAGACCGTCTGGGCGGACCTGACGGGCTCGTGACCCACCTCGGCGCGATGCGGCGACCTACCGCGCGGGAGCGGGGTCGGGGGCCGGGAGGGTGACGGGGCCGTGGCCGGGCTTCGGGTCGGGCCGGTGCTTCGCGTGGGCGCGCTCGATCGCGAAGGCCTCGGCGGTTCCCAGGGCTCCGGGAGGGGGTCCTGCGATGGCGCTCCCCCCGACGGCGTACACGCAGTGGTGCTTTGCGTTCTTGGGGCACGGCGCGGCGGCCGCGCCGAGTGTCGTGCGGCCCGTCGGCAGCGAGGGCAGTGTCACCCAGGTGTTGGTGACCGGGGTGTAGGCCTCCAGCGTGGTCGGGGTCGTCGTGCCGCCCACCACGTAGATGCAGCCGTTGCTGATGCCTTCGGGGCAGGGGGCTGTTGCCGCCGCCGCGCCGATGCGGCCACTTGGGTTGTCGGCGACGGACTGCCATGAGCCGAGCACGGGGTCGTAGGCCTCCACCGCCGGGGTGTTGGGGCTGATGCCGCTGATGGCGTACACGCAGAGGTGCCGGGGGTTCGACTGCCCGGGGCAGGGGGCGGCCGCGCCGGCATGACCGCTTCGGGTGGTCTGCATGACGGGCAGCGTGGCCCACGTGTTGCTGGCCGGGTCGTACTCCTCCACGGTGGCGAGCTCGGTGACGCCGTCGGAGGTGCCGTTCAAGCCGCCGAAGACGTACACGCAGGTGCCCCGCAGCCCCCGGCCCTCGGTGCACGGGGCCGTGGCCGCGGCCGCGGCGTATCGGGGGCCCGACATGGACCGCAGGGTCAGCCAGGTACCGGTCTCCGTGCTGTACGCCTCGGCGGTCGCGAACGAGAGCAAGTCTGCGTCGCCACCCCCGAGGACGTAGACGCAGTCGCCCTCCACCTCGTTGGGGCAGGGGGCTGTCGTCGCTGCGGCAAGGCTGCGGGGGGTCTTCAGCGCGGGGAGTGTGGCCCAGGTGCCGCTGGAGGGGCTGTACGCCTCGAACTTCTCCGGCGCCTGCATGCCGCCGGCCGCGTACACGCAGGTGCCGCGGAGGCCCTCCGGGCAGTCCGCCGCCGCACTGGCCAGACCCGCTCGTGCCGTCGGCAGGTTCGGGACGCTCACCCAGATGCCCTGGGCGGTCGCGGTGGTGGCCGTCAGGGCCAGCAGGGGTGCCAGGGCCGCTACGGCGAGTCGTCGCCAGGCGGGGCGGCGTCCGGTCCGGCCGGGTGGGGAGTCCTGTCGGTCACTTCGCTGAATGCGCCTCATCGGGCACCTCTCGTGGCGGCCCCGGCACGGTCTGCCGCGGCGGGCTCGGGGCCGGCGCCGTGACGGCGCCGGCCCCAGGTGACGGGACGGACTAGCGGGCGTGGCGGGTGCCTTCGGCGTCGTCGGCCGGAACGTCGAGCTCCGGTTCCAGGTCGAGGTCGGAGTCGAGGTCCGGGTCGACACCCGCGTCGGGCGCGGGGTCGGTCTGGGGGTTCTCGGCCGGGGGCTTCGGCGCCGGCTTGGCGTCGGGCTGCGGCTTCACTTCGGGCTTCGGCTCCGGCTTCGGCCAGGGCTTCACGTCGGGCTGCGGCTTCACGTCGGGCTTGGGCAGCGGGGCCGGTGCCGGGTCCGGCCGCGGGCCGTTCGGGGCCGTGGGTGCGGGGGTGGGCTCCGGCCGCGGCTGGGGCCTGCCGCTCTGGCGCTCGATGGCGAAGGCCTCGGTCGTGCCCGAGGCGGTCGGGGGCTCGCCGGCGACCTGGGATCCGATGGCGTACACGCAGTGGTGCTTCGTGTCCTTGGGGCACGGCGCCGCGGCCACACCGTGGTCCAGGTGGCCCGTCGGCGTCGAGGGCAGCGTCACCCAGGCGTTGGTGACCGGGGTGTAGGCCTCGACTGTGTTCGGGGACGTGGTGCCGCCCACCACGTAGATGCAGCCGTTGCTCATGCCGTCGGGGCAGGGGGCCGTTGCCGCCCTCCCGAGGACGCGGGCGGTCGGGATCTCGGCCGCGGGACCCCACTGGTTGTTGACGGGGTTGTAGAAGTCCACCGAGAGCGGGTTGTCGTTGGTCCCGCTGATGGCGTACACGCAGAGGTGCCGCGGGTTCGGGTCCCCGGGGCAGGGTGCGGACGCGCCGGCGTGATTGCTGCGCGGGGTCGGCAGGTTCGCCACGGTGGCCCAGCGGTTGGTGGCCGGGTTGTACGCCTCGGCGGTGCCGGTCGTGCCGGTGTTGCCGCCGTAGACGTACACGCACGTACCGCGCAGGCCTTCGGGGCAGGGGGCCGTGGCCGCCGCCGCGTTGACGTGGTCCTCCAGCAGGGGCGTCAGGGACAGCCAGGCGTTGGTCTCCGTGCTGTACGCCTCGGCGACCCTGGCGGCCCCGGCGGCCGTGCCGGCACCCCCGAGGACGTAGACGCAGTCGCCTCGTACCCCGTTGGGGCAGGGAGCCGTCGTCGCCGCGGCGTCGTAGCGGGGGGTCTTCAGCACCGGCAGCGTGGCCCACGTGCCGCTGGAGGGGCTGTACGCCTGGAACTTCTCCGGAGCCTGGTTGCCTCCGGCGGCGTAGACGCAGGTGCCGCGCAGCCCCTCCGGGCAGTCCGCCGCCGCGCTCGCCAGCCCGTAAGTCGGGGTCGGCAGCGGCGGGACGGTCACCCACACGCCCTGGGCCGTCGCGGTCGTCGCCGACAGGGCCAGCAGGGGGGCCGCGGCCGCGACGGCGAGCCGTCGCCAGCCTCGAAGCGGGGCGCGGCCGGGCGGGGAATCGTCGTGGTCACTTCGTGCAGTGCGCCTCATGGGCACCTCTCGGGGCATGCCTCGGCACGGTCTGCCGCGGCGGGAAGCGGGTCATCTGCGAAGTTACATAGGGTCATATGACGTCGCGCGCCGTGACGGCCATATGCCTCAACGCCTGCCTCAATGCCCGCCGCGGGCCCCCGCCCGCCCGGCCTAACCCCGGGTCACCGGCCGGTAGGTGCACACGTGGACGCCCGCCGGGCTGATGGTGGTGGAGGCCAGTTCGAGGGTGCGCAGCCCGCCGTCGGCCGGGAAGATCGACTTACCGCCGCCGAGGAGCACCGGCATGATCATGAGCCGGAGCTCGTCGACCAGGCCCTCGCCCAGCAGGGTGCGTACGAGGGTGGGGCTGCCCATGACCACCAGGTCGCCGCCGTCGGCCGCCCGCAGCTCGCGGATGCGGGCCACGGCCTCGTCGCCGGCGATGCGCGTGGTGTTGTTCCAGGTCAGCTCGTCCTCGCCCAGGCTCGCGGACACCACGTACTTCGGGATGGCGTTCATCTGGTCGGCGAACGGGTCGCCGGCGCGGTCGGGCCACGCCGCGGCCATCGTCTGCCAGGTGCGACGGCCGAAGAGCAGGGCCTCGGCCTTCGCCATCGCCTCGGCGAAGGCCCCGCCCACCACCTCCGCGTCGAAGAACGGGTGCGACCAGCCGCCGTGGGCGAAGCCGCCGTCGTCGTCCTCGCCCTGGCCGCCGGGGGCCTGCACGACGCCGTCGAGGCTCATGAATTCGGTGATGACGATGCGCATGGGGTCTTCCTCTTCCTTGAGCCTGTCGAGGCGTACGCGGTGGGTGCGTACGGAAGGGAGACTGCCGCGCTCCCCGGAATTCATCGCGCCCCACGCGCTCGTGGCTGAAAACAGATGACAGTGGCTGGTTCTTCGGCGGTGGCCGCCGAGGCCGCCGACACCCGCACCGCGGACGGCGCGCTGGGCGGCGGCCAGACCCGGACCGTCAGGATTGAGGCGGGCCCCGATCGGAAATCACTTCCGATCGGGGCAATACGGTCAGGGAGTTGGGGTATCCGGCCGTTCGGCCACGAGACCCCGGTGAAGCCGAGACGAATGGTGCGTCACATCTGTCGGTGGCACGGCGAGTCGGGTTCGAATACCTGATAGACAGTGGATATTCACGGCTGGACCAGCCGTATACCTTTGACGGCTCCTGGGGGGATCGCCGCACTGTGAAGCCGCTTCACCGTCACCTCGTCAACACCTCGCGCAAGGTCCTGTGCACGGCCGCGCTCGCGGCCAGCCTGACCACCGCCGCGGTCGTGACCAATCCGTCGACCGCCGACGCGGGCGAGTCCGAGCCGACTCCGGACAGCCCGCAGGCCACCGACCGCGGTGACGCCCGGCTGGACCTGCCCGACATCGTCGCAGACCCGCCGCCCGCCGGTGCGGGCGTGCAGGAGGGGGCCAGCGGGATACCCGCGACCGCCCTCGACGCCTATCACCGCGCCGAACTCTCGGTCGCGGCCGCACTTCCCGGCTGCAAGCTGCCCTGGCAGCTGCTCGCCGGCATCGGACGGGTCGAGTCCGTCCACGCGTCCGGCTACGGACTCAAGGCCGACGGCTACACCGAGAAGCCGATCCGCGGACCCCGTCTCGACGGCAACGGCTTCGCCGAGATCCGGGACACCGACAAGGGCGAGTGGGACGCGGACGCGGTGTACGACCGCGCCGTCGGCCCGATGCAGTTCATCCCGTCCACCTGGGCCACGTGGGGCGCCGACGGCAACGGCGACGCCAAGCGCGACCCGAACAACATCTACGACGCCGCGCTGGGCGCCGGGCTCTACCTGTGCGCGGGCGACCGGGACCTGTCGAACCAGGCCAAGCTCGACGCGGCGATCCTCAGCTACAACAACTCCCGCGAGTACGTGAACACCGTGCTCGGCTACATGCGGCAGTACCAGGACGGCGGCGCCGCCGAGGTCCCGAACCCGCCGGCCGGGAACTACCCGCCCGTGCAGCCGGGCACCCTGCCGACCCCGCAGACCCCGATCACGCCGACCCCGACGCCCAAGCCGACGCCGACCCCGACGCCGACTCCCACCCCGACGCCCACGCCGACCCCGACTCCGACCCCGGAGAAGCCGGCCGCGCACCTGCAGGACCTGACGGTGCTCGACGGGCCCGGGATGACGGCCGAAGCCGGCGCGGCCTTCACGGTGACCCCGAAGATCAAGCTCCTCCTGAGCGACGGCAAGCCCGCCGCCGACCGCGAGGTCATCTTCGCGGTCGAGGAGGACACCACCGGCGGCACGCTCTTCGGGGCGAAGGAGTCCCTGGTGGTCAAGACGGGCGCCGACGGCATCGCCGCCGCGCCCGGCCTGAAGGCGGGCACCAAGGCGGGCACCTTCAAGCTGCGCGCCTCCGCCTACGACACGACGACCAGGCTCACGCAGAGCTTCGAGGGCCGCGTCACGGTGACGGTGACGGTCGCCGACAAGCTGTCGCGCCCGGAGGGCTCGAAGCCGCTGGAGGCGGTCGCCGGTACGAGCCTCAAGGGCGTGGAGGTCCTCGCCACGGCCGCGGGCAAGGCCGTCGCCGGTACGGAGACGGTCGCCGACCTCGTTGTGAAGGACGCGGACGGCAAGTGGGTCCCGGTGGACCCGGCGACCGCGAAGGCCCCGTACTTCAAGGACGAGGACGGCAAGAAGGTCTTCGGCCGCGTGCTCCCCAAGACGGGCGCCGACGGCAAGATCGTCCTGCCGGAGCTCTTCACCACGGACGTGGCCCCGGGCCCGTACTCCCTGCGCCTGACCACCAAGGACAACGTGACCCTGATCCTGGACATCATGATCACCGCCCCCACCCCGCCCGCGTAACTCCAGGGCCCGTACGGCAAGTGGCCCCCGGCACCGTCAAGGTGCCGGGGGCCACTGCCGTATCCGCCCCCCACCCCGGGAGGGAAAAGGCAGGAGCCCTGCCGCTCTGCTCGCGCAGAGGTGACAGGGCTCCTTGGGTACTGCATTTCCAACCCGCGACAGGTTGGCCCAGGCGACTAGGCCGGGGTGACGTTCTCCGCCTGCGGGCCCTTCGGACCCTGCGTGACGTCGAAGTTCACCATCTGGTTCTCCTCGAGGGAGCGGAAGCCAGAGGCATTGATCGCGGAGTAGTGGACGAAGACATCCGGGCCGCCGCCGTCCTGGGCGATGAAGCCGAAGCCCTTTTCAGCGTTGAACCACTTCACGGTTCCGGTAGCCATGAGCCCTCCTATGGGCCAAAGGGTCGCCCTGCTCCAGAACCTGCTAAGAAGTCTGAAAACTACAAAAGCCTGCGGGTCACATTCTCCGCAGGCCTCGTACTGCAAGGGAAACCAAACTGCAACTTGCGTCGAGCCTAGCACGCACCCTGCGGCGGAGACCAGAGGGAAAGATCACGTCACCCGGACGTTTGAGACCCGCCCGAAGGCTGACGCCGATGCGGGGGCTAGTCTCGCGATGTGGACGTCTACCGCAGCCGGCCCCGCGTCGGCCACATTCAGTTCCTGAACTGCCTTCCCCTCTACTGGGGCCTGGCCAGAACCGGCACGCTGCTGGACCTGGAGCTGACCAAGGACTCCCCCGAGAAACTCAGTGAGCGCCTCGTCCAGGGCGACCTGGACATGGGTCCGATCACCCTCGTGGAGTTCCTCCGCAACGCCGATCAGCTCGTCGCCTTCCCCGACATCGCGGTCGGCTGCGACGGCCCCGTGATGTCCTGCGTGATCGTCTCGCAGGTGCCCCTGGAGCAGCTCGACGGAGCCCGCGTCGCCCTCGGCTCGACCTCTCGTACGTCCGTACGACTCGCTCAGCTGCTGCTTTCCGAGCAGTACGGGGTACGGCCCGACTACTACACCTGCCCGCCCGACCTGAGCGTGATGATGCAGGAAGCGGACGCGGCCGTACTGATCGGAGACGCCGCGCTGCGCGCCTCCCTCCACGACGCGCCCCGGCTCGGGCTGACCGTGCACGACCTGGGGCACATGTGGAAGGAGTGGACCGGACTGCCGTTCGTCTTCGCCGTCTGGGCCGCCCGCAAGGACTACCTCGCCCGCGAGCCCGGCGTCGTGCGCGAGGTCCACGAGGCCTTTCTCGCCTCCCGGGACGTCTCCCTGGAAGAGGTCGCCAAGGTCGCCGAGCAGGCGGCCCGCTGGGAGGCCTTCGACGCGGACCTGCTGGAGCGGTACTTCACGACGCTCGACTTCCGTTTCGGCCCCGATCAGCTGGCCGGCGTAAGGGAATTCGCACGCCGTACGGGATCCACGACGGGGTATGCCGCGGATGTGGCCGTGGAGCTGCTGAGCTCGGTGGTCCAGGAGTGCTGAGCGGGTTTACCGAGCGGTAGCCCATCGGGCCGGGCGACCGAATGCGAAGTTTCTCGGGAATTCACGCCTTTTTGCATTTCCGCTCGCGTCAGGGAAATGCAAAAGGGTGACAGGGCACTTCCCCCGCGCCGGCAGCCCATAGGCTGCTGCTCGGCCGGGTGGCACAAGGCGCCCGCGATCACGGGGAATTGGGGGACGCGATGCAGCCGCTCGAAGCCGGTGAGCCGCGGACCATCGGCGCGTACCGGCTGCTCGGCCGGCTCGGCGCGGGTGGCATGGGCCGGGTCTACCTGGGGCGCAGTGCGGGCGGCCGGACCGTCGCCGTCAAGATCGTGCACCCGCACTTCGCCGCCGACGAGGAGTTCCGGGCCCGGTTCCGCCGCGAGGTGGAGGCGGCCCGGCGGGTGGGCGGCGAGTGGACCGCGCCGGTGCTGGACGCGGACCCGGAGGCACCGGTGCCGTGGGTGGCCACCGGATACGTGGCCGGTCCCTCCCTGGACCGGGCGCTGGCCGCGCACGGGCCGCTCCCCGAGTCCTCGGTACGGGCCATCGGCGCGGGCCTGGCCCGCGCCCTGGTGGCCGTGCACGGTCTGGGCCTCGTCCACCGGGACGTGAAGCCCTCGAACGTGATGCTCACCCTCGACGGGCCGCGGCTGATCGACTTCGGGATCGCGCGCGCCACGGACGGCACGGCCTCGCTCACCTCCACCGGCGTCTCCGTCGGCTCGCCCGGCTACATGTCGCCCGAGCAGATCCTCGGCAAGGGCATCACCGGGGCGGCCGACGTGTTCTCGCTCGGCGCGGTCCTGGCCTTCGCCGCGACCGGACGGCCGCCCTTCACCGGGGACAACTCCGCCACCCTCCTCTACAAGGTGGTGCACGAGCCGCCCGAGCTCGGCGCGGTGCCGGCCGGGGAGCTGCGCGAGCTGATCGCGGCCTGCCTGGCCAAGGCGGCGGCCGAGCGGCCGTCCCCGGACGCGGTCGCGGCGGCCCTCGGCGGTGCGCTCGGCGCCCCCGGCTGGCTCCCCGCGCTGCTGGTGGAGGAGGCCAGCCGGGCCGCGGTGGCCCTGCTGGACCTCGACGCCGATCCCTCCGCGGGCGGGCCCGGGCCGGTGGCCGGTTTCGGGGCGCCCGACCCGTCGTACGGGAGCGGCGTCACGGCGGACGCCCCCTCGGGGCCGGTGCCGTTCACGGCCGCCTCGTACGGGGGCCCGGCGGGCGCCGGCTTCGGCGCGCCCGGCCCGTACCAGTCCTACGGGAGCCAGGGTTCGGCGCCCGGGGTGTTCGGGGCCCCGCCCGAGACCGGGACCGCGGGCTCGGGCGCCGGCGGCGCCGGCCCGTACGGCGCGTCCGGTCCCACCGCCGGCGGGGGGCTGCCCGGGCAGCGGACCGCCGCGGAGGGGGCGGGGGGCCGGCAGGTCAGCGTCAGGGCGGCCGGCCGCCGCTTCAGCTGCACCCTCGTCCTGTCGGCCGCGGCCGTCCTGGCCCTGCTCACCGGCGGGCTCTACGGCATGGACCTGCTGCCCGGGCAGGGGGAGAAGACCCGGGACGTGGCCAGTGAACCGCGGCCCTCCACCTCGGCTCCGGCCGCGTCCGGCGCCACCCCGGACGCCACGCCCAGCGGGAGCGCGTCGGCGCCCAAGGGGACCCGCACCGACGTCCCGAAGGAGCTGATCGGCACCTGGAAGGGCACCGTCACCACCGCCCGGCTCGGGGCCTCCACCGAGTTCGAGATCACCATCAAGGGCGGGAAGACCGGCGAGGTCGTCGCCCGGGACAAGTCGGTCCTGGCGGTCCTCGGCACCGACTGCAGCGGTGACTGGAAGCTGTCCTCCGCCACCGACCGCTCGCTCGTCCTGGACACCTCGGGCAACCGCAACCCGGCTCCGGGGATCTGCTCCAACGGCTCCGCCGACGAGCGCTTCACCCTCAACTCCAACGGGACGCTGCACTACAAGTCCGGCGACAGCCCCGCGGGGAACCCCGAGGGAGACCTGACCCGAAGCCCGTGACGGGGCGCGGGAACCCCTGGCGTAGGCTGGATCGGTCCGGACCTTGACACAGACACACCGCCGAAAGGTGACTCACCGGTGACCGACCAGGCCGTTCTCCAGTCTGTCCTCGACCGCGCCGCCGCAGGGGGCCGGATCACCAAGGAAGAGGCGCTCGACCTCTACCGCCACGCGCCGCTGCACGCGCTCGGCCAGGCGGCCGACGCGGTGCGCCGCCGCCGCTACGCCGGTACCGAGCACATCGCGACGTACATCATCGAGCGGAACATCAACTACACGAACGTGTGTGTCACGGCGTGCAAGTTCTGTGCCTTCTACGCGGCCCCCAAGGACGCCAAGAAGGGCTGGTCCCGCGACCTCGACGACATCCTGCGCCGCTGCGCGGAGACCGTGGAGCTCGGCGGCACGCAGATCATGTTCCAGGGCGGGCACCACCCGGACTACGGCGTCGAGTACTACGAGCACCACTTTGCAGCCATTAAGCAGGCGTTCCCGCAGCTGGTCATCCACTCCCTCGGCGCGTCCGAGGTCGAGCACATGGCCCGCATCTCGGGCGTCTCGGCGGAGGAGGCCATCCGGCGCATCCACGCGGCCGGCCTCGACTCCTTCGCGGGCGCCGGCGCCGAACTGCTGCCGGAGCGGCCGCGCACGGCGATCGCCCCGCTCAAGGAGTCCGGCGAGCGCTGGCTGGAGATCATGGAGATCGCCCACAAGCTGGGCGTGGAGTCCACCTCCACCATGCTGATGGGCACCGGCGAGACCAACGCCGAGCGCATCGAGCACATCGCGATGATCCGGGACACCCAGGACCGTACGGGCGGCTTCCGCGCCTTCATCCCGTACACCTACCAGCCCGAGAACAACCGCCTCAAGGGCCGCACCCAGGCGACGATCTTCGAGTACCTGCGCATGATCGCGATCGCGCGCCTCTTCCTCGACAACATCGCCCACATCCAGGGCTCCTGGCTGACCGTCGGCAAGGAGGCGGGCCAGCTCTCGCTGCACTACGGCGCCGACGACCTCGGCTCGATCATGCTGGAGGAGAACGTCGTCTCCTCGGCCGGTGCCAAGCACCGCTCCAACCGCCAGGAGATCATCGACCTGATCCGCAAGGCGGGCCGCACCCCGGCGCAGCGCGCGACGACCTACGAGCACCTGCTGGTGCACGACGACCCGGCGAACGACCCGGTCGACGACCGCGTCGTCTCGCACATCTCCTCCACCGCCATCGAGGGCGGCACGGCGCACCCCGAACTGAAGCTCATCTCCACGAACTGACGCGTCCGACACGATGCTGACGCTCCACACCGCCGAACTCCTCGTATCCGGGCCGGGCCGCGCACCGCTGCTCGCCGGTGCGGTCGTCGTCGACGGCGACCGGATCGCCCGCGTGGGACCGTACGAGGACCTCGCCGCGGCCTTTCCGCACGCCCGCACCCGCCGCTGGCCCGGGGTGCTCACCCCGGGGCTGCGGGTGCTCGGGGCGGACGAGCTGCTGGAGCGGACGTACTACCCGGACGACCCGTACGAGGTCCCCGAGCTCGGCGCCGACCCGATCAGCGGTGAGGCCGCGGTGGAGGCCCTGAAGATGACCGAGGCGCGCTGGGGCAACAGTGCCCGGCGCGGCACGCAGAAGCTCCTCGCGCGCGGGGTGGTCGCGGTGTGCGGCCGCTTCACGATCGCGTCGGTGCGCACGGCGGTGAGCCGCTCGGGGCTCATGATCCTGCCGCCGGCCGCCTACGAGGAGCCGCCCGGCCTGGATCCCCTCGCCGGCCGGGACACGGCCGGGGAGGCCTTCCACGGACAGCTGGAGCCGGGCGTCGTGGCCCGCTTCGCGGTCTTCGCCGTGGCGGACGAGGCCGAGCTGCTCGCGCAGGGCGCGACCACCTGCGTGGCCACCGTCATCGGCGGGCGACTGCTGCACCGCCGCCGCTGAGGCGTTCGTCCTCGGTGCGCCGGGTGTCCTCGCGGGCGAGGGCCGCGAGCAGGCAGGCCTGGAGGCGGCTGATGCCGCCGAGCTTGGCTCTTATGTTGACCACGTGGAACTTGACCGTGCTGACGGACAGTTGCAGCTCGACGGCGAGTTCCTTGTTGGAGGCGCCGGTGGCCAGGCACAGGAACACGGCCGACTCCTGCTCGGTCAACAGGGCCTCGGCAGACTGCGCGTCGGCGGGCAGGACCTCGTCCGGCGTCTGCGGCCCGGCCGGTTCCCCGTACGCCTCGTAGGAGGGGAACCACGTGGGGACGCTGAAGCTGACGACGCGCACATGATCTCCTAGCCCCGGCCGACCCGCCCTGTGATCGGCTCTCTCCCCCTATAGGACGGAGGGACCGGACAGGTAGGTTCCATTCGAGTCGTACGGCCAGGCGTTGGACTTACAGCCGAGGAGTCCCTTGATCTGCTGCATCATCGCCGGAGCGGGCTGGCCGGGGCCCGGGCACGACTCGTGCCCGCGGCCGAGGTCGTGCCCGACCTCGTGATTGATGATCAGCGCCCGGTACTCCTCGGGTGAGCCGTTGAACTGCGGCGAACCCTCCTGCCAGCGCTTGAGGTTGACCACGACGGTGTGACCCGTGCTGCAGTTGGTCTCGCCTATGAGCTCGGGCGTTTCCACTTGGCACAGGCTGTCGGTGGTCTTGGGCGTCGCGATCTTGACGGTGAAGTCGACGGGCTGGCCCGCCGCGACGAGCTGGAAGCCGTACCGCGGGTCCTTCGTCCAGCCGCGCGGGTCCCCGAGGATCGCCTCGACCGAGCGGGCGGCCGCCTCCGGGTCGACCCCGCTGCCCTCCTCGACCTCGATCCGCCAGCGGCGCGCGGGCCCCTTGCCCTGCGCCTTGCCGGCGGCGGAGGAGGACTTGAAGACCCCCGGCCGGGCGGCCGACGGGGAGGGCTGCGGCGAGGGCGAGTCCTGGGGCTTCACCGTCGGCGACGCGGAGGGCTGGGGGGAGGGGGACTTCTGGCCGCCCTGCGGGACCGCGTTCCCGGAGCCGTCGGCGGACTCCGCGTCCGTCGGGTCCGGCGAGGCCGAGGTCCGGCCCGCGGCGGTGTTCGCGCCGTCGTCCCCGGGAAGCAGCGTGTACGCGGTCGCCGAGACCACGACCAGTGCCGCCGAGCCGAGGAGGAGCGTGCGCCGCAGCCGCTTGCGCCGCTCGGCCCGGCGCTTGGCGCGCGGGCCGCTGCGGCTGGAGCGACCGGTGGAATGGCCTGCCGGCATCGTGAAGCTTTCTGTTCGCGGCGGCCACTGCCGGGCCGGCCACGATTCGGGTGCCGGTCCGGTGGGTGACCCTCACCGGGCCGCACCCTGTCAGTCAACGTGTGCGCGGGTGCGCGGCGTAACTGTCCTTCGGAACAGTTTCCGATATCCACCCGGCGGCGGTCACGGCGGGTAGCCGTGGAGCCCCCGCGTCCGGCGGGGGTCCGGCCTGAGAGGATGGGGCCGTACCCGCCGATCCGCATCGCACACCGAGGGGCGAACGCCAGTGACAAGGGCTTCCCTGGACAAGCAGCCGCACGAAGTCGCCTCCATGTTCGACAGGGTCGCGGCGAACTACGACCTGACCAACGACGTCCTCTCCCTCGGCCAGGACCGGGTGTGGCGCAAGGAGGTCGCCAAGGCGGTCGGCGCGCGCCCCGGACAGAAGGTCCTCGACCTGGCCGCCGGTACGGCGACCTCCTCGCTGCCCTTCGCGGCGACCGGCGCGTACGTCGTCCCGTGCGACTTCTCCCTGGGCATGCTCAGGGAGGGCAAGAAGCGGAACTCCTGGCTCCCGCTGACCGCCGGCGACGCGACGAAGCTGCCGTTCAAGGACGACGTCTTCGACACCGTGACGATCTCCTTCGGCCTGCGCAACGTCCAGGACACCGACGCGGCGCTGCGCGAGCTGTACCGGGTGACCAAGCCCGGCGGCCAGGTCGTCATCTGCGAGTTCTCGCAGCCCACCTGGGCGCCCTTCCGGACGGTCTACACCGAGTACCTGATGCGCGCGCTGCCGCCGGTGGCCCGCGCCGTGTCGTCCAACCCCGACGCGTACGTGTACCTCGCCGAGTCCATCCGCGAATGGCCCGACCAGCCGGCGCTCGCCGGGCTGCTGCAGAAGGCCGGCTGGTCCAAGGTCGCCTGGCGCAACCTGACGGGCGGCATCGTGGCCCTCCACCGGGGCACCAAGGCCTGAGGGTGGACACCGCACCCTTCGACTACGGTGCGCTGCTGGAGCGGATCGTGGCGGACATCGCCCCGCTGCTGGGCAGCGGCACCCCGGCCGAGTACATCCCGGCGCTCGCCTCCGTCGACCCGGGGCAGTTCGGGATGGCGGTCGCCGACCTCGACGGCAACGTCTTCGGGGTGGGCGACTGGCAGGTCCCCTTCTCCGCGCAGTCCATCACCAAGGTCTTCGCGCTCGCCCTCGCCCTGGCCGAGGGCGGCGACAGCCTGTGGGAGCGGGTCGGCCGGGAGCCCTCGGGCAACCCGTTCAACTCGCTCGTACAACTGGAGTACGAAAGCGGCATTCCGCGCAATCCATTCATCAACGCGGGCGCCCTCGTGGTCACCGACGTGCTCCAGACCCTGACGGGCGACGCGAGCAGCGAACTGCTGGAATTCCTCCGGCAGGAGAGCCAGAACCCGGACATAGGCTTCGACGCCGAGGTCGCGGCCTCCGAGCAGTCGCATGGCGACCGCAACGCCGCCGTCGCCCACTTCATGGCCTCGTACGGCAACATCGTCAACCCGGTGCCGGCGCTGCTGGAGCACTACTTCTGGCAGTGCTCCATCGAGATGAGCTGTGCCGACCTGGCCCGCGCCGGACGCTTCCTGGCCCGGCACGGGCTGCGCGCGGACGGCTCGCGGCTGCTGACGCGCAGCGAGGCGAAGCAGGTCAACGCGGTGATGCTGACCTGTGGGACGTACGACGCGGCAGGCGAGTTCGCGTACCGCGTCGGCCTGCCGGGGAAGAGCGGGGTCGGCGGGGGGATCGTGGCGGTGGTCCCGGGCCGGTGCGTCCTGGCCGTCTGGAGCCCCGGCCTCGACGCCCGCGGCAACTCGGTCGCCGGCGTAGCCGCGCTCGACCGCTTCACCACCCTGACGGGCCTCTCCGTCTTCTGACGCGGGCCCCCGCGGCGCCGCTGCCGGGGGCTCCGCCCCCGGACCCCCGCTCCTCAAAGATCCAGCCTCGCCGGCGTTTGAGGCGCGGGGTCTGGGGCGGAGCCCCAGGGCCGGGCGGAGCCCCAGGGCCGGGCGGAGCCCGGTTACTCGCCCCGCAGCGGGAGCTCGTAGCGGCGGGCCGGGTTGCCACCCGGAGTGGTGAACTCCTCGGCCAGCTCCATCCCGAGCCGCTCCGCCACCGCCACGGACCGCGCGTTGCGGGCGTCGATCATCGCCACCACGTGCGGAACCCCGGCCTCCCGGACCCGTTCCAGCGTGGCCAGCGCAGCGGCATACGCGTAGCCCTGCCCCCACGCGGAGCGCCCCAGCCGCCAGCCGATCTCGATCTCGCCGACCGGCCCCCACGACTTCTCCGCCGGCCACGGCTGCGCGCCGGTGAAGCCGATCACCGCGCCCTCCCCGTCCAGCAGGGTCCACAGGCAGTAGCCGAGCCGTGCGTCGTGCATGCGCTGGCGCGCGGTGATCTCCTCGTACGCCGACAGTTCCGCGGGACCGCCCAGGAACTCCATGACGTCGGGGTCGGCGAAGACCGCGTGCCAGGCGTGCGCGTCCTCGTCCGTGGGCACGCGGAGCTGTACGGCCGGAAGCGGCCGGGTCGGCGAGGTGGTCATCGGAGGCACCCTTCGGATCGCGATCTCTCTCGCTGCATAGACTGCACATGTCCGGTGCCGTTGGGCACCCTTTATCGAGCCTTCGGGAGACCCCGCAGTGACCGAGCTCCTCTCCGAACACTCCGCGGACGTGATCGTCGTCGGGGCCGGGCCCGCCGGTTCGACCACCGCCTACTACCTCGCCAAGGCCGGATTGGACGTCCTGCTGCTGGAGAAGACGGCGTTCCCGCGCGAGAAGGTCTGCGGTGACGGCCTCACCCCGCGCGCCACCAAGCAGCTGGTGGCGATGGGCATCGACGTCTCCGAAGAGGCCGGCTGGCTGCGGAACAAGGGTCTGCGCATCATCGGCGGCGGCCAGCGGCTGCAGCTGGACTGGCCGGAACTCGCCTCCTACCCGGACTACGGACTCGTCCGCAAGCGCGACGACTTCGACGAGACCCTGGCCCGCCAGGCGCAGAAGGCCGGCGCCCGGCTGTACGAGCGCTGCAACGTCGGCGAGCCCGTACGCGACCCGCGCACCGGCCACATCACCGGCGTGCAGGCGAAGCTGGGCGACGAGAAGACCCCGGTCACCTTCCGCGCCCCGCTCGTCGTCGCGGCCGACGGCAACTCCTCCCGGCTGTCCCTCGCGATGGGCCTGCACCGGCGCGAGGACCGCCCGATGGGCGTCGCCGTCCGCACGTACTTCACCTCGCCGCGGCACGACGACGACTACCTGGAGTCCTGGCTGGAGCTGTGGGACCGGCGCGGCGCGCAGGACCGGCTGCTGCCCGGCTACGGCTGGATCTTCGGCATGGGCGACGGCACCTCCAACGTCGGCCTCGGCATCCTCAACTCCTCCTCCGCCTTCAAGGAGCTGGACTGGCGCGAGGTCCTCAAGGCCTGGTGCGCGTCCATGCCCGAGGACTGGGGCTACACCCCCGAGAACATGACGCAGCCGATCCGCGGCGCGGCCCTGCCGATGGCCTTCAACCGGCAGCCGCACTACACCAAGGGCCTGCTGCTGGTCGGCGACGCGGGCGGGCTCGTCAACCCGTTCAACGGCGAGGGCATCGCGTACGCCATGGAGTCGGGCCAGATCGCGGCCGACGTCATCGTGCAGGCGCACGCCCGGGCCACCCCGGCCCAGCGCGAACTGGCGCTGCACAACTACCCGAAGGTGCTCAAGGAGACCTACGGCGGCTACTACACGCTGGGCCGCGCCTTCGTGAAGCTGATCGGCAACCCGAAGGTGATGAAGATCGCCGCGCAGCGCGGCCTGACCCACCCGGTCCTGATGCGGTTCACGCTGAAGATGCTGGCCAACCTGACCGACCCGACGGGCGGCGACGCGATGGACCGCATCATCAACGGCCTCTCGAAGGTGGCCCCGAAGGCCTGAACCGGGCGGCGGACGGCGGCGCCCGCGCGGGCGCCGCTCGTTCAGTCCTCCGTGTGCGTGCGCGGGTCCGTGGTCGGGGCTTCGGCGATCGTCGCGTCGGGGCCGGTGTCGGTGTCCGGGCGGCCGTGCACCGCGCGGACGCACCTCGCCAGCAGCACCAGCCCGCACACCAGCAGCGCGGCCGAGGCGGCCCAGCCGAGCCCCAGCGTGAGCGGGTGCCCCGGCTTCTGCCAGGGGCGGGCGGTCGTCAGCAGCCAGCCCCCCACGGCGAGCAGGCCGAGCCCGAGCGCGGCCGGGACTGCGGTGGGGTCACCGGTGGGGTCGCCGGCGCCGTGGGACTCGTACGGCTTCGGGTTCACGGGGACCACCACCTCCGGGGGCGGGTCGCTCTGACGGTCAGGGCGCCGCCGCTATCTTCGCAGGGCCTCGGCCGGTTCGACACGGGCCGCCCGCCAGGCGGGATAGAGGCCGGCCAGCAGCCCGGTGACCAGGCCGACGAGCGGGGCCGCGGCGACGGTGACCGGGTGGATCACCGGGGTCCAGTCCCGTACGAGGGAGACGGCGACGACGGTCAGCTCGCCCAGCGAGGTGCCGACCAGCCCGCCGAGGGCCCCGAGGGCCGCGGACTCGGTGAGGAACTGCGCCGAGACGTGCCGGCCGCGGGCGCCCAGCGCACGCCGCAGCCCGATCTCACCGGTCCGCTCCAGCACCGCGACGAGCGTGGTGTTGGCGATCCCGACGGCCCCGATGACCAGACAGATCCCGGCGAGCAGCAGGAAGAGCGCGCTCAGGTCGGAGGTGACGCCGGAGCGCAGGGTGCGCGGGTCCGGCGGCGGAACGGCCTTGAGGTACTCGGGGTGGTCGGGCCGCAGCGCGAGCGGGGCCAGGTCGGCGACCTGCCGGGCGGCCCCGAGCTCGGTGGAGATCAGCATGCTCGCGGAGCCGGGCGCCGGCGGACCCCACAGCTGCTCCGCGGTGGTGCGCGGGACGAGGACCGACATCAGGTGCTCGGGCCGGCGTTCCAGGTCGGCGACGATGCCGCCCACGGTGAAGGGCTCCTGGCCGATGTAGAGGGCGGGCCGGGTGGCCAGCGTGGTGATCCCGAGGCGGGTGGCGAGCCCGCTGCCGATGACGACGACGCGCTCGTGGCCGCGCTCGGCGAACTCGTCGTAGAGCCGCCCCTGCTGGAGGGTCGGAACGAGGGCGGCGACGGCCCCGGGGGAGGCGGCGACGACGGCGGCGCCGGTGGTGGCCTCGCCGGCGCCGGACGGCAGCGGGCCGACGGAGGTCCGCGAGTCCAGCCGTACCGTCCACATCACCCCGGCGTGCTCGATGCCCGCGACCGCGCGCAGCCGCCGTTCGGCGTCGGCGGGGAAGCCGGGCCCCGCGAACTCGTCCTGCTGCCCGGCGACGTCCTCGATGCTCACCTCGGTGGCGGTCAGGACGTTGAACCGGCCGTCGATCTGCGAGGAGATGGTGGCGGTGAGGCCGAGCACGGCCACGAAGCTGCCGACGCCGAGGACGGTGCCGAGGGCGGTGAGCGCGGCCCGGCCGGGGCGGCGCAGCATGCCGGCGACGGCCTCGGACAGGGCGTCGCGTACGGACAGCCGGGTCGGTGCGACGGTGCTCACAGGTGCAGCCGCCCGTCGCGGATCGTGACGGTCCGGCGGCCGCGCCGGGCCACTTCGAGGTCGTGCGTGATGACGAGGACGGTCATCCCGGAGCGGTGGAGGTCGTCCAGCAGCCCGAGGACGGAGGCGGCGTTGGCGGAGTCGAGGTTGCCGGTCGGCTCGTCGCACAGCAGCAGCGAGGGCCGTCCGACGAGGGCGCGGGCGATGGCCACGCGCTGCCGCTCGCCGCCCGACAGCCGCCCGGGCACGGCGCCGGCCCGGTGCCCGAGACCGACCTGGTCCAAGGCCTCGCGGGCCCGTACGAGGCGCTGGGCGCGCGGAATTCCGGTGTAGAGCATGGCGAGGGTGACGTTCTCCAGGGCGGACCGGTGGGGCAGCAGGTGGAAGGACTGGAAGACGAAGCCGATGCGGCGGCCGCGCAGGGCGGTGCGCTCCCGGTCGGGGAGGGCCGCGGTGTCGATCCCGTCGAGGAGGTACCGGCCGCCGGTGGGGGAGTCGAGCAGTCCGGCGACGTTGAGGAAGGTGGACTTCCCGGAGCCGGAGGGGCCGACGACGGTGATGAACTCGCCTCGTCCGACGACCAGCTCGCAGGGGTGGAGGGCTTCGACGGGCGGTGGCCCGGGGTAGGTGAGGCCGACCCCGCGGAACTCGATCACGGGGGCGGCCGGGCCGGCGGGCGTCTCGGCCTCGGGCGTCTTGGCGTCGACCCGGGCCTCGGGCGCCCCGGTTTCGGGGGAGGCGGCGCGGGAGCGTCGGGGGAGGAGCCTCACTTGGCCGTCCCGCGGTTCTCGCGGGTGCCGCGGGGCGCGACCCCGATCACCACGCGGGTGCCGGCCACGAGGGAACCCGCCCGGGCCGGGGTGACGGCCACGAAGCCGTCGCCGCTGGTGCCGGTGCGCACCTCGATGCGCCGCTGGGCTCCCTCGGCGGACACGGCGGTGACGACCGTACGCCCGTCCGCGCCGGCCGACACGGCGGTGACCGGGACCACGAGGGCCTCGCCGTCGGTGGAGGCGGACTCGATGGTCAGCCGGACGTCCTGACCGGCGAAGCCGGCGGGCAGCGGCTGGTCGGCGCGGACCACCATCCGGTAGCCGGGATCGGCTCCGCCGCCGCTGCTCCCGCCGGCGCCGTCCCCGCCGCCCTTGGCGTTCTGGCCCTGGTCCTGCTGCTGGGGCCGGCCGGCGGGCTGCGCGGCGGACCGCTCGGCGGCGACCAGCGCCACCTTCCCGCGGACGTCGGTGCCGGAGACCTCGGAGGAGACCACCACCGCCATGCCGGGGCGCAGCAGCTGCTTCCTGTCCTCCTTGAGGTAGGCCTCTACGACGAGTTCCCCGGCGGAGAGCGTGAGCACCGGGCCCGAGACGGGGGAGCCGACGCGGGCGCCGACGGAGCTGACGCGGGCGGGGAAGGAGCCCAGGAACACGGTCTCGGCGGCGGGCAGCATCGGCCCGTCGGCGGCCTCGGCGGCCGCGAGCGCGGCCTGCGCCTCCGTGAGGGCCTGCCGGGCCCGCACCAACTCCCGCCCGGAGCCCGAGCCGCCGGAGCCGCCGGAGCCGGAGCCGGAGGTGCCGGAGCCGCCCGAGCCGGAGCCGCCGTTCGCTCCCGTGCCCGCCGTCGTCCCGCCCTTGCCGGATCCGGCGTCCGGGGGAGCGCCCGAGGGGCCCGGCCGGGCGGTGGCTCCGCTGCCCGAACCCGCGGAACCGGCGGAGCCCACCGCGTCCTCGACGGCCCACGTCGCCGACCGGACCGCCTCCCGCGCCGACTTGAGCGCCGCGCCGCCGTCGGCGACCGCGGGCAGCGGCTCGTACCCGATGGCCCGGTAGCGGGCGGCGAGCGCGGCCTTCGTACCGGCCCCGAAGACGCCCTTCGGGTCGGCGCCGGTGCCGTGCGAGAGCTCGCGCAGCGCCTGCTGCACCTGCGCGACGTCGTCCCCGGTGGCCCCCGGCTTGAGGTCCCGGTACATCGGCTGCGTGCCGTGCAGGGTGAACACCGGCCGCCCGGAGACCTCGGCGATCAGCTGCCCCGCGGTGACCGGATCCCCGGCCTTCGGCGGCAGCTTGGTCACCATCGCCGCCCCCGGCCCCGCGCCGTCACCGGAGCGGATCCCCTGCGGGGACACCTCGACGCTCTGGTCGGCGACGACGGAGCCGCGCATCACCAGGGTCCGCGCGAGCACCCGCCGTTCGACCTCCGCCGTCAGGGCCCCCTGCGCGGGCGGGCCGGTCTCCGCGGCCACCTGCGCGGGGGACTTCACGAGCGTGGTGGCCAGCAGCCCCCCGACGGCCATCAGCGCGGCCCCGCCGACGACCCCGAGCACCACGCGCCGCCCCCGCGCGAGCCCGCTGCGGTCGTCCTCCGGGACCTCGCCGTGCTCGGTGTGCTCGGTCTGCTTGGTGCGCTCGGTGTGCTCCACGACGTGATCGAGCTCGCTCATCTCTCCGTCCGGCACTTCTTCAACGCGTCCACGTGGTCGCGCTTGAGCGCGGACCACTGCTCGGGAGTGCCCTTGGTCTGATCGATCTCACCGGTGACCGGATCGGGGTCCGGGTACCAGGACACGCCCTCGGCCCGCAGGCACGCGGACTCCTTCAGCGCGGCGGCGATCTGCTCCGGCGCGGCCGGCTGAGGCTTTGCCCGGGGCGGCAGCATCGGCTCGCAGGCCTTGTGCGCCTCCTCGTTCCAGGGCTTCGACTTGTCCTCGCGGGGCGCGCCGTAATCGGTGTGGACGATGGCCACGCCCTGCTTCTTCAAGCAGTCGTAGTAGGCGATTTCCTCGGCGGTGGGCGGCGGACTGTCGCTCGCCTCGGGTTCGTTGTCCCCGCCGCCGCACCCCGTGAGTGAAATGCATATCAGGAGCAGTGGAGCGAAATAGCGTGCGTGCACGACGGGAGTTCCCTTGCGGCGGTAGAAGTGGGATCTGCGCGCCCGTGCGAGAAGTGCGAGGAGTGCGCGCCGGGCGATAGTAGAGAGCGGAAAGTGCGCGCACAAGTTCCTGGACAGTAACCGGACATGACTGTCCATCAGGTGAGAAGGATCTGGTTTTCGGACGCCGTGACCTGTTGAATCCCGGCCGGACGGAGAGTCGCGATCATGGTCGTGGCTCCGCGTCGCCATTTCACTCGCAGAGGAGCAGATCATGAGCAAGGCATTCCGCGCGCTGACCACGGGCGGCGTCGCCGCCGTATCGGTGTGCGCGATTCTCCTTGGTGCGGCCGGACAGGCCGCGGCCTTGGGCAAGAACGGAAATCTGGAGGTCGACGAGTTCGGTCTTTTCTACTACCAGAATCAGACCGGTTGTGTCTTTGATCTGTTCGGCGAGGACCTGAACTTCAACGACAACTACTTCAAGACCGGGTGCACGGGCGCCGGGGCCCTCGTGAACGACAACACCGAGTCGTACAAGAACCGCGATGTCTACGCCTGGAAGGTCGCCACCGACGCGAACATCGACGGCAATGTCGGCGAGATCCCTTCGAACTACTCGGGCAACGCCTCGGCCAACTTCAAGAACAAGATCAGCTCGGCCACCTTCACCCTCCACCCCTGATCCGGACGAAGGAGTTCCACGCTATGCGCACCGCCCGGCGCCTCCGACTCCTCGCCCCGGCCGTCCTGCTGGCCACGGTGCTCGCCGGATGCTCCGGCGCCGGCGGTGCGGAGGGCGGCGAACCGCAGCTCGGCCCCGTCGAGTCCAATCCGGCGACGGCCGCGCTCTCCTTCCCGATGGACGCGTACACGGACACCGAGGCCGAGCGGATCCGCATGGGCCAGGTCCAGCAGATGCTGGTCTCCCGGTGCATGGCCCGGTACGGGTTCACGTACGAGGGGGTGAAGGCGGCCGCGCCGTCCGGCGGCGGGGCGGCCGAGGACCGGCACCGGTACCTCTTCGGTCTGGCCGATCCGGTGTACGCGGCGGCCCACGGGTACGACAAGTCCGCGGGGGAGGGGACGCAGGGCAAGCCCCCGGCGCCGCAGCTGAGCGACAGCGCCTACGTCGTGATGAACGGCGAACAGCCGGGAGCCCAGGGCGGCGGGATCCCCGACGCCAACACCGAGGAGGAGGCCGCGCAGCTCGACAGCGGCCTGACGGCGGGCGGCCAGAAGGTGCCGGCCGGCGGATGTGCGCGGGAGGGGTACCGGAAGCTGTACGCGCCGACGAAGGACAGCGTGGACCTGCTCTTCACGTTCGGGCTGGCCTCGGAGGCGCACGAGCGGTCCCGGCAGGACTCCCGGGTCGTCGGCATGCTGAAGAACTGGGCGGCATGCATGGACAAATCGGGATACGGCGGGGTTGCCACGCCGTACGAAGTCATCGAGAAGCTCGGCCTGCAGGACGACAAGGGCGGCGCGAAGGCCGTCACGGCCGCCCAGGCCGATGTCGCGTGCAAGCGCGAGGTGAACCTCGTCGGCATCTGGGCCGCGGTCGAGAAGGCCTACCAGGAGCGGCTCGTCGAGGAGCACGCCGAGACGCTGGCGCTCTACGAGAAGCAGCGCGACGCCCGCTTCAAGCTGGCGGCGAGCCTCGTCTGATGCGGGCCGAAGGGCCGGTACTCCACCCCCGAGCGGGGGAGTACCGGCCCTTTCGTGCCGTGGTGACGATCCGGAGGATCAGAGGACGCGGACGGCGCCCGTCGGCTTGTCGTAGCTCAGGTTGCGCTCGACGATGCCCGTGCTGGGGTTCTGCGCGCCGACGAACTTGCCGCCGCCGACGTAGATGGCGACGTGGTACGCGCTGCCCTTGGAGCCCCAGTACAGGATGTCGCCCGGCTGAAGGGCGTTCAGGGACACCGAGGTGCCGGCCGAGGACTGCGCCTGGGACATGCGCGGCAGGGAGATGCCGGCCTGGCGGTAGGCGGCCTGGACGAGGCCGGAGCAGTCGAACGAGGACGGGCCGGTGCCGCCCATGACGTACGCCTTGCCGACCTGCGCGCGGGCGAAGTTGACGATCGCGGCGGCGGAGCCGGTGGCCGGGGCGGTGACCGTACCGGTGCCCTGGGAGGCGCCGGAGCCGGAACCGGAGCCGGAGGCCGAGGTGGAGTTGAGGGAAGCGCGGGCGGAGGAGCGGGTGGCGCGCTCGGCCGCGGCCTTGCGGTCCGCCTCCTCCTTCTCCTTCTTCTCCTCGTCGGCCTTCTTCTGCGCCTCTTCCTTGGCCTGCTTCGCCTCGGCGGCGGCGCCGGTGCGGGCGTTCTCCTCCTGGGCGGTCAGTTCGCCCTCGACGGCGGCCAGACGGGTGTTCTCGGCTGCCGTGGTGACGGCGGAGGAGACCTCGGCGGCCAGATCCAGGTTGAGGACCGGCATTTCGAGCGTCGTCTCGGCCACGGGCTCGGACGGGGACGCGCTCGCGGTGCCGGCCATGGCCAGGGTGCTGAGGACGCCACCGGCAACTCCGGCGCGGACCGCGAGCTTCGAGGCGCTACGACGGGGCTTCCGGTGGCTGGGTATGTGAGCGGTGTGGGACATGAGGACAACCGCTATCAGGGCGTCCGGGGTCCGTTCAAGAAACGTGGGTTGCGCCACAGTTGCCCGCGAACGGCGCTAACCGGGCGCGTCTGACTTCTTATTGACGCCGTAACGGGCGAAACGGACAGGCCTTCCCGAGCCTGTGATCATGGGGTTTCTGAATTAAGTCCGAAATGATCCACGACCTACCATCCCGCCGCACAGATGGCCAAGCCCTCTTTCGGAAGCGCAGATTCAGAGTGGCGCAGGTCACAGGAGCGTCACGCGATGCGGACGCTGTGCCCCGTCCGTGACCTTCCTGTGAAGAGGCCGAGAGGTTCGTGAACGGATGCACGCACTCGGACGCCCCTCGCCCCCCTCGTCTGCCCCGCGTCCACCTCCGTACACACCCCCTCCCTCGACCGGGCGACGCCGATCCCTTTACCGCCACCACGCGTGTGGTGCAAATTTGCCTGCACGGGCCATGTTTGATAATGCCGCACGCCCTCTACCTGCGGTAACGGGGCTGGATGTCACCTTTGGTGATCATGTGGATGCTTCCTGTATGAAGATCACCACTCCGTGGACTTCATGATCGTTCGTCAGGTGGTGGAGATCACAAACTCGGTGTTGTAACCCGTGTCGCAGATCACAGACGAGCGGGCATAAGATGCGCACCAGTCCGGCTTGTGAACTGCCTCACATGCAAGCGCTCGATGGAAGCGTGATCTTCGCGAGGCGGGGCACGCGGTGCCGGCGGCGGTCCAACGGTCAAGGACGACTGGAAGGAGCGAGGAGCGTGAATGCGTACGCACCCATCCTCGTGCTCGGCGCCCTCGGCGCAGGGTTTGCGATCTTCTCCGTGGTCATGGCCACGCTGATCGGCCCAAAACGGTACAACCGGGCGAAGCTCGAAGCGTACGAGTGCGGCATCGAGCCGACACCGATGCCGGCCGGCGGCGGCCGCTTCCCCATCAAGTACTACCTGACGGCGATGCTCTTCATCGTCTTCGACATCGAGGTTGTCTTCCTCTACCCCTGGGCCGTCACCTTCGACTCCCTGGGGATCTTCGGGCTCGTCGAGATGCTGCTCTTCGTGCTCACCGTCTTCGTCGCCTACGCCTACGTGTGGCGCCGCGGCGGCCTGGAATGGGACTGAGGGGCTGAATTTCCCATGGGACTTGAAGAGAAGCTGCCGAGCGGCTTCCTGCTGACCACCGTCGAACAGGCCGCGGGCTGGGTGCGCAAGTCGTCCGTCTTCCCGGCGACCTTCGGCCTGGCCTGCTGCGCCATCGAGATGATGACCACCGGAGCGGGCCGGTACGACCTGGCCCGCTTCGGCATGGAGGTCTTCCGCGGCTCCCCGCGCCAGGCCGACCTGATGATCGTGGCCGGCCGGGTCAGCCAGAAGATGGCGCCGGTGCTGCGGCAGGTGTACGACCAGATGCCCGCTCCCAAATGGGTCATCTCCATGGGGGTCTGCGCCTCTTCGGGCGGCATGTTCAACAACTACGCGATCGTCCAGGGCGTCGACCACATCGTCCCGGTGGACATCTACCTGCCCGGCTGCCCGCCGCGCCCCGAGATGCTGATGGACGCGATCCTCAAGCTCCACCAGAAGATCCAGGGCGGAAAGCTCGGCGTGAACCGGGAAGAGGCGGCACGTGAGGCGGAGGAGGCGGCCCTCAAGGCCCTCCCCACCATCGAGATGAAGGGGCTGCTCCGGTGAGCGAGACCCAAGAGCCGGAGAACGGCACCACGGGCGACAACGGCGGCGACGGCGGCGACGGCAGCAACGTCCCTGCGCCGCGCGACCAGGGACCCGAGGTCATCGGCGTCCGCAAGGGCATGTTCGGCGCCAGGAACGGCGGCGACACCAGCGGCTACGGCGGCCTGGTGCGCACCGTCGCCCTGCCCGGCGCGAGCAGCCGCCCGTACGGCTCCTACTTCGACGAGGTGGCCGACGAACTCGAAGGCGCCCTGGAGGAGCAGGACCTGGTCCCCGAGAACGCCATCGAGAAGACGGTGGTCGACCGCGGCGAGCTCACCTTCCACATCGCCCGCGAGCACCTCGTACGGGTCGCGCGCACCCTGCGCGACGACCCGGCCCTGCGCTTCGAGCTCTGCACCGGCGTCTCCGGCGTGCACTTCCCCGATGACAAAGGCCGCGAGCTGCACGCCGTCTACCACCTGCGCTCGCTCACCCACGGCCGGATCGTGCGGCTGGAGGTGTCCGTCCCGGACAGCGACCCGCACGTCCCGTCGCTCGTCCCGGTCTACCCGACCAACGACTGGCACGAGCGCGAGACGTACGACTTCTTCGGCCTGATCTTCGACGGGCACCCGGCCCTCACCCGGATCATGATGCCGGACGACTGGCAGGGCTTCCCGCAGCGCAAGGACTACCCGCTCGGCGGCATCCCCGTCGAGTACAAGGGCGCCCAGATCCCGGCTCCCGACCAGCGGAGGTCGTACAGCTGATGTCCACGTCAAACCACGCCTCCGCTCGCGAGACGACCGAGGGCACCGTCTACACCGTCACTGGCGGCGACTGGGACGAGATCGTCCAGTCCGCGGCCCGGGCCGACGACGAGCGGATCGTCGTCAACATGGGCCCCCAGCACCCGTCCACCCACGGGGTGCTCCGCCTGATCCTGGAGATCGACGGCGAGACGGTCACCGAGGCCCGCTGCGGCATCGGCTACCTGCACACCGGCATCGAGAAGAACCTCGAATACCGGAACTGGACGCAGGGCACCACCTTCGTGACGCGCATGGACTATCTGACGCCGTTCTTCAACGAGACGGCGTACTGCCTCGGCGTCGAGAAGCTGCTCGGCATCACCGACCAGATCCCGGACCGCGCCACCGTCATCCGCGTCCTGCTGATGGAGCTCAACCGGATCTCCTCCCACCTGGTGTGCATCGCCACCGGCGGCATGGAGCTGGGCGCGACCACGATCATGATCTACGGCTTCCGCGACCGCGAGCTGATCCTCGACATCTTCGAGCTGATCACCGGACTGCGCATGAACCACGCGTTCGTCCGCCCCGGCGGCCTCGCGCAGGACCTG
This sequence comes from Streptomyces sp. NPDC001513, assembly GCF_042894695.1. Lineage (NCBI taxonomy): Bacteria > Bacillati > Actinomycetota > Actinomycetes > Kitasatosporales > Streptomycetaceae > Streptomyces > Streptomyces sp. NPDC001513. Next base: position 189,622 of record NZ_JBIAVU010000006.1, read on the forward strand.
CCCCCGGGCGCCGTCGACCAGCTGCGCGAGTTCATCAAGACGATGAAGAAGAACCTGCCGGAATACGACAAGCTCGCCACCGGCAACCCCATCTTCAAGGCCCGCATGCAGGACGTCGGCTACCTCGACCTCACCGGCTGCATGGCGCTCGGCGCCACCGGCCCGATCCTGCGCTCCGCCGGCCTGCCGCACGACCTGCGCAAGTCCGAGCCGTACTGCGGGTACGAGAACTACGAGTTCGACGTGCCGACCACCGAGAGCTGCGACTCCTACGGGCGGTTCCTGATCCGCCTGGAGGAGATGCGCCAGTCGCTGCGGATCGTCGAGCAGTGCCTGGAGCGCCTGGAGCCGGGCCCGGTGATGGTCGCCGACAAGAAGATCGCCTGGCCGGCGCAGCTGGCCATGGGCCCTGACGGCCTCGGCAACTCGCTCGACCACATCAGGAACATCATGGGCACCTCCATGGAGGCCCTCATCCACCACTTCAAGCTGGTGACCGAAGGCTTCCGGGTACCGGCCGGGCAGGCGTACGCGGCCGTCGAATCGCCCAAGGGCGAGCTCGGCGTGCACCTCGTCTCCGACGGCGGCACCCGCCCCTACCGGGTCCACTTCCGCGACCCGTCCTTCACCAACCTGCAGGCCATGGCCGCGATGTGCGAGGGCGGCCAGGTCGCCGACGTCATCGTCGCCGTCGCCTCCATCGACCCCGTGATGGGAGGCGTCGACCGATGACCGCCAGTCCTCAGAACCAAGGGGTCTCGCTGGGCATGCCCCAGCTGCCGGCCCCCGACTTTCCGGCGGAGGTACGCGCGCGCCTCGAAGCGGACGCGAAGGAGGTCATCGCCCGCTACCCCGACAGCCGCTCGGCCCTGCTGCCGCTGCTGCACCTGTGCCAGGCGCAGGAGGGCCACGTCTCGCGCACCGGAGTCCGCTTCTGCGCCGAGGTGCTGGGCCTGACCACCGCCGAGGTCACGGCCGTCGCGACCTTCTACACGATGTACCGGCGCAAGCCCTCCGGCGACTACCAGGTCGGCGTGTGCACGAACACCCTGTGCGCGGTGATGGGCGGCGACGCCATCTTCGAGGAACTCAAGGAGCACCTCGGGGTCGGCAACAACGAGACCACCCCCGACGGCAAGGTCACCCTCGAACACATCGAGTGCAACGCGGCCTGCGACTTCGCCCCCGTGGTGATGGTCAACTGGGAGTTCTTCGACAACCAGACCCCCGCGTCCGCCAAGGCCCTGGTGGACGACCTGCTGGCCGGCCGCGAGGTCTCGCCGACCCGGGGCGCGCCGCTGTGCACGTACAAGGAGACCGCCCGGATCCTGGCCGGGTTCCCGGACGAGCGCCAGGGCGCGGTGGAGGCGACCGGCGGCGCCGGTCCCGCCTCCCTGATCGGACTGCGCATCGCCCGCGGCGAGTCCCCGCACGCCTCGATCGTGCACCCGCGGTCCGGGGCGCACGGCGAGACCCGTGGCGACACCACCACCGAGGGAGGGGAGGGATGACCGTGTCCTCCGAACTGAGCAATGGGGGCAGCACCTCCCGGCCGGAGGCCGGCGGAGGCACCAGCCCGGAGAAGCTCCTCGCGCCCGTGCTGTCGGCGTTCTGGGACGAGCCGCAGTCGTGGACGCTGGAGACCTACCGGCGCCACGAGGGCTACGAAGGCCTGCGCAAGGCGCTCGCGATGACCCCGGACGACCTCATCGCGTACGTCAAGGACTCGGGCCTGCGCGGACGCGGCGGCGCCGGCTTCCCCACCGGGATGAAGTGGCAGTTCATCCCGCAGGGCGACGGGAAGCCGCACTACCTCGTCGTGAACGCGGACGAGTCGGAGCCGGGAACCTGCAAGGACATCCCCCTCCTCTTCGCCAACCCGCACTCCCTCATCGAGGGAATGATCATCGCGTGCTACGCGATCCGCTCGCAGCACGCCTTCATCTACCTGCGCGGCGAGGTGGTGCCGGTCCTGCGGCGCCTGCACGAGGCGGTGCGCGAGGCGTACGAGGCCGGTTACCTCGGGAAGGACATTCTGGGGAGCGGGCTCGACCTCGACATCACGGTGCACGCGGGCGCGGGCGCGTACATCTGCGGCGAGGAGACGGCGCTGCTCGACTCCCTCGAAGGCCGGCGCGGTCAGCCCCGGCTGCGTCCCCCCTTCCCTGCCGTCGAGGGGCTCTACGCCTGCCCCACTGTGGTGAACAACGTCGAGTCCATCGCGTCGGTTCCCGCGATCCTGAACAAGGGCAAGGACTGGTTCAAGTCGATGGGGACCGAGAAGTCCCCCGGCTTCACGCTGTATTCGCTGTCCGGGCACGTCGTCGGCCCCGGCCAGTACGAGGCCCCGCTCGGCATCACCCTGCGCCAGCTGCTCGACATGAGCGGCGGCATGCGCCCCGGCCACCGGCTGAAGTTCTGGACCCCGGGCGGCTCCTCCACCCCGATGTTCACCGACGAGCACCTCGACGTCCCGCTCGACTACGAGGGCGTGGGCGCGGCCGGCTCGATGCTCGGCACCAAGGCGCTCCAGTGCTTCGACGAGACCACCTGCGTGGTGCGGGCCGTGACCCGGTGGACGGAGTTCTACGCCCACGAGTCCTGCGGCAAGTGCACCCCGTGCCGCGAGGGCACGTACTGGCTGGTCCAGCTGCTGCGCGACATCGAGGCCGGCAAGGGCGTCATGTCCGACCTCGACAAGCTGAACGACATCGCCGACAACATCAACGGCAAGTCCTTCTGCGCGCTCGGCGACGGCGCGGCCAGCCCGATCTTCTCCTCGCTCAAGTACTTCCGCGAGGAGTACGAGCAGCACATCACGGGCAAGGGCTGCCCCTTCGACCCCAGGAAGTCGACCCTCTGGGCCGACACGGAGGTGAACGCATGACCGTCACCACTACGGCCGCCTCCGGAGGAGACGCGGCCGTTCCGCCCGCGGACCTGGTGTCGCTGACCATCGACGGTGCCGAACTGTCCGTGCCCAAGGGCACCCTCGTCATCCGGGCCGCCGAACAGCTCGGCATCGAGATCCCCCGGTTCTGCGACCACCCCCTCCTCTCCCCGGCCGGCGCCTGCCGCCAGTGCATCGTCGAGGTCGAGGGCCAGCGCAAGCCGATGGCCTCCTGCACCATCACCTGCACCGACGGCATGGTCGTCAAGACGCAGCTGACCTCCGAGGTCGCCGACAAGGCCCAGCGCGGGGTGATGGAGCTGCTGCTCATCAACCACCCGCTGGACTGCCCGGTGTGCGACAAGGGCGGCGAGTGCCCGCTGCAGAACCAGGCGATGTCGCACGGCAACGCCGAATCGCGGTTCGAGGGCAGGAAGCGCACCTACGAGAAGCCCGTCCCGATCTCCACGCAGGTGCTGCTGGACCGCGAGCGGTGCGTGCTGTGCGCCCGCTGCACCCGCTTCTCCAACGAGATCGCCGGCGACCCGATGATCGAGCTGCTGGAACGCGGCGCGCTCCAGCAGGTCGGCACCGGCGAGGGCGACCCCTTCGAGTCGTACTTCTCCGGCAACACCATCCAGATCTGCCCGGTCGGCGCCCTCACCTCGGCCGCGTACCGGTTCCGCTCCCGCCCGTTCGACCTCGTCTCCTCCCCGAGCGTGTGCGAGCACTGCGCGGGCGGCTGCGCGACCCGTACCGACCACCGCCGCGGCAAGGTGCTGCGCCGCCTCGCCGCCGAGGACCCCGAGGTCAACGAGGAGTGGATCTGCGACAAGGGCCGCTTCGGGTTCCGCTACGCGCAGCGCCCGGACCGCCTCACCACCCCGCTGGTGCGCAGCGCCGCCGGGGTGCTGGAGCCGGCGAGCTGGCCCGAGGCCCTGGAGGCCGCGGCCAACGGGCTCGCCGCCGCGCGCGGCCGGGCCGGGGTGCTCACCGGCGGCCGGCTCACCGTCGAGGACGCCTACGCGTACGCCAAGTTCGCCCGGGTGGTGCTCGACACCAACGACATCGACTTCCGGGCCCGCGTGCACAGTGCGGAGGAGGCCGAGTTCCTGGCCGCCACCGTCGCCGGCACCGGCAAGGACCTCGACAGCAAGGGCGTCACGTACGCCTCGCTGGAGGCGGCGCCCGCGGTGCTGCTCGTCGGCATCGAGACGGAGGAGGAGGCCCCCGGCGTCTTCCTGCGGCTGCGCAAGGCCCACCGCAAGCACAAGCAGCGGACCTTCGCCCTCGCCCCGTTCGCCACCCGCGGCCTGGAGAAGGCCGGCGGCACCCTGCTGGCCGCCGCCCCCGGCACCGAGCCCGAGTGGCTGGACGCGCTCGCCGCCCGGACCGGCCTGGAGGCCGGCGGGTCCGTCGCCGCCGACGCGCTGCGCGAACCCGGCGCCGTCATCGTGGTCGGGGAGCGGCTCGCCGGGGTGCCCGGCGCGCTGACCGCCGCCGTACGGGCCGCCACCGCGACCGGTGCGAAGCTGGTGTGGATCCCGCGCCGGGCCGGAGAGCGGGCCGCCGTCGAGGCGGGCGCGCTGCCGTCCCTGCTGCCGGGCGGCCGCCCGGCCACCGACCCGCGGGCCCGCGACGAGGTCGCCACCGCCTGGGGCCTGGACGAACTCCCGCACCGCTACGGCCGCGACACCGGCCAGATCGTCGAGTCCGCGGCCTCCCGCGAGCTCTCGGCCCTGCTGGTCGCGGGCGTCGAGGTGACCGACCTGCCGGATCCGGTCCGCGCGCGGATCGCCCTCCAGGAGGCCTTCGTGGTCTCCCTGGAACTGCGGCCCAGCGAGGTCACCGCCCACGCGGACGTGGTCCTCCCGGTCGCCGCGGTGGCCGAGAAGGCCGGCGCGTTCATCAACTGGGAGGGCAGGGTCCGCCCGTTCGAGGCGGCGCTCAAGCCCGACCAGATGACCCGCCGGCTCGCCCCGGCCGACGCCCGCGTCCTCCACATGCTGGCCGACGCCGCCGACCGGCCGATCGCGCTGCCCGACGTACACGCCGTACGCCGGGAGCTCGACGCGCTCGGCCCGTGGGCCGGGGAGCGCGCCACAGAACAGGCCGCGGACACCGCGCCGCTGCCCCGCCCGGGCATCGGCGAGGCGGTCCTCGCGGGCCACCGGCTCCTCCTCGACCTGGGCCGGCTCCAGGAGGGCGACGAGGCCCTGGCCGGCACCCGGCACGAGGCGAGCGCCCGGCTGTCGGCCGCCACGGCCGCCGAGACGGGCGTCAAGGACGGCGACGTCCTCGCGGTCACCGGCCCGGCCGGCTCCGTGGAACTCCCGCTCCGGATCACCGAGATGCCCGACCGCGTGGTCTGGCTCCCGCTGAACTCCACCGGCTCCGGCGTCCTCGCCGACGCCGGCGCCCGCCCGGGCAGCCTCGTGCGCATCGGCCCGGCGACCCCGGCCGGCGCCGGCGACACCACTGCGGAGGTGGACGCGTGAACGCGGTACACGGTGACTTCGTACAACTGGCCGCCGAGGACCTGTCCCTGTTCGGCCGGGACGTCTGGTGGCTCGTCGTCCTCAAGGCGGTGTTCTGCTTCGCCTTCCTGATGGTGACCGTGCTCTTCTCCATCGTGTGGGAGCGCAAGGTCGTCGCCTGGATGCAGCTGCGCATCGGCCCCAACCGGCACGGCCCCTGGGGCATGCTCCAGTCGCTCGCCGACGGCGTGAAGCTCATGCTCAAGGAAGACCTCATCGTCAAGCGCGCCGACAAGGTGGTCTACGTCCTGGCCCCGATCATCGCGGCGATCCCGGCCTTCATGGCCATCGCGGTGATCCCCTTCGGGCCCGCGGACGACCAGATCTCCATCTTCGGCCAGCGCACCAGCATGCAGCTGACCGACCTGCCCATCGCGATGCTCTACATCCTCGCGGTGGCCTCGGTCGGCATCTACGGCATCGTGCTGGCGGGCTGGTCCTCCGGCTCCACGTACCCGCTCCTCGGCGGACTGCGCTCCTGCGCGCAGATGATCTCCTACGAGATCGCGATGGGCGCGGCCTTCGCCTCGGTCTTCCTCTACTCCGGATCGATGTCGACCTCGGCGATCGTCGAGGCGCAGGAGGACCGCTGGTTCATCGTCCTGCTGCCGGTGTCCTTCATCATCTACGTCATCACGATGGTCGGCGAGACGAACCGCGCCCCCTTCGACATGCCGGAGTCCGAGGGCGACCTCGTCGGCGGCTTCAACACCGAGTACTCGTCGATCAAGTTCGCGCTGTTCATGCTGGCCGAGTACGTCAACATGGTCACCGTCTCGGCGGTCTCGGTCACCCTCTTCCTGGGCGGCTGGCGGGCCCCGTACCCGATCAGCACCTTCTGGGAGGGCGCGAACCACGGCTGGTGGCCGATGCTCTGGTTCGTCATCAAGGTGCAGCTGCTGCTGTTCTTCTTCATCTGGCTGCGCGGCACGCTGCCGCGCGTGCGCTACGACCAGCTGATGAAGCTCGGCTGGAAGGTGCTCATCCCGGTCTCCGTGGTCTGGCTGATGCTGGTCGCGACCGTCCGGGCACTGCGCAACGAGGCGTACGACTTCAGCGAGATCGTCCTCTACGTCGGCGGCGGAGTCGTCGCGATCCTGCTGCTCTCCTTCGTCGCGGACATCTTCCGCGACAAGCGCGAGAAGGCGCAGGCCGCCGACGCCGTCGACGACGCCGTGCCCTTCGACCCGCTGGCGGGCGGATTCCCCGTACCGCCCAAGCCCGGCCAGCACCTGGCACCCGTACCCCGCAGGAGGCCTCGCGGAGAGCGGGAGCTGATTGTCAGTGGCGGGACGAATACTGAAAGTGACCGAGAGGAGGCTTGAGAGATGTCCGACGACGACAAGTGGCAGAACCCGGTGGCGGGCTTCGGCGTGACCTTCAAGGCCATGTTCAAGAAGCGCCTCACCGAGCAGTACCCGGAGCAGCAGAAGACGACCGCCCCGCGCTTCCACGGACGGCATCAGCTCAACCGGCACCCCGACGGTCTGGAGAAGTGCATCGGGTGCGAGCTGTGCGCCTGGGCCTGTCCCGCCGACGCCATCTACGTGGAGGGCGCGGACAACACCGAGGAGGAGCGCTACTCCCCGGGCGAGCGGTACGGCGCCGTCTACCAGATCAACTACGCCCGCTGCATCCTGTGCGGGCTGTGCGTCGAGGCGTGCCCGACCCGGGCCCTGACCATGACGAACGAGTTCGAACTGGCCGACGCCAGCCGCGAGTCGCTCATCTACACCAAGGAGCAGCTGCTCGCCGGCCTCACCGAGGGCATGGTCGAGGCGCCGCACGCGATGTATCCCGGCACGGAGGACACCGACTACTACCGCGGGCAGGTGACGGGGGCCGCCCCGGGCACGGTCCGGCAGGTCGCGGTCACCAAGGGCGAGAAGCCCGAGGGCGAGTCGGTGGACGCACCCGGGGCCAAGGGGGTGCAGGCATGAGCGCCCTCGCAGCGGCCACTGTGACCTCCACGGGCGAGGCCGTGCAGTTCTGGATCCTCGGCACGGTCGCCGTCATCGGCGCCCTGGCCACGATCCTGATGAAGAAGGCCGTGCACAGCGCTCTCAGCCTGGCCGGGACCATGATCATCCTGGCGGTCTTCTACCTCGCCAACGGGGCGTACTTCCTGGGCGTCGTCCAGGTCATCGTCTACACCGGCGCGATCATGATGCTCTTCCTCTTCGTGGTCATGCTCGTCGGCGTCACCGCCGCCGACTCCCTGAAGGAGACCATCAAGGGGCAGCGCTGGCTGGCCGCCCTGTGCGGGCTCGGCTTCGGCATCCTGCTGATCGCCGGCATCGCCAACGCCGGGCTCACCCACTTCAACGGGCTCGGCCGGATCAACTCCGCCGGACACGTCGAGGGCCTGGCGCAGCTGATCTTCACCAAGTACGTCTTCGCCTTCGAGATCACCGGCGCGCTGCTGATCACCGCGGCTGTCGGCGCGATGGTGCTCACCCACCGCGAGCGCACCGAACGGGCCGCCACCCAGCGCGAGCTGGCCGAGCAGCGCGTCCGCGAGGGCGTGCAGCTCCCGCCGCTGCCCGCGCCCGGCGTCTACGCCCGGCACAACGCGGTGGACGTGGCCGGCCTGCTGCCCGACGGCACCCCGTCCGAGCTGACGGTCAGCAAGACGCTGCGGGCCCGCGGCCAGATCCGTGACGTGTCGAGCGAGGCGCTGAACGACCTGAAGGCGCTGGAGCAGGCGTCGGCGGAGCGCCTCGGCCGCGAGGAGGCATCCAAGTGAATCCGGTCAACTACCTGTACCTGGCGGCCCTGCTGTTCACCATCGGCGCGACCGGCGTGCTGATCCGCAAGAACGCGATCGTGCTGTTCATGTGCGTCGAGCTGATGCTCAACGCCTGCAACCTCGCCTTCGTCGCCTTCTCGCGGATGCACGGCAACCTCGACGGCCAGATCATCGCGTTCTTCACGATGGTCGTCGCCGCCGCGGAGGTCGTGGTCGGCCTGGCGATCATCGTGTCGCTGTTCCGTACCCGCCACTCGGCCTCGGTCGACGACGCCAGCCTGATGAAGCTGTAAGGGGTCGCTGTGGAGAACCTGATTGCGCTGCTGATCGCGGCGCCCCTGCTCGGAGCGGTGGTGCTGCTGTGCGGCGGCCGGCGCCTCGACAAGGTCGGTCACTGGATCGGCACCCTGCTCGCGGCCGTCTCCTTCGGCATCGGCGCCGCCCTGTTCGCCGACATGCTGTCGCGCAGCGGCGACGACCGGACCCTGACCCAGAACCTGTACACCTGGATCCCCGTCGAGGGCTTCCAGGCGGACATGGCCTTCCAGCTGGACCAGCTGTCGATGACCTTCGTCCTGCTGATCTCCGGGGTGGGCACGCTCATCCACGTGTACTCGATCGGGTACATGGAGCACGACGAGCGCCGCCGCCGCTTCTTCGGCTACCTCAACCTGTTCGTCGCGGCCATGCTGCTGCTGGTCCTCGCCGACAACTACCTGCTGCTGTACTTCGGCTGGGAGGGCGTGGGCCTCGCCTCGTACCTCCTGATCGGCTTCTGGCAGCACAAGCCCAGCGCGGCCACCGCCGCGAAGAAGGCCTTCCTCGTCAACCGCGTCGGCGACATGGGCCTGTCGATCGCGATCATGCTGATGTTCACCACCTTCGGGACGTTCGCCTTCGAGCCGGTGTTCGGCGCGGTGGGCGAGACCTCCGAGGGCATGCTGACGGCGATCGGCCTGATGCTGCTGCTGGCCGCCTGCGGCAAGTCGGCGCAGGTCCCGCTGCAGTCCTGGCTCGGTGACGCGATGGAGGGCCCGACCCCGGTCTCGGCCCTGATCCACGCCGCGACCATGGTGACCGCGGGCGTGTACCTGATCGTCCGCTCGGGCGCCATCTTCAACGGGGCACCGGACGCGCAGCTCGTGGTCACCGTCGTGGGCGCGGTCACGCTGCTCTTCGGTGCGATCGTCGGTTGCGCGAAGGACGACATCAAGAAGGCCCTGGCGGGCTCGACGATGTCGCAGATCGGCTACATGATCCTCGCCGCCGGCCTCGGCCCGATCGGCTACGTCTTCGCGATCATGCACCTGGTGACGCACGGCTTCTTCAAGGCGGGCCTCTTCCTCGGCGCGGGTTCCGTGATGCACGGGATGAACGACGAGGTGGACATGCGCAAGTACGGGGGCCTGCGGATCTACATGCCGGTCACCTTCGCCACCTTCGGACTCGGGTACCTGGCCATCATCGGCTTCCCGGGACTGTCCGGCTTCTTCTCCAAGGACATGATCATCGAGGCGGCCTTCGCGAAGGGCGGCACCGAGGGCTGGATCCTCGGCGGCGTGACCCTGCTGGGCGCCGGCATCACCGCCTTCTACATGACCCGGGTCATGCTCCTCACCTTCTTCGGCAAGAAGCGCTGGCAGCCCGACGCGGCGGGCGAGCCGCCGCACCCGCACGAGTCCCCGAAGTCGATGACCATCCCGATGGTCATCCTGGCGTTCGGCTCGGTCTTCGCCGGTGGCTTCTTCGAGATCGGCGACCGCTTCCTGAACTGGCTGGAGCCCGTCACCGGTTACGAGCACGGCCACCCGCCGGTCAGCGCCACGACGGTCACCGCGGCCACCATGGTCGTCCTGGTCTTCGGCGTCGCCATCGCCTGGGGGATGTACGGCCGCAGGCCCGTCCCGGTCGTCGCGCCGCGCGGCTCGCTCCTCACCCGGGCGGCCCGCCGGGACCTGTACCAGGACGACTTCAACCACGTCGTGCTGGTGCGCGGCGGGGAGCACCTGACCCGCTCGCTCGTCTACGTCGACCACAGCCTGGTCGACGGTGTGGTCAACGGGACGGCCGCCTCGGTCGGCGGGCTCTCGGGCCGGCTCCGCAAGCTGCAGAACGGCTACGCCCGCAGCTACGCGGTCTCGATGTTCGGGGGCACGGTGGTCCTGATCGCCGCGACCCTGCTGATGAGGGCGGTGTGAAATGAGTTTCCCGCTTCTGACGGTGACGGCCGCGGTCCCCGCGGTCGGCGCGATCCTGACGGCGGCCGTCCCGGCCGCCCGCAGGACCGCCGCCAAGTGGCTCGCGCTGTTCTTCTCGCTGGCGACACTGGCCCTGGCCGTGCTCGTCGCGGTCCGCTTCGACCCGAGCGGTGACCGCTACCAGCTCACCGAATCCCGCCCCTGGATCGCCGACTTCGGCGTCCGCTACGAACTGGGCGTCGACGGGATCGGGGTGGTGCTCATCGGGCTCACCGCGCTCCTGATCCCCTTCGTGATCGCGGCCGGCTGGCACGACGCCGACCCCCTGGAGACCAAGAGCTCCCGGTGGCGGCCGACCCAGGGCTTCTTCGCCCTGATCCTGCTGGTCGAGGCGATGGTGATCATCTCCTTCGAGGCCACCGACGTCTTCCTCTTCTACATCTTCTTCGAAGCCATGCTCATCCCGATGTACTTCCTCATCGGCGGCTTCGGGGACCGGGCCCACTCGGGCTCCGACGAGAACGCGGCCGCGCAGCGCTCGTACGCGGCGGTCAAGTTCCTCCTCTACAACCTGGTCGGCGGCCTGATCATGCTGGCCGCCGTCATCGGGCTGTACGTGGTCGCCGGGAACTTCTCGCTCCAGGAGATCACCGCCGCCCGCGCGGCGGGCACGCTCGACATGGCGACCAACACCGAGCGGCTGCTCTTCCTCGGCTTCTTCTTCGCCTTCGCGGTGAAGGCCCCGCTGTGGCCGCTGCACACCTGGCTGCCGAACGCGATGGGCGAGTCCACCGCCCCGGTGGCCGTCCTGATCACCGCGGTCGTCGACAAGGTCGGCACCTTCGCGATGCTCCGCTTCTGCCTCGGGCTCTTCCCGGACGCCAGCAAGTGGGCCACGCCGGTGATCCTGGTCCTGGCCCTGATCAGCATCGTCTACGGCGCGCTGGTCGCGGTCGGCCAGCGGGACATCAAGCGCCTGGTCGCCTACGCCTCGATCTCGCACTTCGGCTTCATCATCCTGGGCATCTTCGCGATGACCTCCCAGGGCCAGTCCGGTGCCACCCTCTACATGGTCAACCACGGCCTGTCGACGGCGGCGCTCATGCTGGTGGCCGGCTTCCTGATCTCGCGGCGCGGCTCTCGGCTCATCGCCGACTACGGCGGCGTCCAGAAGGTGGCCCCGGTCCTCGCCGGCACCTTCCTCATCGGCGGCCTCGCCACCCTCTCGCTGCCGGGCCTCGCGCCCTTCGTCAGCGAGTTCCTGGTCCTGGTCGGCACGTTCGCCCGGTACCCGGTCGTCGGCATCATCGCCACCATCGGCATCGTGCTCGCCGCGCTCTACACGCTGGTGCTCTACCAGCGCACGATGACCGGCCCCGTGAAGGAGGAGGTCCGCACGATGCCGGACCTGCGCCTGCGGGAGGTACTGGTGGTCGCCCCGCTGATCGCCCTGCTGATCGGGCTGGGCGTCTACCCGAAGGTGCTCACCGACATCGTCAACCCGGCGGTGGAGCACACCATGTCGGACGTGAAGCAGACGGACCCGCAGCCCGAGGTCGACGTCGAAGCGAAGCACGCCAAGAATGGGGAGGCGGCGAAGTGAGCACACTGACTTCCGCCCACAGCCTGTGGACGGTGGCGGCCGAGGCGCCGGTCGACCGGATCCCGGCACCGACCATCGAGTACGCACAGCTCGCGCCCACGCTGATCGTGGTGGGCGCGGCGGTCCTCGGGATCCTCGTGGAGGCCTTCGTGCCCCGCAAGTCCCGTTACTACGTGCAGGTGTTCCTCGCCGTCGCGGCGCTGGCCTCGGCCTTCGCGGCGGTCGTCGGCCTCGCGGCCGGCGGGTACGGCTCGACCAAGGCCCACATCGCCGCGATGGGCGCCATCGCCGTCGACGGTCCGGCGCTGTTCCTGCAGGGCACCATCCTGCTGGCCTCGGTCGTCGCGATCTTCACCTTCGCCGAGCGGCGCCTCGACCCGGCCGCGCACGGCAACCGGGTGGACTCCTTCGCCGCCCAGGCGGCGTCCGTACCGGGCAGCGACAGCGAGAAGGCCGCCGTCAAGGCGGGCTTCACCACCACCGAGGTCTTCCCGCTGGCGCTGTTCGCGATCGCCGGGATGCTGATCTTCCCCGCGGCCAACGACCTGCTGACGCTGTTCATCGCGCTGGAGGTCTTCTCCCTCCCGCTGTACCTGCTCTGCGCCGTCGCCCGCCGCCAGCGGCTGATGTCGCAGGAGGCCGCGGTGAAGTACTTCCTGCTGGGCGCCTTCTCCTCCGCCTTCCTCCTCTTCGGCATCGCGCTGCTCTACGGGTACGCGGGCTCGGTCTCGTACGCGGTGATCGCCGACGTGGTCGACGGCACGGTCACGAAGATCGACCCGGCGCTGGCCTCCACCATGGGCAATGACGCGCTGCTGCTGATCGGCGGCGCGCTGATCCTGATGGGCCTGCTCTTCAAGGTCGGCGCGGTCCCGTTCCACATGTGGACCCCGGACGTCTACCAGGGCGCCCCGACACCGGTCACCGGCTTCATGGCCGCCGCCACGAAGGTCGCCGCCTTCGGCGCCCTGCTGCGGTTGCTGTACGTGGTCCTCCCGGGCCTGCGGTGGGACTGGCGGCCGGTGATGTGGGCGATCGCCATCGTCACGATGCTGGCGGGCGCGGTGATCGCCGTGACCCAGACCGACGTCAAGCGGCTCCTCGCCTACTCCTCGATCGCGCACGCGGGCTTCATCCTGGCCGGTGTGATCGCGACCTCGGCGCAGGGCGTCCAGTCCGTCCTCTTCTACCTGGGGGCGTACTCCTTCGTGACGATCGGCGCCTTCGCGGTGGTCACGCTGGTGCGCGACGCGGGCGGCGAGGCGACGCACCTGTCCAAGTGGGCGGGGCTGGGCCGGCGTTCGCCGCTGACGGCGGCCGTCTTCGCGGTGTTCCTGCTGGCCTTCGCCGGCATCCCGCTGACGTCGGGCTTCACGGGCAAGTTCGCCGTGTTCCGGGCGGCGGCGGAGGGCGGCGCGGGGGCGCTGGTCGTGGTCGGTGTCCTCTCGTCCGCGATCGCCGCGTTCTTCTACATCCGGGTGATCGTCCTGATGTTCTTCAGCGAGCCGAAGGCCGACGGCCCGACGGTGGCGGTCCCCTCGCCGCTGACGATGACCACCATCGCGGTGGGCGTCGCGGTCACCGTGGTCCTGGGCGTGGCCCCGCAGTACTTCCTGGACCTGGCGGGACAGGCGAGCACCTTCGTCCGCTGACCGGTCCACCGCACACGCCAGGGCCCGGCCCCCTTTGGGGGAGCCGGGCCCTTCGCCGTTGCACGGGGCTACTTTTTCGGACGGTGCCGGGGTGTGATCGCCGTGAGGTCGACATCGATCGTGAACGGTACAGAGACCTTGAGGCGGTCGTGGAAGATCCCCGCCGCGACGTAGGCGCCCGTGGCGGGATCCAATTCGTAGACGTAGACCACAGCACGTCCGTCCTTGTTCTCGACCCGCCAGAAGTGGACGATCCCGGCCCTGGCGTACTTCAACGGCTTGGTTTCGCGGTCACGTCCGACAGAGTCGGGGGAGACCACCTCGATGGCCAGCACCACTGCCTCGGCAGGGAACCGGGTCTGTTCCAGATCGTCTACGACGTCGGTGCGTACGACCACCACGTCCGGCTCGGGCCGATTCCGTTTGTCGATGTCGATCGTGAACTCGCGAAAGATCTCGAAGTCGGCGGGGGCCGCCGACCGCAACTGCCACTTGAACAAGTCGATCGCTCGCTCGTGGAAGATGCTCTGCGGACTCACGAAGATCAGGCTCCCGTCGATCAGCTCCGTGTGCGGAGGCAGATTCGGAAGCGTGTCCAGGTCGTCCGCTGTCCAGCCGCCGACGGGCGGGATGGGCCAGCGGGGTCCCGGCTCCGGCTCAGGCTGCGGCGCTGCGGGTTCGACGCTCATCAGTGCTCCCATGGGGCAGAGTCTCGCGAGTGCGTTCAGCGTATCGCCGGAGTTCTCGCGAAAAGCCGTCCTTATGGGTGAGTCATATGCGCATGGCACTTGACTGTGCATGCGGCAGCGGGCTAGTGGCCGTGCGCGTGGGCAGCGGGCTTGCCCGGGGTGGGGGCCTTCTTCGGGCAGGTCAGGGCCGGGTTCCAGTTGTGGAAGCGGCCGGCCGGGTTTTCCTTGTAGGCCCACATGTGCAGGTCGTAGTGCTTGGGCATGCCCGTCCAGTGGCCCGGCATCGGCCCGTCGAAGGGCAGCCCGAACATGCTCGGCCGGTCGTCGGCGGTCTTCAGGTCCTGGTCCCGGTCGGTGGACATCCACTCCACGGTTTCGAGCCTGCGGCGGCCGTTGCGGTCCTTCTCCCGGCTGTAGAGGAGCGCGGTCGGCCTCGCGGGGTCCTTTGAACCCCAGTTGGCCTGCTTGACGTAGTGGTAGTTCATGGCGCCCACCCCGAACGGGTTCGTCATGCACTCCTCGCCCTTCGGGACGTACCCGTCCTTGAGGGCCTGCTGTTCGTCCGCGTACTTGGCCGTCACCGCGATGGCCGTCGCCATGTCCTTCATGGCCTTCGCGTTGCGCGGGTCGGGGGCGGGCCCCTCGACCGCCTGGGCCGGAGCCACGGCGGCCAGGCCGAGCGACAGGGCGGCCGCACAGGTGAGGAAGGTCTTCAGACGGCGTACGGACATGGCGGCGGCTCCTGGCGGTGGGGGTACGGGGTACGGGTTCCGCTTCCCTTCGTCCGTCCACCATCCCGGCCGGTCCGGGCCGCCGCACGTGGCGCGCCTCCGAACGGGGCCCCCGCGCCCCTCAGGCCCGGCCGGCGTACGCGCGGACGTCCGCGTCCGGGTCCGTGACCGCCGTGGCGAGCGCCGCCCGGGCCGCCTCGGTGTCCCGGTGGGCCAGCAGGGCGAGGACCGCGGCCTTGCGCACGTCGGCGTTGGCGTCGGCCAGTGCCCCCGCCAGGGCCGGTACGGCCGCCCCGGACACGGCGGCCGACAGCGCGGCGGCCGCCCCCGCCCGGACCTGCCAGGCGGCATCCGCCAGGGCCGCCACCGCCCTCCCGGCGTACCCCGCGGGGCAGCCGGTCGAGGCCAGGGCCGCCAGGGCGGCGCCCCGCACCAGCGGATCCGGATCGCCCAGCAGCGGGTCCAGCGGGGCCGGGGCCGGGTCGTGCACCGAGGCCAGGCCCTTGGCCACCGCCACCCGGACCTCGCGGGCCGGATCCGCCGCGGCCGTGGCCAGCGCCGCGACCGCGTCCACCGAGACCAGCGCCCGCACCGCGTGGATGCGGACCTCCGGGTCGGCATCGGCCAGCGAGGCGGCGTACAGCGCGGCGTCGCCCAGCCGCAGAGCCCGCAGGGCTTCGAGCGCGGCCGAGCGCACCGCCGCGTCGGGCACGGCCAGCGCGGTGCGCAGCCCGGCCGCCAGCTCCGGCCCGCCCGGCAGCACCTCCACCAGCTCGCGCAGCGCGGCCGCGGCGGCCGCCCGTACGGCGGGAGCCGCGTCCGCGAGCCGCGCGGCCAAGGCCGGGCCGGCGCCCGCGGGGACGGTCTCGCCGAGCGCGGCGACGGCCGCGGCCCGGACCGCCGGATCTGGGTCGTCGAGATAGGGGCGCAGGAGGTCCAGGCCGGGTGACTCCTCGGCCAGGGCGAGCAGTTCCAGGATCCGGGGCGAGGCGCCCCCCGTTCGCCCGGCGGGCAGGCCCTCCGGTCCGGCGGGGCGGGCGGAGGCACCGGCGGCGCCCGCGGCCCCGGACCCGAGCGCCGCCGGTGCTTCCGCCCGGCCCGCCGTGGCCACCGGGACCAGCGCGACCTCGCCCAGGTGCCGCGAGGGCCCGCCGGCCGGGGTGAACCCGTCCACCGGCACCAGGTACGGCTCCACCGGCCGGGCCGTGAACTCCATCGCCCCCGAGGCCGACTTGCGCAGGTCCAGGTGGTGCAGCCAGCCGCTGTCGTCGCGCTCGGGGTGGTCGAGCCGCTCGTGGTAGAGGCCCCAGCGGGACTCCGTACGGGCCAGCGAGGAGCGGGCCGCCATCTCCGCGCAGTCGCGGATGAAGGACACCTCCGCGCACCGCATCAGCTCGTGCGCGGTGGTCGCGCCCATCTCCGCGATCTCGCCGGTCATCCGGTCGAAGGCCGCCACGGCGAGGGAGAGCTTCGCGCCCGTCTTCGGCGGGGCCACGTAGTCGTTCACGAACCGCCGCAGCTTGTACTCCACCTGGGGCTGCGGCGGGCCCTCCGGGTGGCGCAGCGGCCGGTAGATCAGTTCGTGGGCCGCCGCCACCTGCCCGGCCGGCAACTCGCCGTCGTACGCCGCGTACCGGGCCGCGTCCGCGCCCGCCAGATCGCCGAAGACGAACGCCCCGATCATGTAGTTGTGCGGTACGGACGCCAGGTCCCCGGCCGCGTACAGCCGCGGGACCGTGGTGCGGGCGTGGTCGTCGACGCGGACGCCCGAGGCCGAGTGGCCCCCGCACAGCCCGATCTCCGAGATGTGCATCTCGATGTCGTGCGTGCGGTAGTCGTGGCCGCGGCCCGCGTGGAAGGTGCCGCGCGTCGGCCGCTCGGTGGTGTGCAGGATCGATTCCAGCGAGGCCACCGACTCCTCCGGGAGGTGGCTGAGCTTCAGGTACACCGGCCCCCGGTCCGAGGCGAGTTCGGCCGCGAACTCCGCCATCATCTGCCCCGACCAGTAGTCGGAGTCCACGAAGCGCTCGCCGTGCCGGTTGACCTGGTAGCCGCCGAAGGGATTCGCGACGTACGCGCACGCAGGCCCGTTGTAGTCCTTGATCAGCGGGTTGATCTGGAAGCACTCGATCCCGGTCAGGGCGGCGCCCGCGTGGTAGGCCATGGCGTAGCCGTCGCCCGCGTTGGTCGGGTTCTCGTAGGTGCCGTACAGGTAGCCGGAGGCCGGCAGTCCGAGGCGCCCGCAGGGGCCGGTCGCCAGGATCACCGCCCCCGCGCGCACGGTCACGAAGGCGCCGGTACGGGTGTTGAAGCCGACCGCGCCGATCGCCCGGCCGTCCTCGGGGGAGGTGAGGACGCGCACCGGCATCACCCGGTTCTCGATCCGGATCCGCTCCCGCATCTCGCGGCGCCGCAGCTGCCGGTAGAGGACCTTCTTGACGTCCTTGCCCTCGGGCATGGGCAGCACGTACGAGCCCGAGCGGTGGACCTGGCGCACCGCGTACTCGCCGTGCTCGTCCTTCTCGAACTTCACCCCGTACGACTCCAGGCGCTGCACCATCGCGAAACCGCGGGTGGCGGTCTGGCGGACCGTGGACTGGTCGACGATGCCGTCGTTGGCGCGGGTGATCTCGGCGACGTAGTCGTCGGGCTCGGCGCGGCCGGGGACGACGGCGTTGTTGACGCCGTCCATGCCCATGGCGAGGGCGCCGGAGTGGCGTACGTGGGCCTTCTCCAGCAGCAGGACGCGGGCCCCGTGCTCGGCGGCGGTCAGCGCCGCCATCGTGCCGGCGGTGCCGCCGCCGATGACGAGGACGTCGCAGGAGAGTTCCTCGGCGTCGCCGATCGCGGGGATGTCCACGGTGCTGCCTTTCAGAGAGAGTCGATGATCTGCTGCCGCAGCGCGGCGTGGGCCGGCGCGCGCCCGCGGTCCCGGGGGTGCGGTACGGAGACCACCTCACCGGTGCCGAGCAGGGCGACGCGGTCCCCGAGGAACAGGGCCTCGTCCACGTCGTGGGTGACGAACACGACGCTCGCGCCGGTGCCGGCGAGGACGTCCACGAGGAGGTCCTGCATCTCGGCCCGGGTCTGGGCGTCGAGCGCCCCGAAGGGCTCGTCCATCAGGACGGCGCGCGGGCGCGCGGCGAGGGCGCGGGCCAGTTGCACGCGCTGGCGCTGCCCGCCGGAGAGCTGGTGCGGGAGCCGGTCGGCGTGGCCGCCGAGACCGACGCGCTCCAGCCACTCCTCGGCGGCCCGCCGCCGGGCCCGCCGGGCGGCACGGGACAGCTCGAACACGGGGGAGCGGCCATGCCGGCCGGGCACCCCGTCCTGCCCGTCCGGGCCGGAGCCGCGGGACGGCCGTCCCGCGCCCTTCTCCTCGGACGGCCCCCGCGAGCGCCCGATGGCGAGCGGGAGTTCGATGTTCGCCCGGACCGTGCGCCAAGGGAGCAGGGCGTCGTCCTGGAAGACCAGGGCGCGGTCGGCGTCCGGGCCGCGGACCGGGGCGCCGTCTTGTTCCACCACGCCGTCGAGCGGCGGCAGCAGCCCCGCGAGGGTGCGCAGCAGCGTGGACTTCCCGCATCCGGACGGGCCCACGACGGCCAGTACCTCGCCGGCCTCGACCGTCAGGTCGACCCCGTCGAGCACCACGTGCCCGCGGTGGCCGAGCCGCACGTCGCTCAGCGCGAGCCGGGCCCCTTGGGGTGGTGCGTCGACCGGGGTGGTCGAGACATCGGTCAGGCTCATGGCGAGGTCACCTCTCGTGTACGGGGCTTCGCGTGCTCCGCCCCGGCTTCGGAGGCGGGACGTGGGGCATCGGGGCCCGCCCCGGCGCGGAGCTGCGGCGGTCGGGGCCGCGGGAGGGGAGCCACGGCGGCCACGGCGTCGCGCGCGGGCAGCCACCGCGTGAGGCGGCGGCCCGCGCGTTCCACGGCCGTGGACGTCAGCCAGCCCAGCGCGCCGATGGTGACCATGCCGACGAAGACGCCCGGGTAGTCGACCACCGTGTAGTCCTGCCAGGTGCGGTAGCCGACCCCGTACTCGCCGGAGATCATCTCGGCCGAGATCACGCAGATCCACGACACGCCGATGCCGACCGACAGGCCCCCGAAGATGCCCGGCAGGGCGCCCGGCAGGACCACGGAGAACAGCACTCGCGCCCGCCCGCCGCCCATCGTCAGGACGGCCTCCTCCCACACCGGGGCCAGTGCCCGCACCGCGTGCCGCGTCGAGACCAGCACCGGGAAGAAGGCGGCCGCGCAGGTGATGAAGACGATCCCCTGCTCGTTGGAGGGGAACATCAGGATCGCCACCGGGACCAGCGCGATGGCCGGGATCGGACGCAGCACCTCCAGCAGCGGCCCCAGGACGTCGGCCGCGGTCCGCGACCGGGCGACGGCCGTGCCCACCACCACGCCCAGGACGGCGGCGAGCACGAAGCCCGTCACGATCCGGCGCAGGCTGGAGGCCAGGTCCTGCCAGTAGTCCGCGGTCCGGGCCCGCTCCGCGAACGTCGACGCGATCTCGCCCACCGTCGGGAACTGCTCGAAGCGCAGCCACAGGTTCACGTCGAGCGAGGTCAGCCCCTGCCACAGCAGGAGCGCCGCCCCGAGCGAGGCCGCCCGCAGCAGCCAGCGGCCGCCCGTCATGACGCCAGGGCCCCGGCCTCGGCGAAGCTCAGGATCCGCGCCCCGGACTCCCGGTGCTGGTCGACGTACGCCGTGGCGCCCGCCGGCGTGACGAAGGCGCGCAGCTCCGGCCCCTCGGCCACCCACACCGCCTTGTCCGCGAACCACAGCGTGCCGGTCACCGCGTCCGGCACGTACGCCGCCCGGACGTCCGCGCCGCGCGCGGCCTTCAGCAGCTCGCGCGGGGAGTCGAAGGACTGCGTGCGGGTCTGGCCCTTCAGCCACAGCTCGGACCGGGGGGCCGTCGCCTTCGGGTACTCCGGTGCGCCGGCCGCCGCCCGCTTCAGGGGCTCGGGGTCCACGAAGGCGTCCACGTCCACGTCACCGACGAGCTTGCCCGCCTGGAGGACCGGCACGTCCTGCTTCAGCGCGTCGATCAGCTCGGGGCGCAGGGCCGGGTCGAAGGTGGCGATGCCGTTCGCGCCGTTGTAGAGGTACACCACCTCAGCCGGCAGGCCCGTCTCCTTCGCCACCGACTCGGCGGCCGCCACCGGCTCCGCGCGCAGGTGGTCGGTGGCCTTGCGCTGCGCCTTCAGGAAGTCGTCCAGTACGCCCGGCCGCTCCTTCGCGAACTTCTCGCGCACGGTGACCCCGTGGAAGGTCGGCAGGTTCAGCTCGGCGCCGTCGTACAGGGCCTTCGCCCGGCCCTCGTACGCCAGCTGCCCCGGCCACGCCACGAACTGCGAGAGCGCGTCGGCGCTGCCCGCCTGGAGGGCCGAAGCTCCCACGCTGGGCTGCTGGTTGAGCTTCTGGATGCCGCTCTCCGGGTCGATCCCGGCGCGCTGCAGGGCCCGTACGAGCGTCCCGTCGGCGGCGGAGCCCACACTGGTCGACACCTTCTTGCCGCGCAGGTCGGCGAGGGATCCCAGCTTCGAATCCGGCGCGGTGACCACGGTGTTGAGGCCGCCGCGCAGGTTGTAGCCGGTCACGGAGACGAGGTGGGTGGGCTGCTTGAGTTCCTTGCCGCGCGCCGCGTTGATGAGGAGCGGGAAATCGCCCATCGAGCCGATGTCGATCTTCCCGGCGGTCATCTGCGCGGTGATCGGGGCGCCGGTGGCGTAGTCCTGCCACTCCACCTTGTACGTGACGCCGTCCTGCTTGCCGCGCGCGGCGAGTTCCTGCTCGAAGTAGCCGAGGGCGCGCAGCAGGGTGCCGGCGGTGACGGTGTTGATGGTCTTGGACTGGTAGCCGACGGTCACGGTGACCGTCCTGGAGCCGGACGCCCCGGAGGCGTCGCCCCCGCAGGCCGTGGCGAGCGGGGCGAGCAGCAGGACGAGCGCGGGCGCGAGGGCCTTCGTACGCATGGGGGTGGGGCCTTTCACCGGAGCAGATAGGGCATGTTGACGGTGACCGCGCCGGTGGGACAGCGGGCGGCGCACGGGCCGCAGTACCAGCACTCGTCCACGTGCATGTAGGCCTTGCCGTTGTCCTCGCGGATCGCGAGCGAGTCGAGCGGACACATGTCGACGCAGAGGGTGCAGCCGTCGATGCACAGGGACTCGTCGATGGTCACGGGCACGTCGCCGCGCTGGGGGACCAGAGGCATGGCTGTCTCCAGGGAAGGGGTGGGGCAGGGGTGGGGCAGGGGTTTCAGAGGGAGCGGCGCAGCAGGCCGCTCATGGTGATCCGGTCGCCGCGGAAGCGGATGAACTCCAGGTCCACGGGCCGGCCGTCGCGCAGGTGGGTGAGCCGTTCCAGCATGAGTACGGCGGCCCCGCGCGGGGCCTGCAGGACGGCGGCGGAGTGCGCGTCGGCGTTGACGGCCTCAAGGGTGATCTCGGCGTGGCCGAGCGGCTGCCCGGTCAGCTGTTCCAGGAGCCGGAAGACGTCCGTGTTCTCCAGGTCGCAGCCCAGCAGTTCGGCGCCGATGTCCATCGGTACGTAGGTGAGGTCGAGGGAGAGCGGCAGTCCGTTCAGGCGCCGCAGCCGTTCGATGTAGAGCACGTCGGCGTGCTCGGGCAGGCCGAGGCGTCCGGCGACGGGGGCGGGGGCGCGGACGGGGCCGACGTTGCGGACCTCGTTGGTGACCCGGCCGTGCTCGTGCAGGGTCTCGGCCAGGCCCTGCAGGCGGTCCAGGCCGTGCGGGTACTTCTCGCAGACGACGACCGTGCCGACGCCCGGCCGGCGCTCCACCAGCTGCTCGCCGCGCAGCAGGTCGAGGGCCTGGCGGACGGTGTTGCGGCCGGCGCCGTAGTCGGCGGCGAGGGTGCTCTCCAGGGGGAGGACCCCGCCGGGGTAGCCGCCCGCCAGGATCTGGTGGCGGAGCAGGTCTGCGAGCTGTCGCGCCTGGTCCGCGCGCAGCCGCCGGCGGCGCGCGGCGGCGACCGGGACGGTGTGCGTGGCGGTGCGTTCGGCTGGCATGGCAGGGAACGTACCGGGGGCCCGGGAACGGTGGTGTTGCCGCAGTGTTGCGCCACCTGATGACGCATTCACAAGGCTCTGAGCTGCGGTTTCGGCGGGGTGACGGAAAGATCCGCCACCCCGCCGACCGAGGGATGGACTAGCGCTGTCCCACGATGCGGCCGATGACCTCGCCGAGGCCGACGCGCGTCCCGTCGGGGCCCGGGGCCCAGGCGGTGAGGGTGACGGTGTCCCCGTCCTCCAGGAAGGTGCGCTTGCCGTCGGCGAGCTCGATCGCGTCGCGGCCGTTCCAGGTCAGCTCCAGCAGCGAGCCGCGCTGGCCGGTCTCGGGGCCGCTGACGGTGCCGGAGCCGTACACGTCGCCGGTGCGCAGGGAGGCGCCGTTGACGGTCATGTGGGCGAGCTGCTGCGCGGCGGTCCAGTACATCGACGCGAACGGCGGACGGGCCACCTCCTGCCCGTTGATGGAGACGGTGATGTGCAGGTCGAAGCCGCCGGGGCGGTCGAGCTCGGCGTCGTCCAGGTAGGGCAGGAGCGGGAAGTCCCGGGCCGGCGGGGCGACACGGGCCGCGTCCAGGGCCTCCAGCGGGGTCACCCAGGCGGAGACGGAGGTGGCGAAGGACTTGCCGAGGAAGGGGCCCAGCGGCACGTACTCCCAGGCCTGGATGTCGCGCGCGGACCAGTCGTTGAGCAGGAACAGCCCGAAGACGTGGTCCTCGAAGTCGGCCAGCGGCACCGGGCGGCCCAGCTCGGAGGGGGCGCCGACGACGAAGCCGACCTCCGCCTCGATGTCGAGCTTGACGGACGGGCCGAAGACGGGCGCCGGGTCGGTGGGCGCCTTGCGCTGCCCGGAGGGGCGTACGACGTCGGTCCCGGAGACCACGATCGTGCCGGAGCGGCCGTGGTAACCGATGGGCAGGTGCTTCCAGTTGGGCGTCAGCGCGTCGCCGTCCGGGCGGAACATCCTCCCGACGTTGGTGGCGTGGTGCTCGCTCGCGTAGAAGTCGACGTAGTCGGCGACCTCGTACGGCAGGTGCAGCGTGACCTCGTCGAGCGGCAGCAGGTGCGGCTCGACCGTGGCGCGGTGGCCGGGGTCGGTCACCCAGGCGGTGAGCGCGCGGCGCACGTCGCGCCAGGCGGTGCGCCCGGCGGCCAGCAGCGGGTTGAGGGAGGACTGCCCGAGCAGTCCGGCGTACGGGGAACCGAGCGCGGCGGCGGCCGCCCCCGCGTCGAGCACGTGCCCGCCGATCCGCACACCGATGCGGCGGCGGTCCTCCGCGGAGGTCGAGAAGACGCCGTACGGGAGGTTGTGCGGCCCGAACGGGTCGCCCTCGGGGAGATCGAGGGGGCTCTGCTGGGGCATGGGGTGCTGCCTCGCTTTCGACGCGGTCCGGGGGTGTCCCGGGAGCTGGTTGACACGTTACGTGGCTGAGGGGGCGCGTGGGAGGCCGGATTCGCGCTCTATTTGTAGGACTTGTCCAATGGGGTCCGTATCCTTGGCGCCGTGACTTCCGCGCCGCTTCCGGCCCTCCCTTATGCCTTGATCGCCACCGACCTGGACGGGACTCTGCTGCGCGCCGGTGACACCGTCTCGGCCCGTTCTCACACGGCCCTCGCGACGGCCCGCGCGGCCGGCGCCCGGCACATCATCGTCACCGGCCGCCCGGTCCCACAGGTCCGACACGTCCTCGACGACCTCGGGTACACGGGGCTTGCGGTGTGCGGGCAGGGCGCGCAGGTGTACGACGCGGCGCGCGGGCGCCTGCTGCACTCCGTCGCCATGGACCGTGAACTCGCCGAGGTCGCCCTCGGCAAGATCGAGGCGGAGATCGGCGAGGTCTACGCGGCGGTCAACCAGGAGGGACTGGACGCCGAGATGCTGATAGGGCCGGGCTACCGGATGTGGCACCCGCACCTGCCGACGGTCTCGGTGCCGCGGCGGTCGGACCTGTGGACCGCCCCGATCAACAAGGTGCTGCTCCAGCACCCGGAGCTGGACGACGACGAGCTGACGCGGGTGGCGCGGGCGGTGGTCGGGGACCTGGTGAACGTCACGATGGCGGGGGAGCACACGGTGGAACTCCAGCCGCCGGGCATCGACAAGGCCAGTGGGCTCGCGCGGGCGGCGGAAGTCCTGGGGACCTCCCCGGCCGGGACGATCGCCTTCGGGGACATGCCGAACGACGTCCCGATGTTCGCGTGGGCCGCGCACGGGGTGGCCATGGCCAACTCCCACCCCGAGCTGGTGGCGGTGGCCGACGAGATCACCTTGTCCAACGACGAGGACGGCATCGCGGTGGTCCTGGAACGCCTCTACGGCTGACCGCCGTCTCCGGGGGCTCCGCCCCCGCACCCCCGCTCCTCAAACGCCGGAGGGGCTGGATTTGGCTGAGGCCGGCACTATTCAGCCCCTCCGGCGTTTGAGGAGCGGGGTCTGGGGCGGAGCCCCAGCAGCGGTGCCGCGCCGGGCAGGCGGCGGAAGCACCCCTGGACCGCTCAGCCCGCCGCGCGCGGCAGCCGGCGCTCCCACGTCCGGTGGAAGACCACCTCGCCCCCCTCCCGGCACACCACCTCGTTCGACGTCACGAAGCCGCCCTCGTCGCACGAGATCTCCGACCGGGTCTCCACCCGCACGTCCCAGCCCAGTTCGGGCCGGTGGAGCCGGATCCGCCACTGGGACCGGGCCCGCGCGGACAGCGCGTCCGCGTCCTGGATCTCGTACACCTCCTCCGCGTCCTCGCCGAACTCCAGGCCGTCCGGGTACACCCGCGTGCCCCCGTACCGCGGGTCCACCTCCAGCCGCCACGTCCCGCGCGCGACGTCCCGTACGACCAGCCGTTCCGGGCGCGGTTCGTCCAGCGTGGCCGGGAAGGCGACCCCCAGCGGCGGCGCCTGCTCCGGCGGCCCGAAGACGATCCCCCCGTCCCCGGCCGGCGAGGCCGCCCGCACCGGCAGGGTCAGCGCGCTGCCCGCCGGGTCCAGGGTCCAGCCGGCCTCCGAGCCGGCCCGCGGCCAGATCCACGGCCAGTACGCGGAGGACACGGCGAGCCGGATCCGGTGCCCGGGCGGGAAGGCGTGGCCGATGCCGTTCAGCTCGAAGGTGACGTCCTCGTAGGAGCCCACCGGCCACGGCACGGCCCGGTCCCGGCCCTGGCGGGCCGACAGGTTCAGCGCGCCCCGCGTGACCAGCGTCGAGGTCCCGTCCGGGGCGACGTCGCACAGCCGGGCCACGACCTGCCCGTACGGCACGTCGAGCCGCAGCCGCAGGGTCACCGAGGGCCGGCCCAGGATCTCCACCGGCTCCCCGCCCCCCACCGGGAACTCGAAGCAGGCCGACTTCGCGTCCTCCTCCCGCTGGTCCGGCGGCAGGTCGGCGTCGTTGCCGAAGGGGAAGAAGCGGCCGGCGTCCATCCCGGTGTGCTGCGGGGAGGCGACGTCCACCGGCGCGCCCTGGAACACGTACGGGACGGGGATCACGGACGCCGACGGCCAGGCCTTCTCGCCGACCCAGCGGCCCGGGAGCTCCTCGTACACCGTCGCCGGCGGGTGCGAGTCGCTGATCCAGGCGCGCAGCAGCGGCTCGTCCATCACCCCGTTGTCGGTGCCCCGCAGCCAGTGGTCCCACCAGCGCAGGGTCTCCTGGAGGAAGCCGATCGCCGGTCCCGGGGGCAGCCCGCGGTCCGGGTACTGGTGCGACCAGGGCCCGATGAGACCCCGTACCCGCCCGGACGGCAGGTGTTCGACCAGCCGCAGCACGGTGTCCCGGTACGGGTCGTGCCAGCCGCCCACCGCGAGCACCGCCGCGCCGATCGCCCCGTAGTCCTCGCAGACGCTGCCGTGGCGCCAGTAGGCGTCGCGGGTCTGGTGCGAGAGCCAGGTGTGGATGAGCGGTTCGACCGCCTCCAGCCGGTCCAGCCACTGCTGCCGCCAGCCGTCGCCGACGAACAGCGGGTCCGGCGGCCGGGAGGCGAAGGCCAGCATGGTCGCCGCCCAGGCGTGCATGTCGACGGCCAGGACCGAGCCGCCCATGTAGTGGACGTCGTTGTCGAACCGGTCGTCCGTCGAGCAGACGGTGACGACCGCCTTCAGCGCCTCGGGGGCGAGGGCGGCGATCTGGAGGGAGTTGAAGCCGCCCCAGGAGATCCCGAACATCCCCACCGCGCCCGTGCACCACGGCTGCGCCGCCAGCCACTCCACCACCGCGACCCCGTCGGCCAGCTCCCGGGCGTCGTACTCGTCGCCGGGACGGCCTCCGCTGCAGCCGTGGCCGCGCACGTCCACCCGTACCGAGGCGTAGCCGTGGCCCGCGTACCACGGGTGGCGCTGCCAGTCGCGCGGCGCGGTCCAGTCGGTGAGCCGGTACGGGAGGTACTCCAGCAGTGCCGGAACCGGCTCGTCCGTCACCGGCCGCCAGACGCGCGCGTACAGCTCCACGCCGTCGGCCATCGGGATCCGGACATCCTCGTGGGTGGTCTCGTACGGGAAAGCGGTACGGATGATCATGCGTGAACCACCTCAATGAACCTCAGCGGACCTCAGCGGACTTCAGTGGACGGGGTGCATCGTGCGCCGCAGCCACGGGGCCAGCGCGATCACGGCGAGGCCCACCGCCACCGCGACGGCGCCGTTGAGGCCGAAGTACACGGGGTTCGACACCTGGCCGTAGACCTTGACCACCTGGGCCTGGATGCCGTTGGCGAGCGCGAGGGAGAGGAACCACAGCGCCATCGTCTGGCTGCGATAGGCCCTCGGGGCGAGCTTCGAGGTGGCCGACATGCCCGAGGTCTCCAGCAGGACGTCGCCGAGGCCGAGCAGCAGGTACGAGCCGATGATCCACCAGGCGGCCATCTCGTAGGCGTCCCCCTCGTGCCCCGAGGTCGGGATCACCATCAGCAGGAAGGACAGGCCGCCCAGGATCACCCCGATCGCGATCTTGTTGGAGGCGTGCGGCTGGCGGTGGCCCATCCGGGCCCACAGCGCGGCGACGACCGGGGCGAGGGCCACCTCGAAGGCGCCGAGCGCGGAGGCGTACCAGCTCGCCGGGAACTCGAATCCCAGGATCGTGGTGCGGGCGTTGGTCGAGGCCAGCAGCATCATCGTCGAGTAGGCCTGGAAGAGGATGAAGTTGAAGGCGACCGAGGCCAGGAAGAGGACCACGTACGGGCGCAGCCGCCCGCGCTCCTCGCTCGTCACCCGCGGGCTGCGGAACATCACCGCGAAGTAGACGACGGGCGCGATCACCGAGACCAGGGTGAGCAGGTCCACGAAGCGGTCCATCGTCAGCCGGCCGGCGGCCGCCAGAAGGGTGGCGAGCGCGGCGAAGGCGAGGCAGCCGCCGACGATCCGCCACACGGCCCTGCGCATCGCGGCGGGCGCCAGGGCGTACTCGGCGGAGTGCTTGCGTCCGGCCAGGTGGCGGCGGCCGTGCACGTACTGGACCAGGCCCGCGGTCATGCCGAGGGCGGCGGCGGAGAAGCCCCAGTGCCAGCCCTCGTGCTCGCCGAGCCAGCCGGTGATCAGCGGTCCGGCGAAGGCGCCGATGTTGATGGCCATGTAGTAGAGGGCGAAGCCGGCGTCGCGCCGGTCGTCGTCCGTCCGGTACAGCTTGCCGACCATGGTGGCCACGTTCGGCTTGAGCAGGCCGGTGCCCGCGCTGATCAGGCCGAGGCCGACCCAGGTCATGGCGGCGGTCGGCACGGCCATCGCGTAGTGGCCGCACGCGATCAGGATGCCGCCCCACAGGACGGCCCGGTACGAACCGAGGATGCGGTCGGCGAGCCATCCGCCGGCGACGGAGACGAGGTAGACCATGGTCCCGTACGCCGCCGAGACGGAGGCCGCGGTGCCGGGGGCCATGCCCAGGCCGCCGTCCGCCACCGCGTCCGCGAAGTAGAGGACGAGGATCGCCTGCATGCCGAGGAAGGAGAAGCGCTCCCACACCTCCAGGCCGGAGAGCGTGGCGAGGCCGCGCGGGTGGCCGAGGAAAGCGTGGTCGTCGCGGAGCGGCGGCTGGTCGTCCGCCGGATCCGCGGGCTCGCCCCTGTCGGTCGCAGTTCTGGACAAAACGTATGCTCCGGTTGTTTCGGCTCCTCCAGAACATACCGGTGTGCATCGGACAGTGCTCGGGTGGTGGCCGGGAAGGCGCTCTCGGTGATCGAAAACAGACCCGATACGCTGGCTTGAGTGATGGCAGCGACACATTGACAATCCATGTGATCGTCAGCGTGATCGTCAGCAGACAGGAGTACCCCTCGTGACCGTCGTCGGGCCGTTCGGACTGACCGTGCGGGACCAGGCTCTTGAGACCGATGTCCAGGCCGGACTGGCCGCCGTCGAGGCGGGTCTGCTGGAGGCCACCAAGAGCGAAGTCCCCTTCATCACCGAGGCCGCACAGCACCTGGTCCGGGCCGGCGGCAAGCGGTTCCGGCCGCTGCTGGTGATGCTCGCGTCCCGCTTCGGGGATCCCTACGCGCCCGGAATCGTTCCGTCCGCCGTGGTGGTCGAGCTCACCCACCTGGCGACCCTCTACCACGACGACGTCATGGACGAGGCGGACGTGCGCCGCGGCGTGGAGAGCGCCAACGCCCGCTGGGGCAACTCGGTCGCCGTACTGACCGGTGACTTCCTCTTCGCCCGCGCCTCGCACATCCTGGCCGACCTCGGCCCCGAGGCCGTACGCATCCAGGCCGAGGCCTTCGAGCGGCTGGTGACGGGGCAGATCCTGGAGACGGCCGGTCCGCGCGACGGCCGCGACCCCGTCGCCCACTACCTCGACGTCATCGCCGGCAAGACCGGCTCGCTGATCGCCGTCTCCGGCCGCTTCGGCGCGCTCATGGCCGGCGCCGACGAGTCGGTCGTCGACATCCTCACCCAGTACGGCGAGCGGCTCGGCACCGCCTTCCAGCTCGCCGACGACGTCCTCGACATCGCCTCCGACGCGCACGAGTCCGGCAAGACCCCGGGCACCGACCTGCGCGAGGGCATTCCCACACTGCCCGTGCTGCGGCTGCGCGAGATGGCCGAGCGGGACGGGCGCCCCGAGGACCTGGAGCTCGTAGGCCTCCTGGACGGCGACCTGACCGACGACGCCCGCCACGCCGAGGTGCTGACCCGGCTGCGCGCGCACCCCGCCCTGGAACAGGCCCGCCGCGACACCGTCCGGTACGCGGGGGAGGCGCGGGCCACGCTCGCCCCGCTGCCCGAGTGCTTCGCGAAGTCGGCGCTCGAAGAGCTCTGCGACGCCGTGGTGCACCGCGCCGGCTAGGCGCGTGAGGGGTGTCCCGCACCCCCGCAGGATCGGAACGGGCCCTTCCGCCCCGGCGACCCCTACGGGTCCGGGCAGGAGGGCCCTTCCCGTGTCATCCCACGGTCGTACGCGCAGTTGCGTCCGGGGACTGACGCCCCGCCGCCGGTGATTTGGTCAGATGGAGTCATCAACCCCACCAGATCGGGTGAGCGCGGCGACACGGCGGTCGCCGCCGTCGACACAAGAGGGCAGGGCACTGACATGGCAGCGAACACGAAGACTTCTCGCAAGGTCGCCCGGTACGCCGTACCGGTGGCGGTGGCGGGTGTGGCCGCGGCGACCGTGGCGATGGTCCCGGCCTTCGCCAACGCCGGCGGGCCCGACCTGCCGAAGGTGACGGCGCAGCAGCTCATCGAGAAGGTCGCCGCCTCCGACGTACAGCAGCTGTCGGGCACGGCCAAGATCAGCACCGACCTGGGCCTCCCGAAGATCGCGACCGGGCTGCTCGGCGGCGGTGGGGTCGCCGGCGGCTCCGCCAACCCGGAGGACAAGGTCGCGCAACTGGCCAGCGGCACGCACACCTTCCGCGTCGCGGCCGACGGCCCGGACCGCCAGAAGCTCACGTTCCTGGACGGCAAGGACGAGTACAGCCTCATCCACAACGGCGACGACGTGTGGGGCTACGACTCCAAGTCGAACGAGGTCTTCCACGAGAAGAACCCGCAGTCGGGCAAGGACGCCGGCAAGGACGCGGGCAAGGACCACAAGACGGCCGACCGGCTGGGCACCTCCCCCCAGAAGATCGCCGAGGAGCTCCTGAAGGCCGCCGGCCCGACCACCGACGTCAGCGTGGGCGACACCGCGCAGGTGGCCGGCCGGGACGCCTACCAGCTGGTGCTCAAGCCCAAGCAGAGCGGCTCCACCGTCGGCTCGGTCCAGATCGCGGTGGACGCCAAGACCGGTGTGCCGCTGCGCGTGCAGCTGCTCTCCTCCCAGGGCGGCAAGCCGATCGTGGACGCCGGCTTCACCAAGGTGGACTTCGCCAAGCCGGCGGCCGACACCTTCGCCTTCACCCCGCCCAAGGGCGCCAAGCTGACCGAGGGCGTGGACGAGGCGGGCAAGGGCGACAAGGGCGAGGGGTTCAAGGCGCTGGAGTCCTTCCCGGGCCTGGACGGCCTGCTGGGCGGTCCGAACGGCCAGGGCGACGTGAAGGTGCTCGGCGAGGGCTGGGCGACCGTCGCGCGGATCGACTCGGGCTCCGGCAAGGGCCTGAAGGACCTGGAGAACGACAAGAACGCCCCGAAGGAGGCCAAGCAGTTCCTCGACTCCCTCGGGGACAAGGTCACCGGGAAGTTCGGCGAGGGCCGGGTCCTGTCGACCCGCCTGGTCAACGCCCTGGTCACGGACGACGGCAAGGTCTACGTCGGCGCGGTCACCAAGGACGCGCTGGTGAAGACGGCCGACGCCAACAAGTAGTCACTCGGGCGGCACCGCGCACGAGAACGCCGCGAGGGTGGGCCGGGACTGTGTCCCTGCCCACCCTTGCGGCATTCCTGCTGTCCGTACAGCGCGGCCGCTGTACGGTGTTGGACATGTCGAGACACGTCACCATCCGCCTGGACGAAGAGTTCCACGAACGCCTGAAGGCGCGCGCGGCGGCGCTGGGGACGACGGTCACCGCGCTGATCACCGAGGTCACGGAACGCGAACTCGACGAGGACCGGAAGAAGTTCCTGTCCGGCATAGAGGAGTTCGCCGACCACTGGAGCTACTTCCAGGAGCGGTTCGGCCATTGAAGATCACCATGGAGTGGGCCTGGACCGCTCTGGCCCACCATCTCCCGTCCGACCCCGCGGTGTGGGACCCCTCCGGGGTGGCCGCCGCGGTCGCCCGGCACCAGAACGACCTCGTCCTCGTGCCCGAACAGCCCGCCCCGGACACCGCGTGGCGGGCCGCGGCGTTTTTGCACACCCTCGCGGTGTGCCCGGCGCTGGAATCCCCGATGAACGAGTTCTACGCGGCCGCCGCGACCCGCTCGTACCTGCGCGTGGCCGGAGCCCGGCAGCTGCCCTCGCCGGAGGAGCTCGGCGACCTCGTGGAGGCGGCGAAGCTGGGGCGCGCGGACATCGCGGCCGTCGCCGAGGAACTGCGCGCCCGGATCCAGGAACCGCTGCCCGCCTCGCTGCGGGGCCGCGCCGAGGAGACGTAGGCCCGGTCCGGGACGGCGACGAGCCCCGGCACGATCGGGTCGGATCGTGCCGAGGCTCTTGGAGCGGGGCCCGGCGCGTGTGCGGCGGGGCCGGCGGTGCGCCTAGAAGGTGATCTTCCAGCTGTTGACGTAGCCGACGTCCTGCGCGGCCGCGTCCTTGACCCGGAGGTTCCAGACCCCGTTCGCGACCTCGCTGGAGGCGTTGACGGTGTACGACTGCACGAGGTTGTCGGCGCTGCCGCCGGTGCGGTTGTGCAGGTTGTAGACCGTGCCGTCCGGGGCGACCAGGTCGACGACCAGGTCACCGCGGTACGTGTGGACGATGTTCACGTCCACCTTGGTGGTGGCCGGGGCATTGCCCGCGACGCCCGAGACCGTGATCGGCGAGTTGACCGCGGCGGCGGGGGAGTCGGGGATGTTCACGTCCGTCGTGCTCTCGAAGGACTGGCCCGGCGGGACCGGGGTGCCCGCCCCGAGGTTCCAGATCGCGTACGCGATGGCGTCGGCGTTGCGGTCCAGGGCCGTGTCGTTGATGTTCGACAGGCTGTCGCAGGACGAGTGGTAGCAGCGGTCGAACGCCTGACCGGAGGTGCCGCCCCACTTCTGCGCCTGGGCCGCCGTCTTGGTGTAGTCGGCGCCGGAGAACAGGCCGCCGACCGGGATGCCCGCGTTCTTGAACGGCGCGTGGTCGGAGCGGCCGTCGCCCTCGGTCTCGATCTCGGTCGGGATGCCGAGGCCCGCGTAGTAGTTCTTGAAGGTCTGCTCGATGGTCGGGTCGTCGTCGTAGACGAAGTAGCCCGGGTTCGGCGAGCCGATCATGTCGAAGTTCAGGTAGCCGGAGAGCTTCGCCTTCTCGGCGGCCGGCAGGTTGTTGACGTAGTACTTCGAGCCGATCAGGCCCAGCTCCTCCGCGCCCCACCAGCCGAAGCGCAGGTGCTTCGTCGGCTGCAGGCCCGCACGGGAGACGGCGAGCGCGGCCTCCAGGACGGCGGCGCTGCCGGAGCCGTTGTCGTTGATGCCGGCGCCCGAGGTCACCGAGTCCAGGTGCGAGCCGGACATCAGCACCGAGTTGGGGTCGCCGCCCGGCCAGTCGGCGATCAGGTTGTAGCCGGTGGCGCCGCTGGAGGTGAAGGTCTGCAGGGTGGTCGTGAAGCCGGCCGCGTCGAGCTTGCCCTTCACGTAGTCGATCGAGGCCTTGTAGCCGGCCCTGCCGTGGGCGCGGTTGCCGCCGTTGTTCGCGGCGATCGTGGAGAGCTGCGACAGGTGGGCCTTGACGTTGGCCAGCGGTATGTCGGGCGGGGTCGGCGCCGCGGTGACCGCCGTGGGGGCGGCGAGGGCGGCGGGTGCGGTGGAGGCGATCAGGCCCGCGACCGCGAAAGCGGTCACGGCAGCAAGGCGCCGGGAGACGGACAGGCTCATGTGGGGGCTCCGGGATTCCGCGGGGATTTGACGGAACGAGCGGGATAGAGCAGGTGAGCGTTAGTGCGTCAGTGCGAGCCTGATGTTCAGCGAGAGTGTGACTGTCCGTCAAGACCACAATTCGGTCAGGGCAGTTCGGAAAACGGACGATCCCCGGTACGGGTGGTCCGTGCCGGGGATCGTGAGGGTGGAGCGTTTGCCGGTGCGTACCCGCCGGCGGCCTGTTACGCGGGCTCGCGGGCCGGCGCTGCCACGACGGCGGGGGCTGCCGCGAGGGCCGCCCGGGAGCGCCGTGCCGTGCGCAGCGCGTCCCAGGTCAGGAGCGCGAGCGCGGCCCACACCAGGGAGAAGCCGGCCCAGCGCTCGGGCGGCATGGCCTCGTGGAAGTACAGGACGCCCAGCCCGAACTGGAAGACGGGGGCCATGTACTGGAGCAGCCCGAGGGTGGACAGCGGGACGCGGATGGCGGCCGCCCCGAAGAGCACCAGCGGGATCGCGGTGACCAGTCCGGTCGCGGCCAGCAGGAGCCCGTGGCCGACGCCCTGCGCGGCGAAGGTGGACCGGCCCTGCGCGGTCAGCCACAGCAGGTAGCCCAGGGCCGGCAGGAACAGCAGGGCCGTCTCGGCGGCCAGCGACTCCAGCCCGCCCATGTTGAGCTTCTTCTTGATCAGCCCGTACGTCGCGAAGGAGCAGGCCAGGACCAGCGAGATCCACGGCGGACGCCCGTAGCCGATGGCGAGCACGAGGACGGCGACGAAGCTGAGGCCGACCGCCACCCACTGCACGCGGCGCAGCCGCTCGCCCAGGACGAGCACGCCCATCGCGATGCTGACCAGCGGGTTGATGAAGTAGCCGAGGCTCGATTCGACGACGTGGCCGTTGTTGACCGACCAGATGTACAGGCCCCAGTTCACGCTGATCACCGATGCGGCCAGCGCGGTCAGGGCGAGCTTGCGCGGCTGGCGCAGCAGCTCCCGTATCCAGCCCCAGCGGCGCACCGCGAGCAGTGCCAGCCCGACCACGGCCAGGGACCACGTCATGCGGTGGGCGAGGATCTCGACGGCTCCCGCGGGCATCAGGAGTGGCCAGAAGAGGGGGACCAGCCCCCACATCCCGTATGCGCCGAATCCGTAGAGCAAACCCGTGCGCTGCTCGTTCTCCGCCTTCACGGGGGCCTCCTGTACGACTTCCAGCCAACTTCACGACCGTAGCGCCGCACGGCCCGGATGTCATGCCCGTAATCGCGAGATACTCATGACATCTCCAGGGGCTTGCGCGCCCGGGCGAGAGGGCGAACGTGCTGAAGCCCGGATCTCCTGCGAGATCCGGGCTTCGTGCGGCTCCGTACGGCCGTGTCCGTGGCGGGCGGGTCAGCCGACGACGGTCCAGGTGTCGTTGCCGGTCAGCAGCGCACCGAGGTCGCCCTTGCCGCTGCGGTCGATGGCCGTGTCGAGCTGGTCGGCCATGAGGGTGTCGTAGACGGGCCGTTCGACGCTGCGGAAGACCCCGATGGGGGTGTGGTGCAGGGTGTCGGGGTCGGCCAGGCGGGAGAGCGCGAACGCCGTCGTCGGGCTGGCGGTCTTCGCGTCGTGGACCAGGATCCGCGACTCGTTGGCCGGGGTGACGTCGACGACCTCCAGGTCGCCGGTGGCCTGGTTGCGTACGACGCCCTTCGCGCCGTCCGCGCCGAAACGGATCGGCCGGCCGTCCTCCAGCCGGATCACGGCCTCCAGCGCCTGGTCGTTGTCCTTGAGGACCTCGAAGGCGCCGTCGTTGAAGATGTTGCAGTTCTGGTAGATCTCGACGAGCGCCGTGCCCTGGTGGTCGGCCGCCGCACGGAGCACCTCGGTGAGGTGCTTGCGGTCGGAGTCGACGGTACGGGCGACGAAGGAGGCCTCGGCGCCGATCGCCAGCGACACCGGGTTGAACGGCGAGTCCAGCGAGCCCATCGGCGTGGACTTGGTGATCTTGCCGACCTCGGACGTGGGGGAGTACTGCCCCTTGGTCAGCCCGTAGATCCGGTTGTTGAACAGCAGGATCTTGAGGTTGACGTTGCGGCGCAGGGCGTGGATCAGGTGGTTGCCGCCGATGGAGAGCGCGTCGCCGTCACCCGTGACCACCCAGACGGACAGGTCGCGCCGGGAGGTGGCGAGGCCGGTGGCGATGGCGGGCGCGCGGCCGTGGATGGAGTGCATCCCGTACGTGTTCATGTAGTACGGGAAGCGGGAGGAGCAGCCGATGCCGGAGACGAAGACGATGTTCTCCTTCGCCAGCCCCAGTTCGGGCATGAAGCCCTGAACGGCGGCGAGCACGGCGTAGTCGCCGCAGCCGGGGCACCAGCGGACCTCCTGGTCCGACTTGAAGTCCTTCATCGACTGCTTGGACTCGGCCTTGGGCACCAGCGAAAGCAGTGTGCGGGACCCGTCGGTCACGGTCACCTCAGTCATTGATGGCCTCCTCGAGGACCTTTGCGAGCTGCTCGGCCTTGAACGGCATTCCATTGACCTGCGTGTACGACTGCGCGTCGACCAGGTATTTCGCCCGGACCAGGATGGCGAGCTGCCCGAGGTTCATCTCCGGCACCACTACCTTCTCGTAACGCTCCAGGACCTCGCCGAGATTCCTGGGGAAGGGGTTCAGGTGGCGCAGGTGGGCCTGCGCGACCGGGAGTCCGGCGTTCCGCAGCCGGCGCACGGCCGCGGTGATGGGGCCGTAGGTGGAACCCCAGCCCAGGACCAGGGTGGTTGCGCCGTCCGGGTCGTCGACGTCCAGGTCCGGCACCCGGATGCCGTCGATCTTCGCCTGACGGGTGCGGACCATGAGGTCGTGGTTGGCGGGGTCGTAGGAGATGTTGCCGGTGCCGTCCTGCTTCTCGATGCCGCCGATGCGGTGTTCGAGGCCGGGCGTGCCGGGAACGGCCCACGGCCGGGCGAGTGTCTCCGGGTCCCGCTTGTACGGCCAGAACACCTCGGTGCCGTCGGCGAGGGTGTGGTTCGCGCCGGTGGCGAACTTGACCTTCAGGTCGGGCAGGTCCGCGACCTCCGGGATCCGCCAGGGCTCGGACCCGTTGGCGAGGTAGCCGTCGGAGAGCAGGAAGACCGGAGTCCGGTAGGTCAGCGCGATCCGGGCCGCGTCCAGGGCGGCGTCGAAGCAGTCCGCGGGGGTCCGCGGGGCCACGATCGGGACGGGCGCCTCGCCGTTGCGGCCGAACATGGCCTGGAGGAGGTCCGCCTGCTCCGTCTTCGTCGGCAGACCGGTGGAGGGGCCGCCGCGCTGGATGTCCACGATGAGCAGCGGAAGCTCCAGCGACACCGCGAGACCGATGGTCTCCGACTTGAGCGCCACGCCGGGCCCGGAGGTGGTGGTCACCCCGAGGGCCCCGCCGAAGGCCGCGCCGAGCGCCGCGCCGATGCCGGCGATCTCGTCCTCGGCCTGGAAGGTCCGCACGCCGAAGTTCTTGTGCTTCGACAGCTCGTGCAGGATGTCCGAGGCCGGGGTGATCGGGTAGGAGCCCAGGTAGAGGGGCAGGTCGGCCTGCTGGCTCGCGGCGATGAGGCCGTAGGACAGGGCCAGGTTCCCGGAGATGTTCCGGTAGGTGCCGGTCGGGAAGGCGCGGGTGGCGGGCGCGACCTCGTAGGAGACCGCGAAGTCCTCCGTCGTCTCCCCGAAGTTCCAGCCGGCCCGGAAGGCGACGATGTTCGCCTCGGCGATCTCCGGCTTCTTCGCGAACTTCTGCCGCAGGAACTTCTCGGTGCCCTCGGTGGGCCGGTGGTACATCCACGACAGCAGGCCCAGCGCGAACATGTTCTTGCTGCGCTCGGCCTCCTTGCGGGAGAGCCCGAAGTCCTTCAGCGCCTCGACCGTCAGGGTGGTCAGCGGTACCGGGTGGAGGTTGTACGCGTCCAGGGAGCCGTCTTCCAGCGGCGAGACCTCGTAGCCGACCTTGGCCATCGGGCGCTTGGTGAACTCATCCGTGTTGATGATGATCTCCGCGCCGCGCGGCACGTCCGCGATGTTCGCCTTCAGCGCCGCCGGATTCATCGCCACCAGCACGTTCGGGGCGTCGCCCGGCGTGAGGATGTCGTGGTCGGCGAAGTGGAGCTGGAAGGAGGAGACGCCCGGGAGGGTTCCGGCAGGGGCGCGGATCTCGGCGGGGAAGTTCGGCAGCGTCGACAGGTCGTTTCCGAACGACGCCGTCTCCGAGGTGAACCGGTCACCGGTGAGCTGCATACCGTCACCGGAGTCACCCGCGAACCGGATGATCACACGATCGAGACGGCGTACTTCCTTGCTGCCCGGGCTCGCCGGGGTGCGTTGTCCACCGACAACCGCACCCCCAGCCCCGTCGGCCTGCTCGGCTGGGCTGCTGACCTGGCTGGTCACTGAACTGGACCTCCTTCGAGGCGTGAGCACCCCCAGAACCCACCCTACGTCCGTAGGGATCAGGCTCCCCGGAGGCGACCACATTCTGGACCGTAGGACCGCCCCTTGAGACGGCCCGACCGGTATGCCGTATCTGACAGAGTGTCAGTCGATCAAGATTTCAGATAGGTGAGAACGGCCAGTACACGCCGGTGATCCCCGTCACTCGGCGAGAGGCCCAGTTTCATGAAGATGTTGCTGACGTGCTTCTCCACCGCCCCGTCGCTCACGACCAGCTGCTTGGCCACGGCGGAATTCGTCCGTCCCTCGGCCATCAGCCCGAGCACCTCGCGCTCGCGCGGGGTCAGACCCGCCAGGACGTCCTGCTTGCGGCTGCGGCCGAGCAGCTGGGCGACGACCTCGGGGTCCAGGGCCGTACCGCCCCGGGCCACCCGGACCACCGCGTCCAGGAACTCCCGTACCTCGGCCACCCGGTCCTTGAGGAGGTACCCCACCCCGGTGCTCGAACCGGCCAGGAGTTCGGTGGCGTACTGCTCCTCCACGTACTGCGACAACACGAGCACGCCTATCCCGGGATGGTCCCGGCGCAGCCGTACGGCCGCCCGTACGCCCTCGTCGGTGTGTGTCGGCGGCATCCGTACGTCGGCCACCACCACATCCGGCAGCGCGTCCTCGGCCGCCAGCTCCGCGATCGTCTTGAGCAGGGCCTCAGCGTCCCCGACGCCCGCCACGACGTCATGCCCCCGGTCGGTCAGCAACCGGGTCAGGCCCTCACGCAGCAGCACTGAATCCTCGGCGATGACCACCCGCACCCTGTCTTCCACGACGTTGCAGCTCCCGCGTCCACTCGTTCCCGCACTACACGACTCAGCCAAGCATCCCAGCCTTAAGTCCTGGTGAAGGCAGAGCCGAGACAACACGTGGGCGCCCGGCGGCAGTTTTCCCCAACCGGAAGCCCACCTGCCGCCCCCAAGGGCGTGGCCGCGCCAAATCCAGCCCCGCCGGCGTTTGAGGCGCGGGGTCTGGGGCGGCGCCCCAGGAAACGCACCCGCACCCGCACCCGACACACGAACGGGACCCCCGCCCACCCCGCACGGGAGTCCCGCTCACCAGCAACAAAAAAGGGGGCCCGGGGGCTCAGCCCCGGTCACGCCACGGCAGCTCCGCCGTAACCGTCGTCCCGACCCCGTCGGGCGAGTCCACCACCAGCACCCCGTCCACCGCATCCAACCGCCCCGTCAACCCCGCCAACCCGCTCCCCCCGCCGGAGGCCCCCGCCCCACCCCGCCCGTCATCCGCCACCTGGATCAGCAGCCGCTCCCCGGACTTCCACACGTCCACCGAGGCCGACCGTGCCATCGCGTGCTTGCTCACGTTCTGCAGCAGCTCCGAGACCGTGAAGTACGCGATCCCCTCGATCGCCGCCACCGGCCGGGCCGGAAGATCCACGGCCACCCGCACCGGCACCGCACACCGCGCCGCCACCGACGACAGCGCCGCGTCCAGCCCCCGGTCCGTCAGCACGGCCGGATGGATCCCCCGCGCGAGGTCCCGCAGCTCCTGCAGGGCGATCTTCACCTCGCCGTGCGCCTCGTCCACCATGCGCGCCGCGGCCCGCGGATCCTCGGCGAGCTTCTCCTTCGCCAGCCCCAGATCCATCGCGAGCGACACCAGCCGCGCCTGCGCCCCGTCGTGCAGGTCCCGCTCGATGCGCCGCAGGTCGGCCGCCGCGGTGTCCACCACCACGCCCCGGTCCGACTCCAGCTCGGTGACGCGGCTCGCCAGCCGGGAGCCTCCGAGCAGCCCGCCGACCATGACCCGGTCGACGGTGGTCAGGGCCCGGATCAGCCAGGGGGTGGCGAGGGTGATCGCCAGTCCGACGAGGCAGGCGAAGGCGATCTCCAGGGGCGAATCGACGAAGAAGGAGTAGTCGCCGTTCTGGAAGAGCATCATCCCGGGCTGGTCGGTGTAGGTCGGGATGACCCAGAACCAGAACGGGTACAGCAGGAGCGTCCAACCCGTCGCCCAGAACGTCAGTGCCATGCAGAACCCGAACACCGCCCACGGGAAGTGGATCACTGAGTACAGCACGTGCCGCCAGGCGCTCCCGCTCTTGAGCAGCGCACCCATCGCGGCGAGCGGCCCGGCCTTCTTGGCCCGGATCGGCGCGGGGGCGGCGATGTCGGCCCCGAGCAGCACGCGCACCCGGGCCCGCTCCACCGCACCGAACCCGCGGCACATGGCCAGCACGCCGGCGAGGACCGGCACACCGAGGAAGGTGACGAGCAGTCCCGCGCCGAGGCTCACCCCGGTGATGGCGAGCGAGAAGTACAGCGTGCTCAGCGGCAGCCCGATCAGCAGGTACCCGAACTCCCGCCAGGTCCGCCCCTCAACAGGAGCCCGCAGCACCGCACCGACACCACCGCCCGTGCCCTTGCCGTCGTCCATGATCCCGACCCACCCTTCCGCTCCTCAGCTACACCCCCACCCTGCCGCCCCACCCCACCCCCGAACCATGCAGCGAGTGGGCCTCTAGACCCGGGGGTTAACCCCACCGCCGAAGCGGCCGCGCCCATTCCAGCCCCGCCGGCGTTTGAGGCGCGGGGTCTGGGGCGGCGCCCCAGGAAACGCACCCGCACCCGACACACGAACGGGACCCCCGCCCACCCGGGCAGGAGTCCCGCTCAACAAAAACAAAGGGGGCCCGGCGGCTCAGCCCCGGTCACGCCACGGCAGCTCCGCCGTAACCGTCGTCCCGACACCCGCGGGCGAGTCCACCACCAGCACCCCGTCCACCGCCCCCAACCGCTCCGCCAGCCCCGCCAACCCGCTCCCCCCGCCGGAGGCCCCCGCTCCGCCCCGCCCGTCATCCGCCACCCGTATCAGCAGCCGCGCCCCCGCCCGCCACACCTCCACGCTCGCGCCCCGCGCCCCCGGCCCCGCGTGCTTGCTCACGTTCTGCAGCAGCTCGGACACCACGAAGTACGCGATCCCCTCGATCGCCTCCGCCGGCCGCGCCTCCGGCAGGTCCACCGCCACCTTCACCGGCACCACGCACCGCGCGGCCACCGACGACAGCGCCGCGTCCAGCCCCCGGTCCGTCAGCACGGCCGGATGGATCCCGCGCGCGAGGTCCCGCAGCTCCTGGAGCGCCAGCTTCACCTCCCCGTGGGCCTCGTCGACCATCGCGGCCGCGCCCTCCGGGTCCTCCAGCAGCTTCTCCTTCGCCAGGCCCAGCCCCATCGCCAGCGCCACCAGCCGCGCCTGCGCCCCGTCGTGCAGGTCCCGCTCGATGCGCCGCAGGTCGGCCGCCGCGGTGTCGACGACCACGCCGCGGTCGGACTCCAGCTCCGCGATCCGCCGCTCCAGGTCGTCGGAGGGCGACAGCAGCCCCCGTACCATCGCCCGGTCCGCGTTCGCCAGCAGCCGCGCCACGTACGGCAGCACCGGCCACAGCACGAACAGGCCGGTCAGGGCTACCGTGAAGGTGAGCACCCCCCACGGCAGCCGGATCAGCTGGTACAGCACGGTCCGCCAGCCGACCGGGTCCTTGATGCTCGTCCACAACCAGGGGAAAAATCCGCCGGACCGTTTCGGGCCGGGGATCGGGGTCGGCTCGTCCACCCGTACGCCGAGCAGCACGCGGGCGCGTGCCCGGTCCAGCCGTCCCATTTGCCGAGACAGATAGAGACCGCATGCGAGCAGGGGAATTCCGATCGCGGTCACGGAAAGACCGCCCGTGACGGAAACCATGACAACCGCGTAAACGAATCCGACGATCGCCAACGGCAGATTGGTCAGCAGATAGGCGAGTTCCTTCCACGTCACGGCGCTGAAAGCGGCGCGCACGGGAGGAGGCCGATCGTTGTCGGGGATGGCATGGCTCGTGGTCATGGGCCACAGCCTGTCAAGAGCGGCCCGCCGATGCCATGGGGTGTCCGGGGTGCTGTGAACGGGGGATAACCCCACCCCGTGTGAGGCAGGCCCTAGACTCCCGTCCGTACCAGATCGTCGACAGTGACCGAGGAGCGAGGAACGGACGTGCCCGAACCAACGGTATCGACCGTAACCGTGCTCGCGGCGGACTACTTCCGGAGTTATTCGGTCGTCGGTCTGCTGGCCGCTCTCGGTGTGCTCTTCGTAGCCGTGGCCTTCGGCGCCGGCCGCCTGCTGCGGCCCGTGGTCCCGACCCGCGAGAAGCTGCTGACCTACGAATGCGGTGTGGACCCGGTCGGCGAGGGCTGGGCGCACACCCAGGTCCGCTACTACGTCTACGCGTTCCTCTACGTCATCTTCGCCGTCGACTCGATCTTCCTGTTCCCGTGGGCGACGGTGTTCGCCGCCGCCGGTTACGGCGCCACGACGCTGGTGGAGATGTTCATCTTCCTGGGCTTCCTGGCCGTCGGCCTGCTCTATGCGTACAAGAAGGGCGTCCTCGAATGGACGTGACACCTCAGCCGGAGCTGCTCCCGGAGCCCAAGCGCCTGGGAGTCCTCTCCCGCCTCGCCCCGGAACCCATGAAGGTGGTCCTGAACTGGGGCCGCCGGTACAGCCTGTGGGTCTTCAACTTCGGTCTGGCCTGCTGTGCGATCGAGTTCATCGCCGCCTCCATGGCCCGGCACGACTTCATCCGCCTCGGTGTGATCCCCTTCGCGCCCGGACCGCGCCAGGCCGACCTCATGATCGTCTCGGGCACCGTCACGGACAAGATGGCCCCGGCCGTGAAGCGGCTCTACGAGCAGATGCCGGAGCCGAAGTACGTCATCTCCTTCGGCGCCTGCTCCAACTGCGGCGGCCCGTACTGGGACTCGTACTCGGTGACGAAGGGCGTCGACCAGATCATCCCCGTCGACGTCTATGTCCCGGGCTGCCCGCCGCGCCCCGAGGCGCTCCTGCAGGGCATCCTCAAGCTCCAGGAGAAGATCGCCCGCGAGTCGCTGGCGGAGCGGTACGCGCCCGGGCCGTCCGTCTCCCAGCTCACCAGCGGCCTGGTCACGGCCCCGCCGGCCCCAG
This sequence comes from Streptomyces sp. NPDC001513, assembly GCF_042894695.1. Taxonomy (NCBI): domain Bacteria; kingdom Bacillati; phylum Actinomycetota; class Actinomycetes; order Kitasatosporales; family Streptomycetaceae; genus Streptomyces; species Streptomyces sp. NPDC001513. Next base: position 231,987 of record NZ_JBIAVU010000006.1, read on the forward strand.
GGAGCGGTACGTGAACCTCTACGACTCCCTCCCCGACGCGGCGCCGACGGTCTTCGGAGCCGAGGCCGTCGCCGAGTTCTCGTACGACGTCCTCACCGTGGACGTGCCCGTCGGCAGCTGGATCTCCGCCCTCGAAATCGCCCGCGACAAACTGGGCTGCACCTACTTCGACTGGCTGAGCGCGGTCGACGAGCCCGGCACCGGCTTCCGGATCTGCGCGCACGTCGTCTCGCTGGAGAACCACCGCGTACGCCGCCTCCTGCTGCGCACGACCGTCCCGCACAGCGCCCCCTCCCTGCCGTCGGCGATCGCCGTCTACGCGGGAGCGGAATGGCACGAGCGGGAGACGTACGAGATGTTCGGGGTCGTCTTCACCGACCACCCGCACCTCGTCCACCTCCTCCTTCCGGAGAACTTCGAAGGGCACCCGCTGCGCAAGGACTTCGTCCTGGCCGCGCGCGTCGCCAAGGCCTGGCCCGGCGCCAAGGAGCCGGGCGAGGCCCACGACCCGAACGCGCCGAAGCGCCGTCAGATGCTTCCGCCGGGCGTCCCGGACCCCAACGACTGGGGCCCGATGAAGGGCCAGCTCCCGCCGGCCCCCGCCCGCCCGGCCCGCACCGCGCGCGCCGCCGGCGCGGCGGGCGCCGCCGCCCGTACCCCGCGCGAGGGCGCCCCGGTCCGCCGCACCCGCTCGGTCGCCGAAGGCTCGGCCACCCAGCCCCCGGCGACCCCGGACGCCGAAGCCCCGGCCCGCCCGGTCCGCCGCACCCGCTCGGTCGCCGAAGGCTCGGCCGGCCAGGCACCCGCGGAGCCGGGGGACACCCCGACGCCTGAAGCCCCCGACGCCCCCGAAGCCCGCCCGCCCCGCCGTACCCGCTCGGCATCGGAAGGCTCAGCCGGCCAGGCCGCCGCCGCGGCGACCCCGGACGCCGAAGCCCCGGCCCGCCCCACCCCCTCCGCACCGGAGGGCCCGTCGGGCCAGACCGCCCCGGCGACCCCGGACGCCGAAGCCCCCGTCCGCCCGCCGCGCCGTACCCGCAGCGCGAGCGACGGTTCCGCGAGCCAGGCCCCGACCGCCCCGGAACCGGGGGAGACACCGGCGGCCGAGGCCCCCGAGGCTCGCCCGCCGCGCCGTACCCGCTCGGCGACGGAAGGCTCCGCGAGCCAGACCCCGGACGCGCAGCAGCCCGCACCCGCGCCCCGCCGGGTCGCGCCCCGCAGCTCGGACGCCCCCTGGCACGACCCGAAGCCCGCCTTCGAGGAGCCGGCAGCCCCGACGAAGCCGAAGCCCGAGCCCGACCCGCCCGCACCGGAGGCAACCGGCCCGGAAGCCGCGGACCGGCAGCCCGAGACTCCGCTGCCCCCGGCGAAACCGGCGAAACCGGCGACCCCCGACCCCCACCCCACCACCGACAACGGAGGCGACGTGTGAACGATGTCCTCGACGTCGCCCTGCGGCTGATCGTCGTCTTCGCCGTCTTCCTCGTGCTCCCGCTCGTCGTCGGGCAGACCGAGCACAAGGTGATGGCCCACATGCAGGGCCGCCTCGGCCCCATGTACGCGGGCGGCTTCCACGGCTGGGCCCAGCTCGTCGCCGACGGCGTGAAGTTCGCGCAGAAGGAAGACATCGTCCCGGCCAACGCCGACCGCCGGATCTTCCAGCTGGCCCCCGCCGTCGCCCTGCTCCCGTACCTCCTCGTCCTCCTCGCCATCCCCATCGGCCCGGGCGAGGGCGCGGTCGGCCAGGTCATCGACGCGGGCCTGTTCTTCGTGCTCGCCGTCATGGGCGTCGGAGTCCTCGGCTCCCTCATGGCCGGCTGGGCCTCCGCGAACAAGTTCTCCCTGCTCGGCGGCCTGCGCACCGCCGCCCAGCTGCTCGCCTACGAGCTCCCCATGCTGCTCGCCGCCGCCTCCGTCGCGATGGCCGCCGGGACGGTCTCCCTCCCCGGCATCGTGGAGAGCTTCCAGTGGTGGTGGCTGCCCTGGCAGATCGTCGGCGCGCTCGTCTTCTTCACCGCCGGCCTCGCCGAACTGCAGCGGCCCCCCTTCGACATGCCCGTCGCCGACTCCGAGATCATCTTCGGCGCGTACACCGAGTACACCGGCCTGCGCTTCGCGCTGTTCCTCCTCGCCGAGTACGCCGGCATCGTCGTCCTCTGCGCCCTCACCACCGTCCTGTTCCTCGGCGGCTGGCAGGGCCCCTTCGGCGCCGACGGCCTCGGCTGGGTCTGGACCCTCCTCAAGACCGGCATCCTCGCCTTCGTCGTGATCTGGCTCCGCGTGAGCTACCCGCGCCTGCGCGAGGACCAGCTCCAGAAGCTCGCCTGGACCGTACTCATCCCGCTCGCGCTCGCCCAGATCGCGCTCACCGGCATCGTGAAGGTGGCGATGAACTGATGCCCATCCCCGGATCCGGCCTCGCCAAGGGCCTGGCCGTCACGCTGCGCACGATGACGAAGCGCTCGCACACGGCCCAGTACCCCGAGGTCCAGCCCGAACTCCCGCCCCGCTCCCGCGGGGTCATCGGCCTGTTCGAGGAGAACTGCACGGTCTGCATGCTGTGCGCCCGTGAGTGCCCCGACTGGTGCATCTACATCGACTCCCACAAGGAGACGGTCCCCGCCTCCACCCCCGGTGGCCGCGAGCGCAGCCGCAACGTCCTCGACCGCTTCGCCATCGACTTCTCCCTCTGCATGTACTGCGGCATCTGCATCGAGGTGTGCCCCTTCGACGCCCTCTTCTGGTCGCCGGAGTTCGAGTACGCGGAGACCGACATCCACGAGCTGACCCACGAGCGCGACAAGCTCCGCGAGTGGATGTGGACCGTCCCGGCCCCGCCCGCGCTCGACCCGGCCGCCGAGGAGCCCAAGGAGATCGCCGCCGCCCGCAAGGCAGTGGAGAAGGCCGAAGCGGCGGCGGCCGCCGCCGCGGCAGCCGAAGCGGCAGCCGCCGCCGAGGCCGCGGCCGCCACCGCCGCGGACGGCGGAACCGAACCCCCGACCACCCCGACCCCGGAGGGAGACGCGTGACCCCCGCCGCCACCCTGGCCGCAGCCCAGGCCGCCGCCACCGGGCCCGGTTTCCTCTCCCCGACCGGCGTCGAGATCGCCTTCGTCCTCGTCGGACTCGCCACCCTCGGCGCGGCCCTCGTCACGGTCACCACCAGGCAACTGGTGCACGCCGCCCTGTGGCTGGTCGTCGCACTCGGCGGCATCGCCGTCGAGTACCTGCTGCTGACCGCCGAGTTCATCGCCTGGGTCCAGGTCCTCATCTACCTCGGATCCGTGGTCGTCCTCCTCCTCTTCGGGCTGATGCTCACCAAGGCGCCCATCGGACGCTCCCCGGACGCGGACTCCGGCAACCGCTGGATCGCCCTCGGCGTCGCCGTCGTCGCCGCCGTTGCACTGGTCTGGGTGGTCGTCGATGCCTTCCGCACCACCTGGATCGACCTCGACGGACCGGTCCAGGGCTCGACGAAGGTCTCCGGCGAGATCCTCTTCCAGCACTGGGTGCTGCCCTTCGAGGCGCTCTCCGTCCTCCTCCTCGCGGCCCTGATCGGCGCCATCGTGCTGTCCCGCAGGACCGACCCCGCCGAAGACGCCGACGCCAGCGACAAGGGGCAGCGCTGATGCACCTCGCCTACCCCGCCGTCCTCGCGGCGCTCCTCTTCTGCACGGGCCTGTACGGAGTACTCGCCCGCCGCAACGCCATCCTGGTCCTGATGTCCGTCGAGCTGATGCTCAACGCCGTCAACCTCAACCTGGTGGCCTTCGACGTCTGGCTGCGCGACGCCCTCCACGCCGGCCAGGCCCTGACCCTCTTCACCATCGCCATCGCCGCCGCCGAGATCGGCATCGGCCTCGCGATCGTGCTGATGGTCTACCGCAACCGCGGCACCTCCGACGTCGACCGGCTGCGCGACACCGCCGAAGGCCACGAGCCCGCCCAGAACTCCCCGAGCACCCCGAGCACCCCGAGCGAGGTCACCGCGTGAGCACCACGACCCTCGCCGTCCTCGTCCCGCTCCTGCCCTTCCTGGGCGCGGTGGCGGGACTGCTCTTCGGCCGCACCGCCCCCGGGTTCGTCCGGCCGCTCGCGATCCTGCCGACGCTCGGCGCCGCCGTACTGGCCGTGATCGTCGCCGTCCGCCAGGGCGGCGGCCCCGCGATCAGCACGGCGACCGAGCTGACCCCCACCGGCTCGGTGCCGATCGACCTCTCGCTGTACCTGGACGGCTTCGCCGTGCTGGTCGCCGTCCTGGTCGGGCTCGTCGCCACCTGCGTACAGCTCTACTCGACGGCGTACCTCCGTGAAGACCCGCGCTACCCGTCGTATGCCGCTCTCGTCTCACTGTTCACCTCCGCGATGCTGCTCGTCGTCTACTCCGGCGACCTGATGGTGCTGCTGGTCGGCTGGGAGGTCATGGGCATCTGCTCGTACTTCCTGGTGGGCCACTACTGGGAGACCGAGGCGGCCCGCTCCGCCTCCCTGAAGGCCTTCCTCGTCACCAAGCTCGGTGACGTCCCCTTCCTGATCGGCCTGTTCGCGCTCGCCACCGACGCCGACTCCTTCCAGATCACGAAGATCCTGGGCACCGTCGCCGCCGGCGGACTCGACCACCCGACGCTGATCGCGCTGCTCCTGCTCGCCGGAGTCGCGGGCAAGTCCGCGCAGTTCCCGCTGCACACCTGGCTCCCCGACGCCATGGCGGGCCCCACCCCGGTCTCCGCGCTGATCCACGCCGCGACGATGGTCGCCGCCGGTGTCTACTTCGTCGCCCGTCTCCTCCCCGTGTTCGCGGCCTCCCGCGCCGCACTGGTGGTCATGGCCGTCATGGCGGCCGTCACGATGGTCGGATCCGCCCTCGCCGCCCTCGCCCAGGACGACATCAAGCGGGTGCTCGCCTACTCCACGATCGGCCAGCTCGGCTACATGACCGGCGCCCTGGCCGTCGGCGACCGTGGCGCCGCCGTCTTCCACCTCCTGTCCCACGGTGTCTTCAAGGCGCTCCTCTTCCTCGGTGCGGGCGTGATCATCCACGCCGCCGGTACGAACTCCCTGGCCGCCATGTCCCGGATGGACGGCCTGACCAAGCGCATCCCCGACGCCTTCTGGACGATGACGATCGCGCTGCTCGCGCTCGCCGCCATCCCGCCCTTCGCCGGCTTCTTCTCCAAGGAAGCCGTCCTCGTCGCCGCCGAGCAGACCGCCACCGGCCACTCGGACCTCGCCCCCAGCAGCGCCGGCTGGCTGGTGCTCGTCGCCGGCGTGCTGACCGCCCTCCTCACCGCCGCCTACGCCACCCGGCTGTGGCTGATGGCCTTCCGCGGCCGGGGCGCAGCGGCCCCCGACCACGGCAAGGAGCCCGTCGCCATGACCGGCGTGCTGTGGCTGCTCGCGATCCCGTCGGTCGGCTTCGGCCTCGCGGCGGGCCCCATCGCCGACTGGTTCGACGGCGAACAGCTCACCCCGACCCTGGTCACCTCGGTCCTCGGCACGGGCGCCGCGGTCATCGGCGTGATGCTCACCTACGCCCTCTGGCAGCGCGCCGTGGCCCGTACGGCCACGACCCCCGCCACGGCCGGAGCCGTCCCCGGAGCCGTCCCCGGCACCGGAGCGGGCGCCCCGCAGCCCGCCGCCGTGGCCGCCGCCGCATCCGCGGCCACCGCCGCCGCCGAGTCCGCGGCCGAGACCCCCGAGGTCGCCGAGGTCACCCACGACCACCCCGCCGTCCCGGCCGGACCCGCCCCCGACCCCGGACGAGCCCTCCTCGGCCCGCTGCACCGTCACGCCGCCGACGGCTTCCACCTCGACGCCGTCTACGACAGGCTCTTCGTCCGCCCCGTCCGGGCGGCGGCAAGCCTCGTCCGCTTCCTCGACCGCGAGGTCGTGGACACGTACGTCCGCGGCGCGGGCGCCGGCCCCCGGCTGCTCGGCAGCCTCGTACGCCGCGCCCAGACCGGCAACGTGCAGAGCTACCTGAGCGCCCTGCTCGCCGGCGCCGTGGTCCTGGCGATCGCCACCGCCGTCCTCGCCAACGTCAACGCCGGATCGTGAGCCGTGAGTCAGCCGTGATTGATATCAGCCCGTCCGTGATGCAGTTCCTTCTGGCGTTCATCGTGGCCGCACCGCTCCTCGGCGCCGTCGCCGCGCTCCTGCCGGCCCCGCCCGGCCTCAAGGGCCGCAGCCCCGAACAGGCGGTGCTCCGCCACGGCGTGACCGTGACCGGCGTGATCCTCGCCGCGGCGATCGCCCTCGCCCTGGGCTTCGACCACGACGCCCCGTCCCGCTTCCAGGCGACGACGGACATCAGCTGGATCCCGGCGCTCGACGTCAGGATCCACCTCGGTGTCGACGGCATTTCGCTCCCCCTCCTCCTGATGACCGCGCTGCTGTTCTTCCTCTGCGCGCTCTACAGCTACTTCAAGCTCCCCGCAGGCCCCTCCCCGAAGGGCTTCGTCGCGCTGCTCCTCGTCCTCGAGTCCGGCACCCTCGCGACCTTCGCCGTCCTCGACCTGCTGCTCTTCTTCCTCGCCTTCGAGATGGTCCTCATCCCGATGTACTTCCTCATCGCCCGCTGGGGCGGTGCTCAGCGGCAGGCCGCCGCCTGGAAGTTCATCCTCTACACCCTCCTCGGCTCCGTGGTCATGCTGCTCGGTCTGCTGCTGATCGGACTCGACAGCGGCACTTTCGACATGGTGACACTGGCCTCTGACAACGGCCGCGAACTGTCCCACACCACCCAGCTCCTGGCCGTCCTCTCCATCGGTCTCGGCCTTGCCGTGAAGACCCCGATGTGGCCGCTGCACAGCTGGCTGCCGGACGCGCACACCGCCGCGCCCACCGTCGGATCCGTCCTGCTGGCCGGCGTCCTGCTCAAGATGGGCACGTACGGGTTCGTCCGCATCCTGCTCCCCGTCACCCCCGACGGCATGGCCACCTTCGCCCCCTACCTGGGCGCCTTCGCCGCCGTCGGCATCGTCTACGGATCGCTCGCCTGCCTCGCGCTGGCCCGCAAGGGCAACAAGGGCGACCTCAAGCGCCTCATCGCGTACTCCTCCGTCGGCCACATGGGCTTCGTCCTCCTCGGCATCGCGTCCATGACCCCCACCGGAGTCAACGGCGCCCTCTTCGCCAACATCGCCCACGGCCTGATCACAGGCCTCCTCTTCTTCCTGGTCGGCGCCCTCAAGGACCGCTACGGCACCGCCGACCTCGACACCCTCGCCGGGGCCACCGGCGCCGCCCTCTACGGCCGCGCCCCCCGCATGGGCGCCTTCCTCGCCTTCGCCGCCGTCGCCTCCCTCGGCCTGCCGGGCCTGGCCGGCTTCTGGGGCGAGATGCTGGCCCTCTTCGGCGCCTTCGACCCCGCCGAGGGCCTCTCCCGCCCCGCCTTCCTCACCTACACGGCCATCGGGGCGTTCGGCACCCTGCTCACCGCCGCCTACCTGCTGATCGTCGTACGACGCGTCTGCATGGGAGACCCCAAGGCCGGCCCCGAGCGCACCGTCGCGGACATCCAGCACTACGAGTTCGCCGCCTGGACCCCCCTCGTCGCCCTCACCGTCCTCGCCGGCCTGTGGCCCGCGGTCCTCCTCGGCCTCACCGACCCGGCCGTCCAGAAGCTCCTCGCAGGAGGCAACTCATGACGGCCCTGACGGTCCTCGCCGCCGAGACCCCCAGCCTGGTCCAGTCCGTCGACTGGCTCGCCATCGCACCCGTGGTGATCACCGCCGCCGTCGGCCTGCTCGTCCTCGTCGCCGACCTCTTCGTGCCCGAGCACCGCAAGCCGGTCCTCGGCTGGATCTCGGTCGCCGGCCTGGCCGCCGCGACCGCCTCCCTGCTGCCGCTGCGCGCCGGCGACCGCACCACCTTCTGCCTCACCGGCGACCCGGCGGCCTGCAGCTACGTCGCCGACCACTTCACGCTGGTCATCCAGTTCCTGGTGCTGGCCGGAGCCCTCCTCACCGCGCTGCTGTCGGTCACCGCCGTCCGCGACCTCCGCATGCCCGCCGGCGAGTACTGGTTCCTGCTGCTCTCCTCCGCCGCCGGCGCGGCCCTGCTCCCGGCCTCCCGCGACCTCGCCACCCTGATCGTCGCCCTGGAAGTCGCCTCGCTGCCCGCCTTCGCCCTCGTCGGCATGCGCCGCGGTGACCGGCTCTCCTCCGAGGCCGCCCTCAAGTTCTTCCTCTCCTCCGTCACCGCCACCGCCGTGTCGCTGATGGGCGTCAGCTTCGTCTACGCCGCCACCGGCTCCCTGCACCTCACCCAGGTCGCCGACCGCCTCGAAGACGTCCCCGGGCAGCTCGACACCCTCGCCATGGCCGGCGTCGCGCTCACCCTCGTCGGCTTCGCCTTCAAGACCGCCGCCGTCCCCTTCCACTTCTGGGTCCCCGACACCTACGTCGGCGCCCCCCTGCCCATCGCCGGCTACCTCTCGGTGATCGGCAAGGCCGTCGGCTTCACCGGCCTCATCCTCGTCACCGTGATCGCCTTCCCGGCGTACTCCGACATCTGGGGCCCGGCCCTCGCCGTCCTCGCCGCGCTCACCATGACCGTGGGCAACGCCGGCGCGCTGCGCCAGTCCGCCGACCGCCCGAACAGCGCCGTACGGCTGCTCGCCTGGTCCTCGGTCGGCCAGGCCGGCTACCTGCTGGTCCCGATCGCCGCGGCCGCGTACTCCGGCCGCGACCAGATCGGCTCCACCGTCGCCTACGCCCTCATGTACGCCGCCGTGAACCTCGGCGCCTTCGCCGTGGCCGCCCTCGTCGCCCGGACGAAGCCGCTCCACCGGATCAGCGACTACCGGGGCCTGTACGCCGAGCGCCCGATGGCCGCCCTCTCGCTGGCCTTCTTCCTGCTCTGCCTGGCGGGCCTGCCGCCGGGCATCATCGGGCTCTTCGCCAAGGTCACCGTCTTCCGGTCCGCGGTCGACGCGGGCCTGGGCTGGCTCGCCGTGGTCATGGCGGTCAACGTCGTCATCGCCCTCTACTACTACCTGCGGTGGACCGCGCTGCTCTTCCGCGGGCCGGAGGGCGCCGAGGCCGCCGAGGGCACGCGGATCCGTACGAAGGCCCCCTGGCCGGTGACGGCGGCCATCGTCGTCACCGCGATCACCGCGATCGTCCTCTCGGGCGCCCCGCAGCTGGTCCTGCGCTTCGCGTCGGGCAACCTCTTCGCGCAGTAGTCCGTACGCCGCCGGACCCGCCCTCACCCGTTCGGAGCAAGGCCCGCCGAGGTCCCGCCGCCCCTTCCCGAGGGGCGGCGGCGGGCGGCCGCCCCCGTGCGCCCTGGGAACCAGACGCCCTCACCTCGCGTTGACCAGGAAGGGAGGGTCCACTGGACCGTAGACCCTCAGACCCATGACGGGGCTCCCCCTGCCGCACCACTTGGAGGGCGTACCGTGCACCGCCGGCACAACGGGCTCAAGACCGCCGTACTCCTCGGCGGGCTGTCCGCACTCATCATCCTCATCGGAAGCTTCTTCGGACGGACCGGCTTGATCGTCGCCGTCGTCATCGCCCTGGGGACGAACGCCTACGCGTACTGGAACAGCGACAAGCTGGCTCTACGCGCGATGCGCGCCCGCCCTGTCAGCGAGTTCGAGGCCCCCCAGCTCTACCGCATGGTGCGCGAGCTCTCCACGTCCGCGCGCCAGCCCATGCCACGCCTCTACATCTCACCCACCGAGGCCCCCAACGCCTTCGCCACCGGCCGCAACCCGCGCAACGCCGCCGTCTGCTGCACCGAGGGCATCCTGCGCATCCTCGACGAACGCGAGCTGCGCGGGGTCATCGGCCACGAGCTCAGCCACGTCTACAACCGCGACATCCTGATCTCGTCGGTCGCCGGCGCCCTCGCCTCGGTGATCATGTTCCTGGTGAACTTCGCCTGGCTGATTCCCATCGGCCGGTCCAACGACGACGAGGGCCCCGGCCTCCTCGGCATGCTGCTGATCATGATCCTGGGCCCGCTGGCCGCCTCCGTGATCCAGCTGGCCATCAGCCGCTCGCGCGAGTACGAGGCCGACGCCTCCGGCGCGCAGCTCACGGGGGACCCGCTCGCCCTGGCCAGCGCCCTGCGCAAGCTGGACGCGGGCACCAAGCAGCTCCCGCTGCCGGCGGAGCCCCGGCTGGAGACGGCGAGCCACATGATGATCGCCAACCCGTTCCGTCCAGGTGAGGGCCTTTCTAAGATGTTCTCCACACACCCTCCGATGGCCGAGCGCATCGCCCGGCTCGAACAGATGGCAGGCCGCCGCCAATGAAGACAATCCTGAACGTCATCTGGCTCATCCTGAGCGGCATCTGGCTGTTCCTGGGATACCTCCTCGCGGGCGTGCTGCTCTGCATCACCATCATCGGCATCCCCTTCGGCATCGCCGCCTTCCGCATCGCCGTCTACGCCCTCTGGCCCTTCGGCTACACCACCGTCGAGCGCCACGACGCCGGCGCCGGCTCCTGCATCGGCAACGTCCTGTGGCTGGTCCTGGCGGGCTGGTGGCTGGCCCTGAGCCACATCGTCACGGGCATCGCCCTCTGCATCACGCTCATCGGCATCCCCTTCGGCATCGCCAACTTCAAGATGGTCCCGCTCGCCCTGCTCCCCCTGGGCCGCGAAATCGTCCCGACGGACGCCCCGTTCGCCTCCCGCTGACGGGTTGTCCACAGGCTCGGCGGACTGTCGGTGGGGTGCGTCACCATGAACGCATGAACGAGACCGAGCAGTTGCTGGAGCAAGTCACGGACCGTGCGCACAACTCCGCGCACGGGCACGGAAGGCCCCTGCCCGCACCGCTGGGCAGCGGGGAGATCACCCGGGCCGAGGGGATACTCGGCTTCGCCCTGCCGCCACTGCTCACCGCGCTGTACACCCGCGTCGGCGACGGCGGATTCGGCCCCGAATGCGGGCTGCTGTCGCTGAGCGAGACCCTCCGGAGCTACGAGGCGCACCGGGCGTCCGGCTGGCGCTGGCCCGAGGGCGTGCTGCCCATAGCCGACTTCGGCTGCACCATGTACGCCTGCGTGGACTGCCGCTCCGAAACCGCCCAGGTACTGCTGTTCGACCCGAGCCTCGGGGAGCCGGACCTCGCCTGGTCCGTCGACACCCCGAGCCTGGCCGGCTGGCTTCGCGGCTGGCTCGACGGCACCGCCTGGTTCTGCGAGGAGTCCGGCCTGGGGGAGGAGTGCGACCTGGAGCTGGAGCCCTGGGCCGATTTCAGATCGCGGATCTGAGCCGGCTGCGCACCCCGTAGGCCAGCGCGCCGAGCGCCAGCACCGCCGCCCCCGCCACCGCCGAAGCGAAGGGCAGCGCGCACGCCAGCACCACACAGCCGGACAGCCCGACCGCTGCCACGGCCCGCCCCTTGACACCTGAATCGAGAGTCCACGCGGAGGCGTTCGCGATCGCGTAGTAGACGAGCACCCCGAAGGAGGAGAAACCGATCGCGCCCCGCAGATCGGCGGTGGCCGCGAGCACCGCCACGACCGCACCCACTGCAAGCTCGGCATGGTGCGGCACCTGATGCCGGGGATGTACGGCGGCCAGCGCGCGCGGGAGATGACCGTCCCGGGCCATCGCCAGCGCGGTCCGCGAAACCCCGAGCACGAGGGCCAGCAGCGAGCCCAGCGCGGCCAGGGCCGCGCCCACCCGGACGACAGGGGCCAGTTCGGGCCGGCCGGCCGCCCGGACCGCGTCGACGAGCGGGGCCGCCGACCGAGCCAGCCCGTCGGCACCGAGCACCGACAGCGCCGCCACCGCCACCGCGGCGTACACCAGCAGCGCGATCCCCAGCGCGAGCGGCACCGCCCGCGGGATCGTCCGTTCCGGGTCGCGCACCTCCTCGCCCAGGGTGGTGATCCGGGCGTAGCCCGCGAAGGCGAAGAACAGCAGACCGGCCCCCTGCAACAGCCCGGCGGCGCCCCAGTCCGAGCCGCTCAGCCGCCCCGCCCCGGCCGCACCGGAGGTCAGGCACACCACGACCACCCCGGCCAGCACCGCCAGCACCACCGCCACGATCAGCCGGGCGATCCGGGTGGACTTCTGCACACCTCCGTAGCTCGCGGCGGTCAGCGCCACCACCGCCGCGACGGCCACGGCATGCTGCCGCCCCGGCCACACGTACGCGCCCACCGTGAGAGCCATCGCCGCGCAGGACGCGGTCTTGCCGACCACGAACCCCCAGCCGGCCAGATGACCCCAGAAGGGCCCGAGCCGCTCGCGCCCGTAGACGTACGTGCCGCCCGAAGCCGGGTAGCGGGCGGCCAGCCGCGCCGAGGAATGCGCGTTGCAGTAGGCCACGAGGGCCGCCACGGCGAGCGCGGCGAGCAGCGCACCGCCCGCCGCCCGCGCCGCGGGGGCGAGGGCCGCGAAAATACCGGCGCCGACCATCGCGCCGAGCCCGACGACGACGGCGTCGGAGACGCCCAGAGTGCGCTTCAGCTGGTCCACGGGCGGAGGGTAACCCGGCTAGATGACGCCCTCCCGGCCGGGCAGCGGCGTCCGCATCCGCTCCCAGCCCTCCAGCGCGGTCAGACAGGCGTGGTCGAGGTGGCGCAGCCCGCTCAGGTCGAGCCGCACCGGCTGCCCGTGCGGCAACGCGTCCAGTGCGTCGAGCAGTTTGGGCAGCCGCAGGAAGCTGGCGTTCCCCACGATCCGCACGCACAGCGCCTCGTCCTCCCACACCTCCTCGATGTGTACGTGGGAGGTCTCCCAGGCCGCCTTGGCGACGGCCAGCCCCAGCCCGACGAGCACCCCCTCGAAGAGGTTGGTGACCACGATCGCGGAGGCCGTGGCCACCAGCACCACCGCCTCGCCCCGGTGCGTACGCCACAGCGCGGCCACCGCCTTCGCCGGCAGCAGCTTCCACCCCGCGTGCAGCAGCACCCCGGCCAGCGCGGCGAGCGGCACGATCTCCAGCACCTGCGGGAACGCCACGGCGAAGAGCAGCAGCCAGCCGCCGTGCATCACCCTGGCCGCCCGCGTGCGCGCGCCGGCCTCCACATTGGCGGCGCTGCGCACGATCACGGCGGTCATCGGCAGCGCCCCGAGCAGCCCGCACACGCTGTTGCCGACGCCCTGGGCGATGAGCTCCCGGTCGTACTCGGTCCTCGGCCCGTCGTGCATGCGGTCCACGGCGGCGGCGCTGAACAGCGTCTCGGCGGAAGCGATCAGCGCCAGCGCGATCACGGTCCCGGCCGCCCCGAAGGAAACCAGCACCTGGAAGTCGCCCCAGGCGGGCGGGGACACGGCCGCGAGCACTCCCGTCACCCGCACCTTCTCGACGGGCAGCCGCAGCAGGGCGGCCGCGGCGGTGGCGGCGGCCACCCCGACGAGCGCCCCGGGCACGAGCCGCAGCCGGGCGGGCATCCGGCGCCAGGCGACCATGGCGGCGATCGTCCCGACCCCGAGCAGTACGGCGGCCCAGTCGGCCTGCGCCCCGAGCTCGTGCACCCCGGCCAGCTTCGCCAGGGTGTGTCCCGGAGCCTCCACGCCGCCCAGGGCGTACAACTGCCCGGAGATCAGGACCAGCCCGATCCCCGCCAGCATCCCGTGGACGACGGCCACCGAGATCGCCCGGAACCACCGCCCGAGCCGCAGCACCCCCATGCCCAGCTGCACCACCCCTGCGGCCAGCACCAGCACCCCGAGCGCGGGCAGCCCGTGGGTCTGCACCGCCTCGTAGACGAGCACGGTGAGCCCGGCAGCGGGCCCGCTCACCTGGAGCGAGCTCCCGCGGAACCACCCCGTGACCAGGCCGCCGATCACACCGGTGACGATCCCCAGCTCGGCCGGCACCCCGGAGGCGACCGCCACCCCCACGCACAGCGGCAACGCGACCAGCGCGACGACGACGGACGCCCCGAAGTCTTCGCGAAACGTGCCGGCCCCAGACATGCGAGAACCCCCTGCCGCGAGGTGATGAGATGCCCTCACCCTGGTGGGCGCACCCACCGCCGCCCAAGTACCCACAGAAGCCCACGGTGGCGCGTGCGCCGCACACGCCCCGCACACACCTCCGCACCCCCGCACACGCCGCGGCCCGGCGGTCGGTGAGGACCGCCGGGCCGGCGTGGTGGCAGGTCTCGGACCTGGGTCAGCGGTAGTTCACGAACTGGATCGCGAAGTCCAGGTCCTTGCCCTTGAGCAGCGCCTGGACCTCCTGCAGGTCGTCACGGCTCTTGGAGCTGACGCGCAGCTCCTCGCCCTGGACCTGGGCCTTGACGCCCTTGGGACCCTCGTCCCGGATGATCTTCGCGACCTTCTTGGCGTTCTCCTGGGAGATGCCTTCCTCGATCGTGGCGAAGATCTTGTACTCCTTGCCGGACAGCTGGGGCTCGCCGGCGTCCAGCGCCTTGAGCGAGATCCCGCGCTTGACCAGCTTGGTCTCGAAGACGTCGAGGACGGCCTTCACGCGCTCCTCGGAGTTCGCCTCCATCAGGATCTTCTCGCCGGACCAGGCGATCGTGGCGCCGGTGCCCTTGAAGTCGTAGCGCTGCGAGAGCTCCTTGGCGGCCTGGTTGAGGGCGTTGTCGACCTCCTGCCGCTCGACCTTCGAGACGATGTCGAAACTGGAGTCGGCCATGTGCTGTGGCTCCTTGAAATCGGTGTGATCACCCCGGAGGGCGAGGCCGGACGTCCCCGGCCCGCTCGGCAAAGCCTAGCCACCGCACCCACCCGCATCGCTGATCAATCCGGTGGCGAAGCACCCCCGGTCATCAGGTATCGTTTACGTCGTTGCCAGGGAGCGCCGCCGCGAGGCGGAAAAAATGGCAGCGTCTCTTGGCGGTGTGCCCGAGTGGCCAAAGGGAGCAGACTGTAAATCTGCCGGCTCAGCCTACCCAGGTTCGAACCCTGGCGCCGCCACGCGAGTGGAACCCCCGTTCATCTGCGGAAACGCAGTGAGCGGGGGTTCTTTCGTTTTCGAACACGGACAGTCGACTGTCTCGCTCTGCCTCGTTGACGCACGCTCTCTACCAGCCTCTGTGGACGGAGCGTGGACGGGAATCCGGGATCTGACCTGCGGTTTGGCCGTGGTCGCTACCGGCGGTCCAAACGCGCGGAGATCTTGGCATTCGCTGCCTCCTCCCCGTCCTTCAGGAATTTCGCGTACACGCGGAAGAGCACCGCCAGACTGTGGCCGGCCCGCTCGGCGACGATCTGCGGCTCCACCCCCGCACTCAGCCAGGTTGACACCGCCGTGTGGCGAAGGTCATAGGGCCGTTTCGCCAGCTTGGAGGCCTGATCCTGCGGGCTGAGAACCTTGGCCCTGGCCTCCGCCCACACCTCCCCGTACCCGCTCTCCTGCACCATGCCGCCGCGGGCCGTTCGGAAGAGCCGCCCGTCCGCCGCGACGCCGTGGACCGTGATGTGCCACCGCAGCAGTGACACGAGCTGCGGCGGGATCGGGACCTGCCGTACGGCGCTGCGCGGCCGGTGCTTGAGCCCCTTCCGATCGTGGGCCTCGCCGGAGTCCGTCCAGGACCGGCCGGCGCGCGGTCGGCTTTCCCGCAGCCACACCGTCCCCCAACCTCGCCGGGGCAGTTGGAAGTCCGTGGCCCGCAACCCGACCGTCTCTCCTGGGCGTGCGGCGGAGTAGAGGATGCAGGCGAAGAAGGCCTCCAGGTGTCTCCCCCGCGCCCCCTGCGATCGAACCCCGGCCAGCAGCTGCCCGGCGAGCTCTGGACCGGGCACGCACGCGCGGTCCAGTTCTTCTTCGACCTTCTCGGGAGCCGACCACTGGAGGGAATGGAGAGGGTTCTCCGCGAGCAGATCCGCGTCCACGGCGTACCCGAGCGCCTGGTGAAAGATGGCCCGCTTCCGGGTGATGACGGAACCTGCGGACGTCTTTCCGTCCAGCCTCTTGGTACAGGCGTTCAAGGCCTTCCGCGCGAGCATCCGCTCTGAAAGGGCCGACACCGGAACTGACTTCCGCTCGAACCATGCCAGCACCGCCTTCACTTCGTCCGGCTGCTCCTTGTCCCACTGGTGCACGTTGAACGCCCAGCTGTAGAGCACCCGCCGGGCTAGGGCCGGTTCGGCCATGCCCTTGGTGTCCTTCACCAGGGCCATGGTCACCGTTGCCATGGCCTCGGCCAGTGTCTTTCGCGTGCTGGCGGGGGAGTGGTCCCACTTCAGCTCGATGTAGTTCCGAGCGTGCTGGTACCAGGGGATGTCCTTCTCCCGCTGGATCAGCGACCGCGGGAGTCCACTGTCGACGTCGAAGGGCTCCCCGGCCCGCGCGGCGGTGATGAGCTGCGCGCGCCGGCTATCAGCGAGCCCTTGCGTCAGAAACGACTCGGCGTGGGGCTGGATCCCCACCTGCCAACGGAGTTGGTAGGGCTTCCGGTAGGGCCGCTTGCGGATGGCCCACATCTTGACCGTGTAGCTCCACTCGGTCACGCAGCCTCCAGCTCGTTGTTGAAGGCGTCCAGCGCGCTGCGTCGAACCCTGATGTGGCCGTTGGGCAGCCGATGCGCCTTAGGGCCGTACCCGCGGTTCCGCCACCGGTACCAAGTGGCCCGGGTGATGTCGAGTTCCTCAAGCACCTCTGTGAGAGGCAGCCATTCGTCTACCGGCGTGCGCCGGCGTCGGGAGGTAGCCAAGGCTCTGTCTCCTTTGGAAGCCTGTGGGTGGGGCGAGCCGTGCCCGGTTTCTTCGCCCTGGGGATCCGCAACAGCCGCCACGCCGCAACAGTGCTGGTCAGCGACGTAGATCTGTGGCGGATCGGGATTCTGTGGCGGATCGGTGCCGCCACACGCGGGGTGTGGCGGCATCGGGTGGTCGCGGGGGCTATCCGGCGACGGGGAAGAGCGGTGTGGCGGTTTCCGCGTGCGTGTGGCGGATGCCGGGGAGGGCTTCCGCCACAGATTCACCCCCGCTGACCTGCGGTGTGGCGGCTGTGGCGGCTGTTGCGGACTTCTGGGGGTGAGGGGGGCAGTAGCGGGCCCAGGCGTCGGCGAGGTCTTCGGAGTAGTAGCCCTTGGGGGTGGCGGAGCCGACGCGGATCCCGCGGGGCTTGATGGGCTTGTTGGCCGCGGTGACGTACTGGCCGAGCATCTGCGACAGGACGCGTGAAGTGATCGGCTTGCCGTCCATGTCGGCCCAGGGGGCGTCGTCCATGCGCAGGAGGCATTCAAGGATGGCCGCGGTCGGCATCCGCTCCTCGCCGCGGAAAACGTGGTCACGCAGGTCGGTCAGCAGGCGGATACCGAGGGAGGAGGCGTCGTTCTCCTTGGCAGCGGTGACCAGCTCCAGGCAGGCATCGCGGGCCCGCTCGGGCCAGTCACCGCCCGCGGCCTCGGCGACGGAGAGAAGGGGTTCCCACACGTCCGCCGGCCGGTCCGTGACCCCGTCGGGCATGGCGGGCCAGGACCCGGTGACCTGCTCCCGGATCGAGTTGGCCCAGGTGGCGAGTCGTTCGCGCAGGGCGTGTCCCTGCTTCTTGTGGATGCGCTCCCGCCAGGGCTCGCACTTCTCGTTGGGGGCCTTCTTGCGCATCCGGACGATGACGGAGCGGTCGAAGACGGTGTCGGGCAGGGAGCCGAGCCCGGCGAGGGCGACGGCGCAGTAGGCGGGGAAGCCCTCCACGCTCTGGTTGGCGCCGTCCCCGACGCACCGGTACATCTTCCGGCCCCGGGTGTGACCGGCATTGAGGAACTTGCGCAGGTTCTCATCACCCGCGGCCTTGGGGCCGAAGATCGTGTCAATCTCGTCGAAGAGGATCGTGGGCCGTTCCCCCTCGACTCCGGCGACGGACCGGAACAGCGCAGACTGCGAGGCGTCCACCGCAGGCATGGAGTTGGGCACCAGGGTCTCGATCACGTCCAGGGCACGGCTCTTGCCGGACCCGGGCTCCGGGGAGAGGAACGCGATCCTGGGGGTGGCGTCGAAGGCGTCGAGCAGGTGCGCGTGCGCGTCCCACAGCGTCACCGCGACGTAGGCGGCCTCCCTGGGGAAGATGTTGAACCGGCGGTGGAAGGCCTCCACCTCGTCGAGCAGGGCGGCGCCGTCGATGGGCTCGGGCATGCGTGTTTCCCTCCGGGCGGGAACGGACGGGGTGCTGGACATGTCGGCCGGGTGCAGGTCAGAGCCAGAAAGGACGCCTTCGGCGACGCCCTCCGGGGCGCCCACCACCGGCTGTGGCGACGGCTGCTCGGCGTCCTCGGCGGCTCGGTGGTTGAGAGGGCTCTTAGAGGCAGCGGGGAGGTGTGCGTTCATGCCGCGCTCCGGCCGCCGGCGGGGTTGTTGGCGATCGACCAGTCCAAGCCCCGGGCGATGACGTCGTCGTAGTAGCGCTCCGACTCGGTGGCGTTGCCCGCCACCGCGCTACTAAGAGCCCGCTCAACCTCCACGCGGGTCAGGTCGCCCGACGCGACGAACCGACCCAGAGCCCTCGCGGCCCTGAGAAGCGTGTCGTTGCGGGTCCCGTCTCCGGCATGGGCGACGTTCCGTACTTCGTTGTCCAGGGCTGCTGTCGCGTACCGGGACCCCTTCACTGTCAGGGGCGCCGGTACGTCCCTGACCGGCTTGGGCCGGGCCGTCAGCGCGTCGATGAGCCATCCGGGCAGTGGGATGGGGCTGATGCTGTCCACCACCGTGTAGGCGCCGTCCGGGGTGCTGCTGCCGGGGGCGACGACGTACCCGCCCCAGCCCCGGGTGTCGATGTGCTTCCCGAGACGTCCAGCGGTGTTGCCGAGCCGGACCCCGGCGGGTTGGGTGAAGTACAGGTGCTGCCCGCCGCGCGCGGTCCGGACCCGGTAGGTGGTGGGGACGGCGTGTCCGGCGCGCTCACAGAGCGCCTCAAAGGTGGTCACGCCGTCAGGCGTTCCTTCTTCGTCTGTCGCCTTGAGCATGTCGAGGTCGACGACGAGCAGCCCGGAGGGGCCAGTCGCGATCCCGATGTTGTATGAAGCGTGAGTCCACGCGGCCGCGAGCAGGTCCGGGTCCGTGGTTGCGCGCTGTTCCGGGGTGCGGTGGCCGTTCGCGCACCGGCCGGTGTGGGGGCAGCGGGCCTGGGCGTGGCCGGCGGGCCGCTTGTCATGGGGGCGGAGCGGGAAGACGTGCCAACCACGCTCGGCCGCCGCGACAGCATGGGCGAGCAGGTCCAGGCCCGGAAGGTTGATGCTGGGCAGGTCGTCGTTGTGGTCTCGTCGGATGTCGGTGGTGTGGGTCATGCTGGATTCCTCCAGTTCGAGCTGGAAGAGGGCGGCCCAGGCTTTGGCGAGACGGGGCCGCCCTCGTCGTGTCAGTGGCGGGTGTGATCCGTGGCGACGTCGGTCAGGCGCTTGGCCTCGTCGGGGGTGACGTGGCGGTAGCGGACGCTGACGGCGCAGCCGGAGTAGGGGCAGCGGACCGTGCGGGTGCCGCGGAGCACGGCGAGGGCGTCGGAGATCCGTTCCGACAAGAGGTTCCGGTTCATGGGCGGGCCTTTCAGCGCTGGTGGATGCTGCCGGTGGCGCGGCCGAACATTCCGGACGCGGTGATGTTCTGGGTGACGTGCTGCACCGGCGTGGTGCCCCGGCCTGGTCCGCGTCCGGCGCGGAGGAGGAGCGGGGTGAGGGCGCCGGCGGCGATGAGGGCGACGGCGGCCCACAGGGCTTCGGCCATGGCGAGGACTCCGGGGGCGGCGTAGGAGATTCCGAACCCGGCCGCGGCGATCCCGCCGCCAACGGTCGGGGCGAGGAGCGCGGTGGTCTTGGCCCACGTCGGGATCGGTTGCACGGCCGCGACGGGTGCGGGTGCGGGGGAGGCGGGCTGGGGGTGGGTGTAGGCGAGGGTGCGGTAGCCGCCGGGGAGGGTGACCATCTCGACGCCGGGTGGGAGTGCGGCGGGCCATACCTGCGGGTCCTGGATCGCGGTGGGGTGGTAGAGCGGGTCGCCGTAGCGGGCGGGCGGGGTGGTGCTCGTGCGGGTGGGCTCATAGGGCACAGCGGTCTCCTTCACGGAGGCTGGTCAGAGGCCGGATATGGAGCCGACGAGGGCGGCCACGAAGGTGTGGATGGCGTCGGAGGCTCCGGTGTCGGCGAGGAAGAACCCGAACCCGGCAGCGACGGCGGCGGTGCCGGGGCCGAGGTGTCGGGTGCGGAGCAGGATCGCGAGGACGACGCCGAACAGGACGACGAGCGAGAGCGTGACGGCCACGGGGGTCCCCGTTTCAGGGCGGGCCGGCGGCGCCGGTAGCGGTGCCGCCGGCGGGCGGATGGTGGCTGTACGTGAGCGGGTTACTGCCTACCGCCTACTGCCTAGTGGCTACTGCCTACTGCCCAACCCGCTGATGAGAGTGGGTGTGTGGGCGGTAGGTGGGCAGTAGGAGGGTCTTCTACTGCCCACCGGGGGTGGGCGGTAGGCAGTAGGCGGTAGCGGTGTGTGAGGGCGTTTCAGGCGTGGTCGGGGTGGACGTAGACGGAGTGCGGGCCCCTGTCGCGGTAGACGAGTTCGCCGCGTTCGGCGGCGGCCTTGAGGGCCTTGCGGACGGACTCGCGGCCCCGGCTGACCGCGTCCGCGATGGCGGCGGGCTTCATGCCGTCGGACCCGGCCGCGTAGAGGGCGGTCATCGCGGCGGGCAGCCAGTCCGGCCCGCTTCCGTCATCGTTGCGGTGAGCGGAGAGGTCCAGCCCCTCCCGCGCGGGCTTCTCCTCTGCCGTCTCGGTGCCGGGTTCGGGAGTGGTGGCGAACTGGGCGTCGATCTGCCGCCGGAACTCCGCAGCCAGCACGTCCTCATCGGCGGCCGGCGTGTTGTTGCGGTGGGCGGAGAGATTCAGGCCCCCACCCGCCGCGGCCGTCCCGGCCGACGTGGGTGCCGGGGCCTGGGCGGGGTCGGTGTAATGGTGTTCGGTGATCCAGGCGGTGCGGGCGGAGTCCCAGCGGCGGGCGTAGTCGGGACCTGCGGCCTTCGCCGAGATGTCGTCGAGGTAGGGGTGCCGCCCTGAGGTGGCGTGGACCACGTCGCGGATCTGGTGGGGCTTGATCCGCCAGGCCTTGAACAGGGCAGGCGGGGACTCGGGACTGCCGAGGAACCCGGATCCCTTGTAGGGGGCCTGCTCGACGCGCAGGCCGCGGGTGCCGGGGAACAGTTTGGCCAGGTCCATGCCTTCCTTCTCGCCGCCGGTCAGGGCCACGCGGACCTTCGCCTCGCGGCGGATCATCAGGTTGCCGAGGACGGAGCCGGTGGCGCCGAGGGCGGTCAGGACGGTTCGCAGGCCCATCGCGCGGGAGATCCGGATGACCTCCAGGATCTTCGCGGCCAGTTCCTTCATGGTCTTGTCGCCGCTGGCGAGGATCTCCGCACCCTCGTCCACGACGATCATGATTTGCGGGATGTCGCGGCTGATGGGGAGCAGGTCGGTGTTCGCGTCGGCCATGAGCTGCTGGTAGGCGACTTTCCGTCGGTGCGCGACCGCGATGGCGGCATCCAGCATGCGGTGGGCCTCGGCGGGTGTGGAGGCGAGCCAGTCGATCCCGGGCCGCACCACCGTGCCGGTGCTGTTGTCCATGGCGGGCCGTACCCAGGGCAGGCCGGCGGATCCGGCGTTGAGGTCGATCACCCACGACAGGACGTCCGTGGCGAGGGCGAACACGGCCAGCACGGTGTGGACCCAGTTCGTCTTCCCCGATCCTGTCGGCCCGGCCGCGAGCGCGCACTGCTCACGCAGGTAGACGTTGACGGGGGTGCCGTCGGTCCGTACGCCCCACGGCAGGCCGGTGTGGATGGACAGCGGCCCGTAGTCGGTGGGGAAGGAGATGTCCTCGGCCAGGACGTTCACGGTGGTGACGTCGATCAGCACGCGACCCTGGTCGATCCCGGGGGAGGCGGCGGCGGTGCAGCCGTGCGGCAGCCGGGCATCCGCGGACAGGCGGCTGTTCTCGCGGGCGATGCGGTCGTAGGTCGTGCCGCCCGGGGGGAGTTCGGCGTCGATCGTGAACCCGGTGTTCGTGGGCCAGATCTCCACCGCCAGCACCCGCACCGTGATCCCGCAGACGCGCTGGATGCGGTCCACCCACTCCGCGGCGATCGCCCGACGCCCCGCCGAGAGCTCGCGGGCGACCTGCCGTTCGGCCGCGGCGATGGCCTCCAGCTCGCGGGCCTCTTCGTAGAGGCCGACGGAGCGGGCGGCGGCGCCCATGCCGACGCCGATGACGGCGAGGGAGCCCAGCGCGGTCCAGGTGAGGGGGTTGGTGGCGAGGGCCCAGGTGGTCCAGCCGGAGCCGAGGAGCCAGGACGCGGCCCGCGCGCTGATGGTGCGCGCGGCGAGCTTCTGGCGCAGGCCGGTGGCGGTGTGGCCGATCGCACCGACTGTGCCGATCGCGAGGGCCCAGGTGGGGGGCATGTGGGCGAGGGTGCCGACGGTGGCGACGGCGTAGGCGCCGGTGGTGGCGGAGAGGGCGCCGGTGATGGGGCCGTGGCCGGCGGCCCAGTCCAGGGCGAGCCCGTTGTGGGTGACGGTCTTGGTGGCGGTCATCAGACGTTCCAGCCCTTCTCGGCCTCGTGGCCGTTGCGGGGGTCCTCGTGGCGGGCGATGTCCGCCTCGTGGGCCTGGCGGAAGGTGGGGCCCAGCTCCTCGGAGAAGTCCACGGAGTTGGCGAACACCCCGTAGAGGTCGGAGAGCATGTCGGCGACGACCTTCTCCAGCGGGAACTCGCTGTCGGAGCGCTCGGCGAGGATCTTCAGGATGTTCGCGATGGCCTGCAGGGCCTCGGGGAGCCCTTCGAGCATGGCGAGGATCTCCATGCAGTTCTCCGGCTCGTAGGACTTGGCGGCCTGCTCCATCTCGGCCGCCAGCTCCTCGAACCTGAACCCGGAAACGTTGCTCACGACTGCTCCTTCGGGGGTGGGCGGTACGGGAACGTGCGTGGTGGGACGGGCGACCTGGTCCCCGACCTCGTCGGTGTCCTGCTCCTCGGCGTCGACCTGGGCCTCGGCGGATTCCTCGTCGGCGTCGAGCTGGGCGCGAATCTCGGCATCGCGGGTCTCGCGCTCAGCCCGGGCCCGCCCGACGAGGAACCCGTAGAGGCGGCGGCCGGGATTCATCAGCCACGCCCAGCCGAGCTTTCGCCCGAGGGAGGTGGTGATGAGCCCGGCCAGTCCGGCGGCGCCGCCGAGGACGGCGGCGAGGGCCCGGCGGGCGTGGAAGCGGGCCGCCGAGCGGAGCAGGGCCTTGCGGGCCGCCTTCTGCGCGGGCGCTTTGGCGGCGGCCAATCGTGCGCGGAGGGCGCCCTGCTGAACCTGCTCGCGGTTCCTGCCCACCGTCCGGCCGGTGCTGCTGTCTCGCGCGGCGCGGGCGGCGGCGACGGCCTTGTCGCGGACGGCGGCGGCCTTGCCCAGGCCCTTCGCGAGGGTCCGGGCTGCGGCACCCCGCGGCTTGCCCTTCACACCACCGGCGCCGCTGCGGCCGGTGCGTTCGGCGGCGTTGGCGGCGCGGCGGGTGTCGGCGACCTGACGCCGGGCCTGGGCGGTGGCCGTGCGGGCGGCGGCCCGGGTCGGGGACTGCGTGCGGGCTTGGGATCGGAGGGCCTGCACCTGTCCGGCCCGGCCACCGGCCAGACCGGCAGCCGCGCGGGCGGCCCGCTGGCGGGCCGAGGACGAACGCGTCTTCCCTGCCGTCGAACCGGCGCGGCCACCGGCGGATGCCGCGGCACCGTGCCGGGCCTGCCCACCGGACGTCTTCCGGGATCCGGCCCCTGCTCGGGTGCCCCCGGTGGTCTTGCCGGTGCGGGGCTGCGAAGGGATCCGGCCCAAGAGACCACGGCCCCCCGATCCGCCCGAGGTTCGGGCGGAGGACGGGACCGGCTTCCCGGCCGGAGTCTTGCGGGCCTCGGAGCGGCGGTGAGCGGCGGCGGTGCCCAGGACGGCGGCACCGGTCATCGCCACCGCCAGCGCGGCCGGACCGCCGGCCAGTGCTGCGGTGGCCAGGAGTCCGGCGGTCGCGTTCGTCCCCGACAGGGACAGCGGGACCACCGGAAAGCCCCCGGCGATGTGATCGACGGTCTTGCCCGGAGCAGTCGTGCTCGTGTCCGGGGTCGCCGGGGTGGGGGTGGACTCTTCGGGCGGGGCCTGCGGTTCGGTGAGGATCTCGGTCATGCTGTACGAGCCCCCTTCAGGGGAGAGAAAGGGCCCGGCCGTCCGCCTCCTACAGCAACGGCCGGGCCCTGCCTGTTCGTGCAGGTCAGAGCTGGTTGGGCTCCAGGGCGAAGAACATGGTGGTCGCGCGTTCCATCTCCGGGTGGCCGGCGGTGACGTGCTGCCGAATGGCCTGGTAGGCGTCGTAGCGGGTCGCACCGACGGGCGGCGTGTAGGTGCTGCTCTGCGTCATCGCCGCCCGCCCGGGCAGCTCCAACGTCAGCACCCAGAAGTGCGAACCCTGAGCGGCCGGGGTGGGGGTGGTGGTCTGTGCGTTCTGCGTGGTCACGTGAGACTCCGATCAGGTCGGGTGGTCAGGCGGCGCGCTGTTCGGGGAAGTCGTGGCAGGCCACGCACATGCCGAGCGCGGCCGGGATGACGTATCCGGCGTCGCGCCGGCAGGTTGGGCAGTTCCGGCGGGCGGCATTCGCCTTGGCAAGCGCCGCCCGCCGAGCTGCGGTCATCGGCCGGACCGGCTTGGCGAGGTCGAGCCGGTACAGAAACGCGACCAGCGGGCCCCGTCGCCGGCGGGGACGCTCCAGCTGGGCGACGACGTCCTGGCCGCCGGGCCGAAGCCCGGCGGCACGCAGCTGACGACGGGTGGCCAGCCCGTCGGGGGCGAGCCGCCAGCGGTAGACCGGGATGGTGGCCATCAGCCGACAGCAGAGGCGGCGTTGGTGTCGCGGAGTTCCTGGTAGCGGGCGGAGGCCCAGCCGACGGACCAGCCGGTCAGCTCGGCGGCCACCCGCACGGCCAGCCCGGCGTCGAACGCGGCCCGGACCACCGTGCGGGCGCGGTCCTCGGGAAGCTTCTCCGGGGGCGGTCCGGCGGACAGCAGCGCGGCGCGTTCACGCTCCAGGCGTTCCTGTTCACGGAGGTGTTCAAGGCGTTCACGCTCGGCCTGCTCGGCACGGACTTGACGCTCCCGCTCAGCCTTCTGCCGGGCCTCCAGCTCTCGCTGCTGCGCGGCCTGGCGTTCAAGGCGTTCACGCTCGGCCTGCTGCTGTTCACGCATCTGTTCACGGCGTTCACGGGCCTCCCGCTCAGCAGCTGCGGCAGCCTCGGCGCGCTCTCGTTCCTCACGCCGGATCCGTTCCTGCCGCTCGGCCTCCTCGCGGACCAACCGGGTCTCGTGTTCATGCTGTTCACGGGCCAAAGCCGCCTCGTGCTCGCGGCGTTCACGCACCCGCTGCTGACGGGCTTCCTCCCGGGTCTCGGCCGCCTGCTCGCGGGCCTGGCGTTCTGCGCGGTCTCGCTCTTCGAGGCCACGTACGGCGGCGGTGATGGCCCGCCGGTAGGCGAGTCCGGCCTCGGCTGTGACGATCAGGAGGAGCGGTGCCACGGAGTGGATTGCGACCCCGACCAGGTCCCCGGCCAGCGCGGATGCGCCGATGTTCAGGGCGAGGGTCATGGCGCCGGTCATCCAGCGCAGCGCCACCGGCCATGCGCCGCCGTGCCCGCCGAGGCGGGCCAGGACGGAGTCGAGGCGGACCACGATGACGACCGCGGCGTCCACGACGAGGGGCAGGATCGGGGCCGTCCACCGCCATGCGGCGGGGGTGTGGTCGGCCATGAGTGGGGTGACGGTGAGGACGGAGTAGAGCATCGCCCCGCCGACGATCAGCCACGTTCCGACCGACAGGGCCCGCTCGGATGAACGGATCTGAACATCCTTCACGGCGTGACCTCCGCCGGTGAACGCTCCTCGTCGGCGGTGGGGATCCTGGCGTAGCCGATCAGCCGCACGAGCCCGCCGGAGTAGGGGGTCTCGGCCTTCAGGACGCGGGTATGGCCACCACCCTGAACACCGTGAGACACGCTCTGGGAGGGGATCCCCAGAGCCTCACGCCACGTCTCGAACCCGTCGAGGTCGTCGTGGAAGGCGAGCTCCAGAAGGTCCGGGTAGACCGTGGACACCGACACGCACGGCGCCGGCAGGTGCCGGTACTGGTCGGCGAAGATGCGCAGCGCCATCAGCGGAGCGCCCAGGGCGGAGAGGGGGATCGGTGTGGTCATGCGGCACCGCCCGGCATGCTCGCGGCGGCCGCCGCGGCGGCCTGGTTCAGCAGCAGCCGACGGACGGCCAGCTGCCTGCGGCGGGCCCGGCGGATCCGCCGCTCGTCCAGCTCCGACGGCGCCCGGTCCAGAACCGCGATCTCCGCGTCGAGCAGGTCGACGTCCGCCATGATCAGCGGCATCTCCCACTCGATCGCGTCCAGCTCCGCAGCAGACGGCTCCAAGCCGTCCGACCACGGGGTAACAACGTCGTGAAGTGCAGCGATGGACTTCATGGGTCTTGCTCCTTCGAGAGAGGAACGGGACTCAGCAGCCCTCGGCGCGGGAACGCCGAGGGCTGCACTGCGTTGGGGGTGGAGCGGATTTACTCGGCTCCCTGCGACCCCACCCGTACACCGCAGAGACTGTGGACGGGCGGAGGAGGCAACCGGCCGCAACGCGATGCTGCGGATGGTCGAGTGCGCGAACCGTGGCCGCGCTGGCCGCCTTTTGAGTAGGAGGCGGCTACCTCGCACTGTTGAGTTCTCAAGGAAATGCCGGTGGCTCTCCGACGGGCGCGGTAGCCCCGAAGGGCTCCCGTATGAACGGGACACGTCGAACGCCATGTAGGTGCTGCGTGCGTAGCTCGGGACAGATATCCATGCAGGTCAGCGCTAAGTAGCTGCGCTCACCGCATGAGATACATGCTTGAGCATGTATCTCACATTGGCGGTTCCGAGTGAGGCTGTCAAGCTCTTCGCCTCAGCCGGTCCGTCCTGTGGTGTGACATCAGAGTGCCGCTGGAGGGCAGGACGAAGTCACCGCGTCCCTGGACGACTTGGGACGTCCTCGATAGCGTTCTGAGGGGCGACTACGTCCCTGGACGTCCCTGGGGGTGGGATGGCGAACGAGCGGTTAAGGTCCGCGATGCTGACGCGAGGCGTCGCCGTGGATGCCTTGGCGGAGCACCTTGGGGTCGACCCCAAGACGGTCGAGCGCTGGATCACCAAGGGTCGGGCGCCGTACCGGCGGCACCGGCTCGCCATCTCGGCCTTCCTGCGGGAGGACGAGGGCTATCTATGGCCGGACGGCCTGCCGGAGGGGCAGCGTAAGGACGCTGCTGATGCTGAGGTTTTGAAGGTCTACCCGCACCGTTCCTACGTGCCGGCTGAGCTATGGCTCCAGCTGTTCGGGCGGGCGGAACGGGAGATCGGCCTGCTGGTGCACGCGGGTGTCTTCCTCGCCGAGAATCCGCGCTGGCCGCAGCTGCTCAGACTGAAAGCGGCCGGCGGTGTTCGGGCCCGCATCCTGCTTGGTGACCCGGAGAGCCAGGAGATCCGGCGCCGAGGGGACGAAGAGGAAATCGGCGAGGGCGTTGCCTACAAGGTTCGCGAGGTGATGAAGCTCTACCGTCCCCTCTACTCGGTACCCGGGATCGAGTTCCGGATGCATCGGTCGACTCTGCACAACTCGCTCTATCGGGCGGACGACGAGTGGCTGGTGAACACGCAGGTTTACGGGGTGAGCGCACCCCTGACCCCGGTCCTTCACCTGCGCAAGGTCGCAGGTGCTGAGCTGGTCTCCACGTATCAGCAGAGCTTTGAAAAGGTCTGGTCCGAAGCAGTCCCCATTGAAGGATGAGCATGAGCCGCCGCACTGACTATTTCGACGACTCCAATGCGCCGAAGGCCAACAGGATCGTCCCCGCCGTAACGGCGTTCGTCGTCAACGAAGAGGGCGATGTGTTGATGGAGCGGCGATCGGACAACGGCCGTTGGGGCATGCCGGGGGGCGTCCAGGACATCGGGGAGAACATCGCGGGAACGGTGGTCCGTGAGGTCCTGGAGGAGACCGGAATCCTCGTTGAGGTCGTCGGCCTGGTGGGCATCTTCACTGACCCTGGACATGTCATCGCGTTCGCGGATGGCGAGGTGCGGCAGGAGTTTTCGCTCTGCTTCCGAGCCCGGCCAGTCAGCGGCGAGATCAAGGTGAGTTCGGAATCCCTGGAGGTGCGGTGGATTCCCCAGACGGAGATCGAATCCCTCGACGTGTCGCCCACCACCCGTCGGCGGCTGACGGAAGGCTTCCTTGACTCGCCGGTTCCCCGAATCAGCTGAGCTTGGACCCCTCTGCCTCAAAGCTGCGCTGACGCACCCGGGAGACCCGGGCCAGAAGCTCTGGTCGAGCCGCGGATACGGCCCGGAACACGACGTGTTCCGGGCCGTATCGGTCGAGCACTTCGGTCAACCGCTCTGCTGGGTCAACGAGCGCGCCCACGGGGCTGCTGGTCAGGTCGCAGTAGGTGATCGCGTCTACGAGCTCGGCTTCTGGGGGGCCGAAATCCGCCAGCATCTCGCTCAGCCCCAGCTCTGAGGCTTCCCAGGGGGATGACGTGTGGAAGGCCACGACACTGCACAGCCGGGGGTCGGCGCCCACCACGTCGCGCAGATACCGTGCTCCGTCGATCATGTGCTGCCCCGTGTCCACGGCCGCCCGCGCGTACCCGACGTCATGCGCGATGGCCGCAGCAGCGAGTAGTTCCGCGTCCTCTCCGAGCGCTGGGGCGAGTGTCAGGGCCTGGGAGTAGACGCGTTGGGAATGAGCCCACCGGTCCGGCAGGCTTTCGGCAAGCAGGGACTCTGCAAGGTCATGAGCCCACTTGGCCAACTGCATGTGATTTCCCCCAAAGCTGTCGGAATCAGGAGGCCGGGCCTACGAATCGCCCGACTCCGTGCTGAGCATGGATGTGCCCTGCGCCTTCGAGTTCCTGCACGGCACGACGGACGGTTCCTCGCGCGACCCCGTAGGTCTCGGAGAGTTCTGCCTCGCTGGGGAGCTGAGCGCCGGGGGGCAGCTCGCCCGTCCGAATGCGGTCCAGCAGGTCCGCCATGATCCGTCGGTACGGCGCCACCTGTGCCCCGCTGCCGACCTGGCGGCCGACTCCGGCGACGGTGGTCACGTCGCCGGTCTCCTCCAGCGCGCGAAGAGCGCGGCGGACGGTAGTGCGGGCCACGCCAAACTCCCGACCGATCTCCGCTTCGGACGGAAGACCATCGGGGTAGGCGCCCTCGGCGATCCTTGCCCGCAGAGCCTCCGAGATCGTCAAGTACGTCCCGCGCGGGCTGGGGTTCGTCACACGTTCCTCCTTCTTCCGCCGTGCGTGGGCGCTTGGCTTGTAGCGCCTGCGCGGTCCAGCTTCGCATGTACCGGCCTGGGGGTAAGTAGGCGAAGGGCGCTGGGGGATGTAGCGGTTGGGAGGGTGCCTGAGCGGCCTACAGCGCCATCGCGAACCGTCACGATACGCGCGGGAGGAGCCCGGTCTGGGCTGGGTAGTCAGTGGCTTGCTCAACTCCTAGACCGTGACATTGTCAGAGTCTTGTCCGTTGCCTGCACCGAGTCCGCCTTTTTGCGCAATAGCCCCTCCCGCGAGGCGAGTCGTCTACATAATGGTGTGCATGACCCTGCCATCCCAGCAAACCGAGATGCGACTCCTCTTCTACCGATGCAGGATCGGTCGAAGTGACCTGGACAGAATCTTTGGCGTAGCTTCCGAGAGTATTCCTGCCGCATCGGTTGAATTTTCGACGCAGATGGCCAGCACTCGATACCGCCAACAAACGCTGGCCGATTTGGTTGATGCCATTCAAATCGCGAACCCTGCGCCAATCTCGACAGCTTGGGGCAATCTCCGGCTGGAGGCTTCAGATGACTCCCTGAGGCGCCAGGTGGCGGTTCTCATCGAGGAGGATCGGGTGAGTGTCGAACTCTCCGGGGGTGACGCGACGTGGGTGTACGGGCAGGCGGCAAGGCTGAGAGAGATACTCGGCGACCTAGGCGGTTCTGAGGATTCGCGACCTAGCGGAATGAAGGGTGCTATCGCGAAGGGGGCGGTTGTAGCTATCTTTCTTTTCGGCTACTGGATTCAGATTGCCCGAACTCCGCGTAGTGAAATAAAGCTACTGGATATGCCTCTGGCTGTCATTGCTAGCGTGGTGGCGATTTCTGTTGTTTGCAATTCGCTGGTGCAGAATTGGATGGATCGGGCTGTTTTGGATGTGGTGGACGAGGTGCGGCGTGGATTTTGGTGGACGCGTCTTACCGCTGCTCTGAAAGTCTCTGTCGCTACCGCGGCGGCTGGAGTTGTTGCCGCCTTAGCGGCGATTGTGTCGGCCTTACCTGATCACTAGCCCAGACGGCCCCCGGGGCAGTGCTGGCTCTGGGCTGCCTGATCGAGCGGAGGAAACCGACGACTCGCGGGAGGAGCCCTGGGCCGCCTGGGCCGTCGTGGGGTGGCCTCAACGGCCAACTGCCGTCGCTTTCGCCGCTGCACCCAGGTGTCCAGCCGCACCCGGTTTTGTCAGGAATCCATCGAGATGGTTCGGCCCGTGTAGATCGGTCAGAAGTCTGCGAAGTACCTCACCCCTGGGGTGTGCCTCTGTCCGCCTCGTCTGCGCCTCCCGCGTAGCCGGGCAGAGCGGGACTATGCCGAGGTCCACATGACTAGCACACATGATCGGCGGTGACGCGATGGCCGGCCCCAAATGCGGGTGGCTCACAGAGAAGAACCGACCATGCATCCGGGACGTGATGGGTCGCACGTCCCGTTGTTGGCAGCACCAGGGCAAGTGGTCTGCCCGTGAGGCGGAGAGGCGTCGTAAGAAGGCTGCTGAAGAGAAGCTCAAGAAGCTCCGACAGCGGTAGGGGTTGCGCCTCGTGCAAGATCAGGACGAGGTGCGGACGGCAGGGCTATCGCCGAGTCAGATGGTTACTTCCGCCGCAGGTCAGAGGAGGTCCGAGCGGCGCCAAAGCGGAAGTCTGTAAATCTGCCGGCTCAGCCTACCCAGGTTCGAACCCTGGCGCCGCCACGCGAAAGAAGCCCCTCTGATCTGCGGAAACGCAGACCAGAGGGGCTTCCTCGTTAACGTCGGGACCACGGGGCTACGGCCGGGTCGGCCTCAGCGCCGTGCTGGGGTTCAGGAGCAGCCTGCGACCGTGCCGGCGCAGTTCGCGGGCAGGTTCTTGATGATCTTGCTCTCCTTGAGGGTCACCACCGCGCCGGCCTGGTTGTTGATGCCGCCGCCCACGCCGGCGGCGCGGTTCTCCGCCACCGTCGAGTGCTCCAGGGTCAGCTGGGTGGCGACGCCGCCCGCCTCCTCCGCGTTGTTGATGCCGCCGCCGTCGTGCCCGGCCGAGTTCGACTCGACCTTCGTCTTCTTCAGCGTCGCGGTGCCCGCGTTGTTGACGGCGCCGCCGTCGTTGCCCGCCTTGTTGTTGGCGAGGGTGGACTGCTGGATCTCCAGGGTCCCGCCCGCGGCGTTGTTGATGCCCCCGCCGTTGAGGCCGGCCCAGTTCTCGATGATCTTGGTGTGCTTGATCTTCGCGGAGCCCAGGTTGTTGACGGCGCCGCCGTTGCCGTCGCGAGCCTCGTTGTTCGTGAGGAGGCCGTGCTCGACGGTCAGCGTGCCCTCGTTCTGGATGCCGCCGCCGTCCTCGTCGGCGGAGTTGCCCGCGACGGTGCTCTTGTGGAGCTTGAGGGTGCCCGTCGCGCTGTTGCTGAGGCCGCCGCCGTCACCGGCGTCGTCCGTGGCGGACGTGGCCACATTGGTCAGGATCTCGGTGTCGACGAGGGTGACGTCCCCGCCCTCGTTGGAGATGCCTCCGCCGACCCCGCCCGTCTGGTTGCCGGCGACCTTGCTGTCCTCCAGGCGCAGGGTGCCCGCGTTGGCGATGCCGGCGCCGTTCCCGTCGGTGCGGCCACCGGTCACGGTGATGCCCTTGAGGGTGAGGGTGCCTCCCTCGTCCACCGAGAGCAGGCGGAAGAGCGGGCTGCCGCCGCTCACGGAGCGGATCAGGGTCGAGTTGTGGCCGACGATCGCCACGTTCCCGGTGATGGCCGGCAGGGCATTGCCCGAACTGGAGCCGTAGTCGATGTCGAAGCGGTAGGCACAATCCTTGGCCAGGTTGATCGTGCCGCCGTTCGTATTCGCCTGCTCCACGGCGGTGATGAGTGCGGCTACATCGCCACAGGCGATGGTCACCTTGGTCGGCGCCTGCGCCATGGCCGGCGAGGCCGCCATGCACATGCCCACGCTCGCCACCACGGCACATCCAGCGAGTACGAGACGATTCTTCATCGATGCCCTTCCTCTCGGTTACAAGCCGGGCAGCCTTCCCGCTCCTCTCCCTGCACGTGGAGAGGAGGAGGAACCTGATCATGGAGCCCGGCAAGACGGTACGAGTGGTATCGCTCGCGCCGGGTCATCTCCCGCACCCGGGTGCGGACGCTCTGAGATTGCATTCGAATGGCGGTCGCCCGTTCGCCCCCGGCTCCGCGCAGCAAAGCCCCGCCCGCGTCGATTCCGCGGGCGGGATGCCGAAGAAGCCGACACGGACGCCGGCGTACACGTCATCCCTGTCGGCACCGGAAGCGGTGGAAACGATTCCCACCCTCGAATTGCTCCGGTCAGATGAACTACTCACCTGCCTGGGTCACAGCCTCGGCCCTGCCAGCGCCACGGCAGCGTCGGCGACGGGTCGGATGGGCGGCGCGTGAAGAACTCACAGGGCCACAGGGCGACACCCATGGCCCACGCACCCTCCCATCGCACTCCCGCGGCAGCCCTCGGCGTCGGCGGGTAAGGAAGCCATGAACCTGAAGCATCAGACGGCGACGATTCAACGGCCCCGGGGGCGTTCCCGGGTTCTGCTCGCCTCCATCGCCGCAGCGGCGGCCTTGACCGGCCAGCTGATCGCGGTGGCACCGGCCGCGTCCGCGGACGAGCCCAAGCCGGCGGACCAGCACAATGGCAAGGTGGCCGAGACCAAGAAGCACGGCCACGAAGACCTCAAGAAGCTCCCCGAGGTCCTCCACGGTCTGCAGCAGTTCACCTCCGACAACACCTTCACGGCCCCGCCGGGCGTCACCTCGGTGTTCGTCCAGGCGTGGGGCGCCGGCGGTGGCGGCGGTGGCGGTGGCGGCTCCGCCCGCAACAACGGCAACAACCCCAACGGCAACAACCCGAACGGCAACAACCCGAACGGCAACAACCCCAACGGCGGTAACCCCGGCGGCGGCCCGGCCGTGGACGGCGACGGCGCCGCGGCCGAAGCCCCGCGCAACAACACCGGCGGCACCGGTGGTGGCGGTGGTGGCGGCGGCTTCACCTGGTGCGTCATCCCGGTCACTCCCGGAACGAACTACGGGGTGGACATCGGCACCGGCGGCGCCAACGGCCTCGGCGGCGCACCGGGCGTGAACGGCACCGCGGGCGGCGCGGGCACCACCACCTCCCTGACCGTGGCCTCCACCGCCACCGCGCTCCTCACCGCCACCGGCGGCACCGGGGGCGGAGGCGGCGGCGCCGCGGACCGCGGTCCCGGCGACCCCGGCACGCCGGGCCAGGGCGGCAGCGGTTGGTGCTCCGCGGGCGGCGTCAACGTGTCCGGCGACCCGGGCAGCAGCGACGGCACCGGCGGCGGCACCGCCGACGGCATCGTCGAGCTCCCGGCAGGCGCGGCGGTCGGCGGCGACGGCGGCCGAGGCGGCGGCGCCACCCGCGCCATCGGCCACTCCGGCTCGCGCGGCAAGGACGGCGGCGACGGGTACGCGGTCATCTACTGGTAGCCCTCGATGGCTCCAAGTAGCTCCAGGTAGCTTCAAGTAGCCCACTCGCTCATCGCCCCACCGGCCAGAAGCCCGTCCCGCGCCCGACGACCAGGGCCGGGCGGGCTTCTCGCCGTCGCCCGCATCACCGCCCGTACCATCCCCGCATCGTCGCGGGCTCCTGTTCGTTCACCGGGGGTGAAATGGACATCTGACACACGGGGGAAGGTCGGCGGCGGGGTGCTCGTCGCCCTGCTCGGCGCGGGGATTCCGGCTCTGATGGGAGCGGCTCTGCACACGGACGTGGGGGAGCCGTACCAGGAGACCCGGCTGTACTTCGGCACCGAACGCCCCGACGGCCGCGGGCCCATCGAGGAGCGGGAGTTCATGCGGTTCCTGGACCGGGAGATCACCCCCGCCTTCCCCGAGGGCCTGACCCTCCACGACGGGTACGGCCAGTGGCGCGGCAAGGACGGCAAGGTCGTCCGCGAGACCTCGTACGAAGTGGTCCTGCTGTACCCCGAGAAGGAAGCCGACGAGCGCAGCACGCGCATCGAGCGGATCCGGCAGGCCTACGAGGACCGGTACCAGCAGGACTCGGTGGGGCGGTCCGACGACAAGGTCAACGCCGGGTTCTGAGTCGTCGCCTGAGCACGGCCTGCCGCGCCGTCCAGGTGGCCGTCACCGTCCCGTCCGGTGGCCGTCCGGAGCGGCCGGCCGGAGCCGCCGTCAGTTGCCTGCCACGTCCTTGACGGCCACCTGGACCGGGACCGAACCCGAGACCAGCTCCAGCGTCAGGCCCGCCGTCGCCGGGGTCTCGACCAGCTCGGCCAGGACCGCCGCCACGTCGTCGCGCGGGACGGCCCCACGGCCCGTCTCCGCCTCCAGCCGGACCAGCCCCGTCCCGGCGTCGTCGATCAGCGAGCCGGGGCGCAGGATCGTCCACTCCAGGCCCAGCCGGGTCCGTACGTGGTCGTCGGCCTCGCCCTTGGCCCGGAGGTAGGCGTCGAAGACCTCGTCACCCCCGTGGTACGTGTCCGCGCCCATCGAAGACACCATCAGGAAGCGGCGCACACGGGCCCGTTCGGCGGCGTCGGAGAACAGCACCGCCGCGCCCCGGTCCACGGTGTCCTTGCGCCCGATGCCGCTGCCGGGCCCCGCACCGGCGGCGAACACCGCAACGTCCGCGCCCTGCAGGATCCCCGCCACGTGCTCCACCGAGGCCGACTCCAGGTCGCAGAGCACCGGCTCGGCGCCCGCCTCCCTGAGGTCGTCGCCCTGTGCCGGATCGCGGATGATGCCCGCGACCTCGTACCCGCGCGCGGCGAGCAGGCGCTCCAGCCGCAGCGCGATCTGACCGTGTCCACCCGCGATGACGATGCGCATGCCCCGACCGTACGACGAGCCGGGCGCCCACGCCCGCGAACGCACGGCGAAGTTCAGGGACCGGGCTCCGTACGGCCCTGCCGGGGCAGGTCCAGGGCCACGGCGACGGCGGAGTCGCAGTACTCGCGTACGGCACTCGTACGGGCTACCACCCGCCCGCGGTGGATCACGATCCGGCTGTAGGCGAGGGACAGCACGCCCGCGATCCGGTCCCCGCGCACGGCGAGCAGCTCCGCCGGGAAGCCGGCCTCGACCCGCACCTCCGGCAGGCCCATCGCCTCGCGGGCGGCCGCACTGATCGCGTCGTAGGCCTCCATGGGCCGCAACCCGCCCTGGGAGGCCAGCAGGTACGCGGCCTCCAGCGGGTCGCCGCGGCCGACCGGGTTCCCGGCGTCCCGCAGGGCTCCGCTGCCGGCGGCGACCCGCACCCCGGCCGTGCGCAGGAGCCGTACGGGGGCGGTGCGCAGGCCGCGGCGCTCCAGGGCCGCGCAGTCGCCCTGGGGCAGGCAGGTCACCCGTACGCCGGCCGCCGCCAGCTGGTCGGCGGCGCGGGCCGCCGCGTCCAGCGGGAGCCGGGACAGACCGCCGCACGGCCCGATGGTTACCCCGGGGCGCAGCCCGCCCGCCATCGCGGCGAGCCGGGAGAGGCGGCCGGGATCGTCACCGTCCGTGTGCAGGTCGACGGGGCAGCCGTGCTCGGCGGCGAGTTCCAGGACGGCTTCGAGGAAGCCCGTCGGGTCCGGGTCCAGGTCCGGGCAGCCGCCGATCACGGAGGCGCCCATCTTGACCGCGTCCCGCAGTATGGCGAGCCCGTCCGCGCCGGCCACCCCGGTCAGCAGCCTGGGCACGGCCACGGCGGTGAGGTCGGTGAGCCCGCGCAGGGAGCGGCGGGCCTGGAGGACGGCCTCCATGGGGCCGAGGCCGTGCACGTCGCCGATGCGGACGTGGGAGCGCACGGCGGTGGCGCCGTGGCCGAGTTGGAGCAGGGCGGCTTCGGTGGCCCGGCGCTGGACCTCGTCGGGCGTGTACGAGACGGGCCCCTCGCCGTCGGCGGTCAGCGCGGTGTCCCCGTGGGCGTGGGGCTCGGCGGGGGCGGGGAGCAGCAGGTACCCGTTCAGGTCGACCCGGGAGAGCGCGGGGGCGGGGAGGCTGCCCGCGGTGCCGACGGCCTGGATCCGGCCGCCGCTGAGGCGGACGTCGACGGTCCGGCCGTCGGTGAGGCGGGCTCCGGCGAGCAGCAGGGTTGTGGCCTCGGCTGCGGCCGCGTTGCCGTCGGCGTTGCCGTTGCCAGGGCGAGGGGCTTGGAACGGCTGCTGCGGCTGGCTGTCGGACATCGCGCTCCTGCGGTGGCTCGGGCGGTTCCTGGGCCCTGGCCGCGGCCCACGGCCCAAGATCACGCAGCGTGCTCAGAGCCTAGGGCGCGGCGCAGCCTGCTTCATGGAAGAGCGCAATAGTCGTACTGGTGTGGTGCCTGCTGGTGTGGTGGCTGGGGCTGTGCCCGTCCCGTGTGGTGGCTGTGGCTGTGGCTGTGCCGTCCAGTCCCGTTCCGTGCCCGTCCCGTGCGGTGCCCGTGCCCGCCCCGCCGGCTGGACTGGGCCCGTTCGGAGCTCGTGTGGGTGTGAGCCCGCACACATTCCGGCTGAAAAGTGAGGTGGGAGGGGTCGGTGGGTTGATCGAGAACGGCCGCGCGACCCCCTCGGAGCCCGGTCCCCGCAAAGGATTTGGGCGATCGGCGGGCAACCGTGTAATGTCTTCATCGCTCGCCCCAATAGCTCAGTCGGTAGAGCGTCTCCATGGTAAGGAGAAGGTCTGCGGTTCGATTCCGCATTGGGGCTCTGGTGAGAGAGGTTCCCCGCCCTCGGGTGGGGAGCTGATCACATCAAAGCGGCGTAGCTCAGTCGGTAGAGCAAGCGGCTCATAATCGCTGTGTCACCGGTTCAAGTCCGGTCGCCGCTACACACAGTAGCCGATTGCGGGGTCGGTCTCCCGGTCGGCTACTCTTGTATGCGTTCATCCGTCCCAATTTCCGTCAAGGAGCACTCACGTGGCTGCCACCGACGTCCGCCCGAAGATCACGCTGGCCTGCGTGGAGTGCAAGGAGCGGAACTACATCACCAAGAAGAACCGGCGTAACAACCCGGACCGACTTGAGATGAAGAAGCACTGCCCGCGCTGCAACTCGCACACCGCGCACCGCGAGACCCGCTGACCCCAGCGAAGTCTCAAATAACAGGCACCGTCACGAGGTCGTCCCCTTCATTGGGGGGCGGCCTTGTGTCGTTTCCGTGCCCGCTCAGCTCTGTCTTGTCTTTCTTCGCGTTCGCGTTCGTGTTTTTGTTCTTGTTCTTGTGCCTTTCGTGTCCCTTCAACAGGAGGTAGTGAGCATGGCTCTCGACCAGTCCTTCGTGGGGCGGAGCTACCCGCCCACCGATCCGTACGAGGTCGGCCGGGAGAAGATCCGCGAATTCGCGGTTGCGGTGGGTGACGCCAATCCCGTCTACACCGACCCCGAAGCTGCCAAGTCCTACGGCTACTCCGATGTGATCGCACCGCCGACCTTTGTGTTTGCCATCACATTCAAGGCGGCCGGCCAGGTCGTCGAGGACCCGCAGCTGGGGCTGGACTACAGCCGCGTCGTGCACGGCGACCAGAAGTTCGCGTACTCCCGCCCGGTGCGCGCGGGTGACCGGCTCTCCGTCACCTCCACCATCGAGGCCGTGAGGTCGATGGCGGGCAACGACATCATCGACATCCGCGGTGAGGTCCACGACGAGACCGGCGAGCACGTGGTGACGGCGTGGACGAAGCTCGTCTCCCGCGCCCCCGAGGAGGCCTGACATGGCAGCGCAGATCCAGTACGCCGACGTCGAGGTCGGCACCGAGCTGCCGGCGGCGTCCTTCCCCGTGACGCGCGCCACGCTCGTCCAGTACGCCGGTGCCTCGGGCGACTTCAACCCGATCCACTGGAACGAGAAGTTCGCCAAGGAGGTCGGACTGCCGGACGTGATCGCGCACGGCATGTTCACCATGGCCGAGGCGATCCGCGTGGTCACCGACTGGGTGGGTGACCCGGGCGCGGTCGTCGAGTACGGCGTGCGCTTCACCAAGCCCGTCGTGGTCCCGAACGACGACAAGGGCGGCCTGATCGAGGTCACCGCCAAGGTCGCGGCGAAGCTGGACGACAACCGCGTCCGCGTCGACCTGACGGCCATGAGCGAGGGTCAGAAGGTCCTGGGCATGTCCCGCGCGGTGGTCGAACTGGCCTGAGGTGGGGGCCTGGGGTGGGGGCTGGGCGGGTCGGGGCCTGGGGTGCGGGCCTGGGGCGGAGCCTGGGGTTTCCCGTCGGTCTCATCGTCCTTCCGTGGCGGGCCGGTCCCTCAAGGGCGCTCCTTCGTCGCGTCGCTACGCGATGGCCTGCGGCCACCCTTGACCGACCGGCCCGCCACGGAAAACCGAAGACAGCCGAGAAACCCCCAAAGGGACGGGCCGGGCGATCGGAGCAGGGGCGGGCGCGTCGGTGGCCTCCGGGCGGGGTTCCGGGTGCGCATCACATCGCTACGCGGTCCCCACCTCCAAGCGGCTGCCGGGCGTCTTGGGCTGGGCATAAGCCGCCGCCGATCGCTACGCGCTTCCCCTCGTCTCAGCGGCTGCCGGGCGTCTTGGGCTGGGCATAAGCCGCCGCCGATCGCTACGCGCTGCGCACGGCCTGGCGTCTGCCGGCCGTCCTGAGCTGCCGGGCAAGGGGCGTGGCTAGCATCGGCCTTCATGACCACCGTAGTTGTGACCATCGCCCTGGCGTTCGTCGGATACGCAGCCACCTACTTCAACGGCCTGCGGCTGGCGCAGCGCCAGGAGCGGCTGGCCCGTTTGAACCGCCAACTGAGTGACTTCTACGGGCCGCTCTTCGCGCTCACCGAGGCGAACAGCCGCATCTTCGACGCGTTCATGGAGCGCAATGCCCGTCCTGACGGCAAGTCGCCCTTCGCGCACGAGAGGCCGCCGTCCGAGGAGGAGCTCGCCGAGTGGCGTTTGTGGGTGAGGACCGTGTTCCTCCCGAACATCCGGGCCATGCGTGACCTCGTCATCAGGCGCGCAGACCTCCTGAGCGAGTCGGAGATGCCGCCCATCCTGCTTCAGCTGTGCGCTCACGTGTCCGGGTACGAGATCACGGCGGCCCGTTGGGACCAGGGGAGCTACGAGGAGCACCTCTCCATCGTGGCCTTCCCCAGTGAGGAGATAGCCGCGTACGCGCGGCGCGGGTTCGCCGGGCTGAAGCAGGAGCAGAGTCGGCTGCTGGGGCGGCGGGCTCGCTGAGTGCGTGCCGTGCGCGCCCCTTCCGGAGACCCCGCGCGGGGCTCTTGACTTGGTTAGTGATTGAGCACTAACTTTGGGGCATGGCAAGGATGAGTGCAGATGAGCGGCGGGAGAGCGTGATTCGTGCGGCGATGCACGAGTTCGCGCGTGGGGGGTACTACGGGACCTCCACCGAGGCGATCGCCAAGCGGGTGGGCGTCTCGCAGCCGTATCTCTTCCGGCTCTTCCCGAACAAGCCCGCCATCTTCCTCGCCGCGGCCGAGCGCTGCCTGAGGGATACGCGGGCGGTCTTCGCCGAGGCGGCCGAAGGGCTGCACGGCGAGGAGGCCACCCATGCCATGGCGAACGCCTACGCCCGGCTGATCGCCGAGGATCCCGACAAGCTCCAGATGCAGCTCCAGATGTACGTCACCGTCGCCGCCGCCGAGGCGGCCGGGGACCACGAGCTCGGCGAGGTCGTGCGCAAGGGGTGGATGGAGCTCTGGGACACGGTCCACGTGCCCTTCGCCGGGGACGTCGGTGAGACCACGACCTTCATGGCGTACGGGATGTTGATCAACACCCTCGCCGCCATGGGGTTCCCGCCCGAGCACCGGGTCTGGGCGGGGCTCAACCCGTCGGCCCGCGCCGAGGGGCGCCCGGAGGAGTGAGGGCGCGCGAGATCCGCTCGCGCGCATTTTCATGGCCACTGAAGTTAGTCAGCAATAACTAACAAGCTGCAGGGGGAATCGTGAACACGCAGGACACCAAGCTCCGGGCGCCCGCCGTCTGGGCCCTCATCCTCACCGGCGTGGCCAGCTTCATGGCCGCACTCGACAACCTGGTCGTCACCACCGCCCTCCCCGCCATCCGCGAGGACCTCGGCGGCCGGCTGGAGGACCTGGAGTGGACGGTGAACGCGTACACGCTCACCTTCGCCGTCCTCCTGATGTTCGGCGCGGCGCTGGGGGACCGGTTCGGGCGCCGGCGGCTGTTCATCGCCGGGCTCGCGGTGTTCACCGGCGCCTCCGCCGCGGCCGCGCTCTCGCCCGGCATCGACGCGCTCATCGCCGCCCGCGCCGTCCAGGGCGTCGGCGCCGCGGTCATGATGCCGCTCACCCTCACCCTGCTCACCGCCGCCGTCCCAGCCGCCCGGCGCGGCATGGCCCTCGGCATCTACGGAGCCGTCACCGGCCTCGCCGTCGCCAGCGGGCCCCTGATCGGCGGCAGCCTCACCGAGCACATCTCCTGGCAGTGGATCTTCTGGCTGAACGTCCCGATCGGGCTGGCGCTGATACCGCTCGCCCGCCTGCGGCTCGCCGAGTCCACCGCCCCCGGCGCCCGGCTCGACATCCCCGGCACCCTGCTCATCAGCGGCGGCCTCTTCGGCATCGTCTACGCCCTGGTCAACGCCAACTCCGAGGGCTGGACCAGCGCCCCCGTCCTCACCGGCCTGATCGTCGGCGCCGCGCTCGTCGGCGGCTTCATCCACCACGGCTTCAACAGCGCCAACCCCATGCTCCCCATGCGGCTCTTCCAGAACCGCGGCTTCCTCGGAATCAACGTCGCCAGCCTGCTGATGTTCCTGGGCATGTTCGGCTCGATCTTCCTGCTCAGCCAGTTCCTCCAGGGCGTCGCCGGCTACTCGCCCACCGAGGCCGGCCTGCGCATGCTCCCCTGGACCGGCATGCCGATGATCGTCGCCCCGCTGGCCGGCATCCTCTCCGACCGCATCGGCGGCCGCCCCGTCGTCGCCGCCGGCCTCGCCTTCCAGGCCCTCGGCCTCGGCTGGTTCGCGGCGGTCCTGAGCACGGACGTCTCGTACGCCGCCCAGCTGCCGCCGCTGATCCTCAGCGGGATCGGCATGGCCCTCTACTTCGCCCCCTCCGCCAACGTCCTGATGTCCACCGTGGCCCCCGCCGACCAGGGCAGGGCCTCCGGCACCAACAGCGCCCTGCGCGAGGTCGGCGGAGCCCTCGGTGTCGCCGTCCTGGCCTCGGTCTTCTCCGCCCAGGGCGGCTACGAATCCCCGCAGGCCTTCACCGACGGCACCGTCCCCGCCCTGTGGATCGGCGCCGGTGCGGTCGCCCTGGCCGCCGCCTTCGCCCTGCTCCTGCCGGGCCGGCCGAAGCCCGCCCCGGTCCCCGCCGCCGTCGACGAGGCCGCGAAGGTGCCCGCCGCCCGCTGACCGGGCCCCGACCCCGCTCGCCGGCCGGGGCCCGCGCCGGGGGTGGCCGGGAGAACCGCAGCGCCGCCCGCGCACGAAGATCCGTACGACTCATCGTGAAGGAGAGCCCGCCATGCCCGACATCCCCTGGTCCACCCCGACCCAGGCGGCCCCCGACGCCGAGGTCTACGTCATGGCCTCCCGCTTCGAGACCGCCGGCCTTGTCGGTGCCTTCAGGTTCTTCCTCAAGGCACCCGGCATCATCCTCCAGATCCGCAAGGCTCCCGGCGCCCACGGGGTCGCCCTGCGGGCCCGGGTCTTCCGGCGGACCTTCCTGACCCTCTCCGCCTGGGAGGACCGGGACGCGCTCTACCGGTTCGCGCGGAGCGAGCCGCACCGGTCCGGCTCCCGCGCGGCCGCCGCGTTCATGAAGGAATCGGCCTTCACCTTCTGGACCGTCCGCGCCGACGAGCTGCCCATCGGCTGGGAGGAGGCCGAACGCCGGCTGGCCGAACAGAAGGCCGCCTCGTGAGTCACGGTCCGTGGCCCCGCAGGGATGCGAGGGGCACGGACCGTACTCTTGTCCACGTGCAGGAACTCCACGACGCCCCCCTCGCCCCGCTGACCACCTTCCGTCTCGGTGGCCCCGCTGCCCGCCTGGTCACCGCGACCACCGACGCCGAGGTCGTCGCCGCCGTGCGCGCCGCGGACGGGTGGGGGTCCCCCCGGACGGAGTCTGGGGGAGGCACTCCGCTCCTGGTCATCGGCGGCGGCAGCAACCTCGTCATCGGAGACAAGGGCTTCGACGGCACCGCCCTGCGCATCGCCACCACCGGCTTCCTCCTGGACGGCACCACCCTGGAGCTCGCGGCCGGCGAGAACTGGAGCGACGCCGTCGCCCGCACCGTCGAGGCCGGCCTCGCCGGCATCGAGTGCCTCGCCGGAATCCCCGGCTCGGCCGGTGCCACGCCCATCCAGAACGTCGGGGCGTACGGCCAGGAGGTCTGCGACACGATCACCGAGGTCGTCGCCTACGACCGCACCAGCGGCGAGACGGTCACGCTGAGCGCCGCCGAGTGCGCCTTCCGGTACCGCAACAGCACCTTCAAGGACCAGCCCGAGCGCTACGTCGTCCTGCGCGTGCGCTTCGCCCTGGAGGACGCCGGCGGCCTCTCCGCGCCGATCAAGTACCCCGAGACCGCCCGCGCCCTCGGCGTCGAGGCGGGCGACCGGGTCCCGGCCGCCACCGCCCGCGAGACCGTGCTGCGCCTGCGCGCCGGGAAGGGCATGGTCCTCGACCCCGCCGACCACGACACCTGGTCGGCCGGCTCCTTCTTCCACAACCCGATCCTGACCGACGAGGCGTACGCCGCCTTCCTCGCCCGCGCCCAGGACCGCCTCGGCCCCGACACCGCCCCGCCCGCCTACCCCGCCGGCGACGGCCGTACGAAGACCAGCGCGGCCTGGCTGATCGACAAGGCCGGCTTCACCAAGGGCTACGGCACCGGCCCCGCGCGCATCTCCACCAAGCACACCCTCGCCCTCACCAACCGCGGCGAGGCCACCACCGAGGACCTCCTCGCCCTGGCCCGCGAGGTCGTCGCGGGCGTCCACGCGGCCTTCGGCGTCACCCTGGTCAACGAGCCGGTGACGGTCGGCGTCAGCATCTGAGGAGCCCCGGCCGCCCATGCTCTGTCCCCTGCACGGGGCCGGTACGGACCCCACCCGCCTCGTGGGCCGCACGCTCAGCAGAGTCGTCGCGTCCTGGCACATCAGCGACGGGGAACGCTCCGAGGCGCCCCTCGACGTCTGGCTGATCGACAGCGTCGGCGACTCGATCCGGATCACCACCGGGTCCGACCAGTGCCTCATCGTCGAGTCCGCCTCGCCCCACGAGCCGTACGACATGGGGGAGTGGGGCCGCATCGAGGTCGGCGAGGACCTCGGCGACCACCCCTTCCTGCGCCACCTGGGCGAGACCGTCGCCTCGGTCGCCGAGTTCGCGCTGCCCGAGCAGGGCCGCACCCACCTGGAGATCGGCTTCCAGGACGGGCACCGGGTGCGGGCCGACTGCTACGAGGGGGACCTGCGGCTCACCCGGTGAGCCAGTGGTCGATCCCGGCCAGCAGCTTCTCCTGTACGTCGGCGGGCGCGGCCGAACCGCGGACGGACTGACGGGCCAGCTCGGCGAGCTCGTGGTCCGTGAAACCGTGGTGGCGGCGGGCGATCTCGTACTGGGCGGCGAGCCGGGACCCGAACAGCAGCGGGTCGTCCGCGCCCAGCGCCATCGGCACCCCGGCCTCGAAGAGGGTGCGCAGCGGGACGTCCTCCGGCCGCTCGTACACCCCGAGGGCGACGTTGGAGGCCGGGCAGACCTCGCAGGTGATCTGCCGGTCGGCGAGCCGCTTCAGCAGCCGGGGATCCTCGGCGGCCCGTACGCCGTGGCCGATGCGGGCCGCGTGCAGATCGTCGAGGCAGTCGCGGACCGAGGACGGGCCGGTGAGCTCGCCGCCGTGCGGGGCGGCGAGGAGGCCGCCCTCGCGGGCGATGGCGAAGGCCCGGTCGAAGTCGCGGGCCATGCCGCGGCGTTCGTCGTTGGAGAGCCCGAAGCCGACGACGCCGCGGTCGGCGTAGCGGACGGCGAGGCGGGCGAGGGTGCGGGCGTCGAGGGGGTGCTTCATGCGGTTCGCGGCGATGAGGACCCGCATGCCGAGGCCGGTCTCGCGGGAGGCCGCGTCGACGGCGTCGAGGATGATCTCGACGGCCGGGATCATGCCGCCGAGCAGGGGGGCGTAGGAGGTGGGATCCACCTGGATCTCCAGCCAGCCGCTTCCGTCCCGTACGTCCTCCTCCGCGGCCTCGCGGACCAGGCGGCGGATGTCGTCGGGCTCGCGGAGGCAGGAGCGGGCGGCGTCGTAGAGCCGCTGGAAGCGGAACCAGCCGCGCTCGTCGGTGGCGCGGAGCTTCGGGGGCTCGCCGGCGGTGAGGGCGTCCGGGAGCCGCACGCCGTACTTGTCGGCGAGCTCCAGGAGGGTCGATGGTCGCATCGACCCGGTGAAGTGCAGGTGGAGGTGGGCTTTCGGCAGAAGCGTGA
Organism: Streptomyces sp. NPDC001513; assembly: GCF_042894695.1. Lineage (NCBI taxonomy): Bacteria > Bacillati > Actinomycetota > Actinomycetes > Kitasatosporales > Streptomycetaceae > Streptomyces > Streptomyces sp. NPDC001513. Next base: position 276,642 of record NZ_JBIAVU010000006.1, read on the forward strand.
GATCGCGTGCGTGCTCCATTTGTTGATCCTGCCGTACCGCTGCGCTTGGCGGGAGGGGGTTTTACCTTTTGGGGGCTTGCCCGAACGCGAGAGCGGGCGTCGGGGGTGGGGGTGCCGGGCGCTGCACGCACCCGCGCCTCAAACGCCGGCGGGGCTTGAAGACCGGGGCTCCGCCCCGGACCCCGCGCCTCAATCGCCGGCGGGGCTGGATGTGGCTGAGCGGCGCCGCCCCGTACAGGGGAGACGCCGCTCGGGTTCGGGCTGCGGGCCGCTCTAGGCCTAGGCCTTGGCTTCCGCCAGGAGCTTCTGGACGCGGGAGACGCCCTCGACCAGGTCCTCGTCGCCCAGGGCGTAGGACAGGCGCAGGTAGCCCGGGGTGCCGAAGGCCTCGCCGGGGACGACCGCTACCTCGACCTCGTCGAGGATCAGGGCGGCGAGCTCGACGGAGGTCTGCGGGCGCTTGCCGCGGATCTCCTTGCCGAGGAGCGCCTTGACCGAGGGGTACACGTAGAACGCGCCCTCGGGGGTCGGGCAGACCACGCCCTCGATCTCGTTCAGCATCCGCACGATCGTCTGGCGGCGGCGGTCGAAGGCGGTGCGCATCTCGTGCACGGCGTCCAGGTTGCCGGAGACGGCGGCCAGCGCCGCGACCTGGGCCACGTTGGAGACGTTGGAGGTGGCGTGCGACTGGAGGTTCGTCGCGGCCTTGACCACGTCCTTGGGGCCGATGATCCAGCCCACGCGCCAGCCGGTCATCGCGTACGTCTTGGCGACGCCGTTGACGACGATGCACTTGTCGGCGAGCTCGGGGACGATCGCCGGGAGGGAGACGAACTTCGCGTCGCCGTAGACGAGGTGCTCGTAGATCTCGTCGGTCAGGACCCACAGGCCCTTGTCGGCGGCCCAGCGGCCGATGGCCTCGGCGTCGGCCTCGCTGTAGACCGCGCCCGTCGGGTTGGACGGGGAGACGAAGAGGACGACCTTGGTGCGCTCGGTGCGGGCTGATTCGAGCTGCTCGACGGAGACGCGGTAGCCCGTCGTCTCGTCGGCGACGACCTCCACCGGGACACCGCCGGCGAGACGGATGGACTCCGGGTAGGTGGTCCAGTACGGAGCCGGGACGATGACCTCGTCACCCGGGTCCAGGATGGCCGCGAAGGCCTCGTAGATCGCCTGCTTGCCGCCGTTGGTCACGAGTACCTGCGACGCGTCGACCTCGTAGCCGGAGTCGCGGAGCGTCTTGGCGGCGATCGCGGCCTTCAGCTCGGGCAGGCCGCCGGCCGGCGTGTAGCGGTGGTACTTCGGGTTGCGGCAGGCCTCGACCGCGGCCTCGACGATGTAGTCCGGGGTCGGGAAGTCGGGCTCGCCGGCACCGAAGCCGATCACCGGGCGCCCGGCGGCCTTGAGGGCCTTGGCCTTGGCGTCGACGGCGAGGGTGGCGGACTCGGAAATGGCGCCGATACGGGCGGACACCCGGCGCTCGGAGGAAGGCGTTGCAGAGGTCATGCGAGCAATCGTCCCAGACGGCAAAGAAGCGCCGCACACCGTTTCAGTCATCGGACCGGACCCGCACGGGACATGGGACGGACACCCGCCGACACCCCACCGGACGACGACCGGAGCATGTCAGGCCGGGTGCTGTTCGACGTCAGGTCCCAGTTCACGTACACTCACCTGTCGTTGGACCTCGCCAGCCGCTGCAAAGCGTGAGCACTCCGTGCACTCGCCCGGATGCGGTAGGTTGGGGGACGCAAAGGGTCGTAGCTCAATTGGTAGAGCACTGGTCTCCAAAACCAGCGGTTGGGGGTTCGAGTCCCTCCGGCCCTGCTCCACACTCCTTCTCGGATGTGTGTGCGCAGGTACGTACTTAGATGCAACGCCGTGCGGCGCAACCGGGCGCGGTACGGCCACGACCCGGATTCAGGTGAGAGACGTGACGGACGCCCTGGGCTCCATCGACATGCCTGACGCCGAGGACGAGACGCGCGAGAAGAAGGCCCGCAAGGGCGGCAAGCGTGGCAAGAAGGGCCCTCTGGGCCGGCTCGCGCTTTTCTACCGCCAGATCGTCGCGGAACTCCGCAAGGTTGTCTGGCCCACTCGCAACCAGCTCACGACGTACACCACCGTGGTGATTGTCTTCGTCGTCATCATGATCGGTCTGGTGACCGTGATTGACTTTGGGTTTGAAAAAGCCATCAAGTTCGTCTTCGGCTGATCCCCGCGGAGGGCGGCGCCTTGATGGGTGTCGCCCGTTTTCGCATGTTCCACCACCTTTTGTATCCAGGAAGAAGCAGCCACCGTGTCTGACCCGAACCTGAACGCGAGCCACGACTCCGTCGAGTCCGTCGAGGACGAGCTCGACATCGTCGAGGCGGCAGACGCTGTGGACCCCGATGAGGCCGAGCACGCCGACGCCAAGGCGGGTGTCGCCGCCGAAGAGGCCGCGCTGCACGTCGAGGACGAGATCGAGGCCGACGCCGAGATCGAGGACGACGCCGAGTTCGAAGAGGCCGCCGACGAGGTCGAGGCTGATGACGACGTCGAGGCCGACGCTGACGTCGAGGCCGAGGCTGACGACGAGGAGGCCGAAGAGGCCGCTCCGGTCGAGCCCGCCGAGCCCGTGGACCCCGTCCAGGCCCTGCGCGACGAGCTCCGTCTGCTTCCCGGCGAGTGGTACGTGATCCACACCTACGCGGGCTACGAGAAGCGCGTGAAGGCCAACCTGGAGCAGCGCGCCGTCTCGCTGAACGTCGAGGAGTTCATCTACCAGGCCGAGGTGCCCGAGGAAGAGATCGTCCAGATCAAGAACGGCGAGCGCAAGAACGTCCGGCAGAACAAGCTGCCCGGTTACGTTCTCGTCCGCATGGATCTGACGAACGAGTCCTGGGGCGTCGTCCGCAACACGCCTGGCGTCACCGGCTTCGTCGGCAACGCGTACGACCCGTACCCGCTGACCCTGGACGAGATCGTCAAGATGCTCGCGCCGGAGGCCAAGGAGAAGGCCGACAAGGCCGCCGCGGAGGCCGCCGGTCTGCCGGCACCCTCCGTCAAGCGCACCATCGAGGTCCTGGACTTCGAGGTCGGCGACTCGGTCACCGTCACCGACGGCCCGTTCGCGACGCTGCAGGCGACGATCAACGAGATCAACCCCGACTCGAAGAAGGTCAAGGGCCTCGTCGAGATCTTCGGTCGCGAGACCCCGGTCGAGCTCAGCTTCGACCAGATCCAGAAGAACTGATCTTCTGAGACAACGCTTCCGGACAGGTCAGATCGCCCCGTAAAGGGCGGTCTGACCTGCTCGGTTTTTAGCCCCGCACCGATACCCGTTATCGTGGTGCGGTATGCCTCCATCCGGATGACCGGTTGGCGGCGAAAAACTCTCACTAGGACCCGGAGAGAGCAATGCCTCCCAAGAAGAAGAAGATCACGGGGCTCATCAAGCTCCAGATCAAGGCCGGTGCGGCCAACCCGGCTCCGCCGGTCGGCCCCGCGCTCGGTCAGCACGGCGTCAACATCATGGAGTTCTGCAAGGCCTACAACGCCGCGACCGAGTCGCAGCGTGGCATGGTCGTGCCGGTGGAGATCACGGTCTACGACGACCGCTCCTTCACCTTCATCACCAAGACTCCGCCGGCCGCGCGCCTCATCCTGAAGGCCGCGGGCATCGAGAAGGGCTCCGGCGAGCCGCACAAGACCAAGGTCGCCAAGCTCACCGGCGCCCAGGTCCGCGAGATCGCCGAGCTGAAGATGCCCGACCTGAACGCCAACGACGTCGATGCCGCGATGAAGATCATCGCCGGTACCGCTCGCTCGATGGGCGTCACGGTCGAAGGCTGATCCAGCCTCCCTCCAGCACCACCAAGTGGTAGGACCAAGCGCTGGTCCGCACCACGACTCCATGCCTGAAGCCAAAACACAGGAGCAGAAGTGAAGCGCAGCAAGACTCTCCGCGCTGCGGACGCCAAGGTCGACCGGGAGAAGCTGTACGCCCCGCTCGAGGCCGTCCGTCTCGCCAAGGAGACCTCCGCGACCAAGTTCGACAGCACCGTCGAGGTCGCCTTCCGCCTGGGTGTCGACCCGCGCAAGGCCGACCAGATGGTGCGTGGCACCGTGAACCTCCCGCACGGCACCGGCAAGACCGCCCGGGTCCTGGTCTTCGCGACCGGTGACCGTGCTGCGGCCGCGGAAGCCGCCGGCGCCGACATTGTCGGCGACGACGAGCTGATCAACGAGATCGCCAAGGGCAACCGCCTGAACGAGTTCGACGCCGTTGTGGCCACCCCGGACCTCATGGGCAAGGTCGGCCGCCTCGGCCGCGTGCTCGGTCCCCGTGGCCTCATGCCGAACCCGAAGACCGGCACCGTCACGATGGACGTCGCGAAGGCTGTCACCGAGATCAAGGGTGGCAAGATCGAGTTCCGCGTCGACAAGCACTCGAACCTGCACTTCATCATCGGCAAGGTCTCCTTCTCCGATGAGCAGCTGGTCGAGAACTACGGCGCGGCCCTCGACGAGATCCTTCGTCTGAAGCCGTCCGCCGCGAAGGGCCGCTACATCAAGAAGGCCGCCCTGAGCACCACGATGGGTCCCGGCATCCAGCTGGACTCGAACCGCACCCGGAACCTCCTCGTCGAGGAAGACCCGGCTGCTGTCTGAGCCTGACGGCTCGCTGAGTGGCTGAACGGGCCCCTCGCCCCCTCACAGGGCGGCGAGGGGCCCGTTTCCGTGTTCCGGGCCACATCTCCCCCTATACGGGCGTAATGGGGGCGAGATCCGGCCGAGGAGGCACGTAGGGTCGCGTTGAATTCGACGCACGATCATGGGGGAGAAACACATGCACAAGGCTGTCCGGACCCGAGCCGGTATCGCGATCGCGGGTACCGCACTGCTCGTGGGCGGCCTCACGGCCTGCGGCGGCGACCAGGCCGACGCGGGCAGCGGCAAGGCAGAGGGGAGCCACGGGGCGGACGCGAAGGCGCACTCGCCCGTGGAGGCGGTGAAGGCGTCCTACCTGAAGACGGTGGCCGCCAGGTTCGCCAAGGCGGAGCTGTCCATCGTCGGGGCCGACGGCAAGACCAGCGCCCAGTCCGGCACGAAGGGCTGGTACCCGTCCAGCCACGACGTGATCCTGAAGGGCGAGCGGCCCGACGCCCGCTCGATCATGATCGAGGACCTCATCTACACCCAGCTGGACAAGCCCCTCAAGGGCAAGACCTGGATGAAGATGAGCCTGGCCAAGGACGGCAAGCCGGGGGTCCGGCTGAACGACGACCCGGCCGAGTACCTGGCGATGGCGCTGGGCCAGGAGAAGCTGACCCACGTCGGGGCCGAGAAGACCGACGGCATCGACGCCCAGCACTACAAGGGCACCTTCACCAACGAGGACCTGCTCAAGGCGGACGAGTCCACCAAGGTCATGGAGGAGAAGAACCGCCAGTACCTCCACGAGGCCGTGAAGCACGTCAAGACCTTCGAGGTGGACCTGTGGATCGACAAGGACGGCTACCCCGTCCGCGTCGACAGCGTGAGCACGGACGGGACCGGCTCCACGAAGACCACGGCGAAGTTCTCGGACTTCGGCAAGGCCGCCCCGATCCAGGCCCCGCCGGCCGACCAGGTCGTCGACCTGGAGGACAGCCTGAAGGAGACGGACCAGAGCCTGAAGGAGACCCGCGAGAGCCTGAAGGAGACGGACCAGAAGCTGAAGGACGTCGACGCGGACCTGAAGGAGGCCGACAAGACGCTCCGGGACGCCGGACTGGGCGGTCTCGGCGGCTCCTGAGCCGGGTCTCGGCCCCTCCCGAGAGGGCGGGGCCGAGGCGATTTGCCTCGACTGGTGGCCTTCACGTACTCTTCCGGAGAAGCCAAAGACCGCTGGTCGTTGCCGTGCCTGCAAGGGTGCGGCGGCCGAAGGATCCGCTGAGTGCGGACGTCCTGCGCAGGTGTTCGTGGAAAAGCTCCCGGAGTGATCCGGTCGAGCTTCAGCCCCGTGCGCTTGCGCCGGGGCGTTTCGTTTTGTTCAGCCCCTTCTGAGCGGTCCTCATCACCCGGAAGGAGGCCGACGCTCTATGGCAAGGCCCGACAAGGCTGCCGCGGTAGCCGAGCTCACGGACCAGTTCCAGAGCTCGAACGCCGCCGTGCTGACCGAGTACCGGGGTCTCACCGTCGCGCAGCTCAAGACGCTGCGTCGTTCGCTCGGTGAGAACGCCCAGTACGCCGTGGTGAAGAACACGCTGACCAAGATTGCGGCCAACCAGGCCGGGATCACCGCGCTGGACGAGCACTTCGCTGGTCCGACCGCGGTCGCCTTCATCACCGGTGACCCGGTGGAGTCGGCGAAGAGCCTGCGTGACTTCGCCAAGGACAACCCGAATCTCATCATCAAGGCGGGTGTCCTTGATGGCAAGGCGCTCACCGCCGATGAGATCAAGAAGCTTGCGGACCTCGAGTCCCGCGAGGTTCTGCTCAGCAAGCTGGCCGGCGCGTTCAAGGGCAAGCAGTCTCAGGCTGCCTCGCTCTTCCAGGCGCTGCCGTCGAAGTTCGTCCGCACCGCGGAAGCGCTTCGCGTCAAGCTCGCCGAGCAGGGCGGTGCCGAGTAATTCGGCTCGCGCACTGATCCACGCCGCCTAGTGCGTGGGTCGTAGCGGGCCGTTACGCCCGCCTCTATATACATCCGGCACCTGCCGAATAGTGGAAGGATCGCCCATCATGGCGAAGCTCTCTCAGGACGACCTCCTCGCCCAGTTCGAGGAGATGACCCTCATCGAGCTCTCTGAGTTCGTGAAGGCGTTCGAGGACAAGTTCGACGTCACCGCCGCCGCGGCCGTCGCCGCTGCCCCGGCCGCCGGTGGCCCGGTTGCCGACGCCCCCGAGGAGCAGGACGAGTTCGACGTCATCCTCACCGGTGCCGGCGACAAGAAGATCCAGGTCATCAAGGTCGTGCGTGAGCTGACCTCCCTGGGTCTGAAGGAGGCCAAGGACCTCGTGGACGGCGCTCCGAAGCCGGTCCTCGAGAAGGTCGCCAAGGAGGCCGCTGACAAGGCCGCCGAGTCCCTCAAGGCTGCCGGCGCGGCTGTCGAGGTCAAGTAACACCTCTGAGGCCCTCCAGGGCCTCATCCAAGGGCGATCACCCGTAAGGGTGGTCGCCCTTTGGCGTACCCGCAGTGCCTGACTTGCCCTGGTCTCGTTGGGGAGTAGGGTGATCATCGTTGCTCCGGAGCAGGGTCCGAAGATGATCCGCTCGGAGCAGGGGGCCTTGACGAACGGGACGCGGCGCGCAATTCTCAGACCCGTCGAGAGGTCGACCACCTCGATCCGAGATCTGAGGCATGGATCGACTACGAAGAGGGCAGTACTGATACGCGCTCTGTGTACGAGAGCCGCACGCGTTGGACGCAGGGTCGGATGAACACTGCGTTGGTGGAACGAGTTGGGGAAGGCCTGTTGCCGGTTTCCGGAAACCTGGTCTGGACATCAGTGAGCCAAGTGGCTACACTGACCCTTTGCGCTGCCTGTTAGCTGTCCCCTGCCCGTCGCCAGGGACATGCCCACGCTTGAGCACACTTGATTGATCCGCCCTGACCTGGCTTTTCAGCTGGATTTGGGGGGCTTGTCTTCTGTGTCTGCTGGGACCGGTACGCGCGTAGTGAGTCCGAGCCCTCGGAAGGACCCCCTCTTGGCCGCCTCGCGCAACGCCTCGACCAATACGAACAACGGTGCCAGCACCGCCCCGCTGCGCATCTCCTTTGCAAAGATCAAGGAGCCCCTCGAGGTTCCGAACCTCCTGGCGCTGCAGACCGAGAGCTTTGACTGGCTTCTCGGCAATGCTGCCTGGAAGTCTCGCGTCGAGTCGGCGCTTGAGAGTGGACAGGACGTCCCCACCAAGTCCGGTCTGGAAGAGATCTTCGAGGAGATCTCGCCGATCGAGGACTTCTCCGGGTCGATGTCGCTGACCTTCCGCGACCACCGTTTCGAGCCGGCGAAGAACTCTGTCGACGAGTGCAAGGAGCGCGACTTCACGTACGCGGCTCCGCTGTTCGTCACGGCCGAGTTCACGAACAACGAGACCGGAGAGATCAAGTCTCAGACGGTCTTCATGGGCGATTTCCCGCTCATGACCAACAAGGGCACCTTCGTCATCAACGGCACCGAGCGTGTCGTCGTGTCGCAGCTTGTCCGCTCCCCTGGTGTCTACTTCGACTCCTCCATCGACAAGACGTCCGACAAGGACATCTTCTCCGCCAAGATCATCCCGTCCCGGGGTGCCTGGCTGGAGATGGAGATCGACAAGCGCGACATGGTCGGTGTACGCATCGACCGCAAGCGCAAGCAGTCCGTCACCGTCCTCCTGAAGGCTCTCGGCTGGACCACCGAGCAGATCCTCGAGGAGTTCGGCCAGTACGAGTCCATGCGCGCCACCCTGGAGAAGGACCACACCCAGGGTCAGGACGACGCGCTGCTCGACATCTACCGCAAGCTGCGCCCGGGCGAGCCGCCGACCCGCGAGGCCGCTCAGACGCTGCTCGAGAACCTCTACTTCAACCCGAAGCGCTACGACCTCGCCAAGGTCGGCCGCTACAAGGTGAACAAGAAGCTCGGCGCCGACGAGCCGCTCGACGCCGGTGTGCTCACCACCGACGACGTCATCGCGACGATCAAGTACCTGGTCAAGCTGCACGCCGGCGAGACCGAGACGACCGGCGAGTCCGGCCGTTCGATCGTGGTCGAGACCGATGACATCGACCACTTCGGCAACCGTCGTCTGCGCAACGTCGGCGAGCTCATCCAGAACCAGGTCCGCACGGGTCTGGCTCGTATGGAGCGCGTCGTCCGCGAGCGCATGACCACGCAGGACGTCGAGGCCATCACGCCGCAGACCCTGATCAACATCCGGCCGGTCGTCGCCTCCATCAAGGAGTTCTTCGGCACCAGCCAGCTGTCGCAGTTCATGGACCAGAACAACCCGCTCTCGGGCCTGACCCACAAGCGCCGCCTGTCGGCGCTGGGCCCCGGCGGTCTGTCCCGTGAGCGGGCCGGCTTCGAGGTCCGTGACGTTCACCCGTCGCACTACGGCCGCATGTGCCCGATCGAGACCCCTGAAGGCCCGAACATCGGTCTGATCGGCTCGCTCGCCTCCTACGGCCGCGTCAACGCGTTCGGCTTCGTGGAGACCCCGTACCGCAAGGTCATCGACGGCGTCGTCACCGACGACGTCGACTACCTGACGGCCGACGAGGAAGACCGCTTCGTCATCGCCCAGGCCAACGCCGGCCTGTCCGAGGACATGCGCTTCACCGAGAACCGCGTGCTGGTGCGCCGTCGTGGCGGCGAGATCGACTACATCGCCGGCGACGACGTCGACTACATGGACGTCTCCCCGCGCCAGATGGTGTCCGTCGCGACCGCGATGATCCCCTTCCTGGAGCACGACGACGCCAACCGTGCCCTCATGGGCGCGAACATGATGCGCCAGGCCGTTCCGCTCATCAAGGCGGAGGCCCCGCTCGTCGGCACCGGCATGGAGTACCGCTGTGCGGTCGACGCCGGTGACTCGATCCGTGCGGAGAAGGACGGTGTCGTCCAGGAGGTCTCGGCCGACTACATCACCGTCGCCAACGACGACGGCACGTACACCACGTACCGCGTCGCCAAGTTCTCCCGCTCGAACCAGGGCACCTCGGTCAACCAGAAGGTCATCGTCAACGAGGGTGACCGGATCATCGAGTCCCAGGTCCTCGCCGACGGTCCCGCGACCGAAGAGGGCGAAATGGCCCTCGGCAAGAACCTGCTCGTCGCGTTCATGCCGTGGGAAGGTCACAACTACGAGGACGCGATCATCCTGTCGCAGCGCCTCGTGCAGGACGACGTCCTCTCCTCGATCCACATCGAGGAGCACGAGGTCGACGCCCGTGACACCAAGCTCGGCCCCGAGGAGATCACCCGGGACATCCCGAACGTCTCCGAGGAGGTCCTCGCGGACCTCGACGAGCGCGGCATCATCCGCATCGGTGCGGACGTCGTCGCCGGCGACATCCTGGTCGGCAAGGTCACGCCCAAGGGCGAGACCGAGCTGACCCCGGAGGAGCGCCTGCTCCGCGCGATCTTCGGTGAGAAGGCCCGCGAGGTGCGTGACACCTCGCTCAAGGTCCCTCACGGTGAGATCGGCAAGGTCATCGGTGTCCGCGTCTTCGACCGCGAGGAGGGCGACGAGCTTCCTCCGGGCGTGAACCAGCTGGTCCGCGTCTACGTCGCCCAGAAGCGCAAGATCACCGACGGTGACAAGCTCGCCGGCCGCCACGGCAACAAGGGTGTCATCTCCAAGATCCTTCCGATCGAGGACATGCCCTTCCTTGAGGACGGCACGCCGGTCGACATCATCCTGAACCCGCTGGGTGTCCCGTCCCGAATGAACCCGGGACAGGTCCTGGAGATCCACCTCGGCTGGCTCGCCAGCCGCGGCTGGGACGTCTCCGGGCTCGGCGAGGAATGGGCCGAGCGGCTGAAGGTCATCGGCGCCGACAAGGTCGCGCCGGGTACCAACGTCGCCACCCCGGTGTTCGACGGTGCGCGTGAGGACGAGCTCGCGGGCCTGTTCGAGCACACCATCCCGAACCGTGACGGCGACCGCCTGGTCCTCCCGTCCGGCAAGGCGCGTCTGTTCGACGGCCGCTCCGGTGAGCCGTTCCCGGACCCGATCTCGATCGGGTACATGTACATCCTCAAGCTCCACCACCTGGTCGACGACAAGCTCCACGCGCGGTCGACCGGTCCGTACTCCATGATCACGCAGCAGCCGCTGGGTGGTAAGGCTCAGTTCGGTGGCCAGCGCTTCGGTGAGATGGAGGTGTGGGCGCTCGAGGCTTATGGCGCCGCTTACGCCCTCCAGGAGCTGCTGACCATCAAGTCCGACGACGTCACCGGCCGCGTGAAGGTCTACGAGGCCATCGTCAAGGGCGAGAACATCCCCGAGCCGGGCATTCCCGAGTCCTTCAAGGTGCTCATCAAGGAAATGCAGTCGCTCTGCCTCAACGTGGAGGTGCTGTCCTCGGACGGCATGTCCATCGAGATGCGCGACACCGACGAGGACGTCTTCCGCGCGGCGGAGGAGCTCGGTATCGACCTGTCCCGGCGCGAGCCGAGCAGCGTCGAAGAGGTCTGACGGGCCTGACGGGGGGCTCGCTCAAGAGCCCCCCGTCATCCCCGGGACCGTTCAGACCATGATTGAGACTCGACCCCGAAAGAGGGATTGACGCACAGTGCTCGACGTCAACTTCTTCGACGAGCTGCGGATCGGCCTTGCCACCGCGGACGACATCCGAACCTGGTCGCACGGCGAGGTCAAGAAGCCGGAGACCATCAACTACCGCACCCTCAAGCCCGAGAAGGACGGACTCTTCTGCGAGAAGATCTTCGGTCCGACCCGGGACTGGGAGTGCTACTGCGGCAAGTACAAGCGTGTCCGCTTCAAGGGCATCATCTGTGAGCGTTGTGGCGTCGAGGTCACGCGCGCCAAGGTGCGCCGTGAGCGGATGGGTCACATCGAGCTTGCCGCTCCCGTCACCCACATCTGGTACTTCAAGGGCGTCCCGTCGCGCCTCGGATACCTGCTGGACCTCGCGCCGAAGGACCTCGAGAAGGTCATCTACTTCGCCGCGTACATGATCACGTTCGTCGACGACGAGCGTCGCACCCGCGACCTCCCGTCGCTGGAGGCGCACGTCTCCGTCGAGCGCCAGCAGATCGAGAACCGCCGTGACGCGGACCTCGAAGGCCGTGCCAAGAAGCTCGAGACCGACCTGGGCGAGCTGGAGGCCGAGGGCGCGAAGGCCGACGTACGCCGCAAGGTGCGCGAAGGCGCCGAGCGCGAGATGAAGCAGCTCCGTGACCGCGCCCAGCGCGAGATCGACCGCCTCGACGAGGTGTGGGCCCGCTTCAAGAACCTCAAGGTCCAGGACCTCGAGGGCGACGAGCTGCTCTACCGCGAGCTGCGTGACCGCTTCGGCACGTACTTCGACGGCTGCATGGGCGCCGCCGCGCTGCAGAAGCGCCTGGAGTCCTTCGACCTCGAGGAGGAGGCCGAGCGCCTCCGCGAGATCATCCGTACCGGCAAGGGCCAGAAGAAGACCCGTGCGCTCAAGCGCCTCAAGGTCGTCTCCGCGTTCCTGCAGACCAGCAACAAGCCCAAGGGCATGGTTCTGGACTGCGTGCCGGTGATCCCGCCGGACCTGCGTCCGATGGTGCAGCTGGACGGTGGCCGCTTCGCGACCTCCGACCTGAACGACCTGTACCGCCGCGTGATCAACCGCAACAACCGCCTGAAGCGCCTTCTCGACCTCGGTGCCCCCGAGATCATCGTGAACAACGAGAAGCGCATGCTCCAGGAGGCCGTCGACGCCCTCTTCGACAACGGTCGTCGTGGTCGTCCGGTGACCGGACCCGGCAACCGTCCCCTGAAGTCCCTCAGCGACATGCTGAAGGGCAAGCAGGGTCGATTCCGTCAGAACCTTCTCGGCAAGCGCGTGGACTACTCCGCGCGTTCCGTGATCGTCGTCGGTCCCCAGCTGAAGCTGCACCAGTGTGGTCTGCCCAAGGCCATGGCGCTGGAGCTCTTCAAGCCGTTCGTGATGAAGCGCCTGGTCGACCTGAACCACGCGCAGAACATCAAGTCGGCGAAGCGCATGGTCGAGCGCGGCCGCACGGTCGTGTACGACGTGCTCGAAGAGGTCATCGCCGAGCACCCGGTCCTCCTGAACCGTGCGCCCACGCTGCACCGCCTCGGCATCCAGGCCTTCGAGCCCCAGCTGGTCGAAGGCAAGGCCATCCAGATCCACCCGCTCGTCTGCACCGCGTTCAACGCGGACTTCGACGGTGACCAGATGGCCGTGCACCTGCCGCTCTCCGCGGAGGCGCAGGCCGAGGCCCGCATCCTGATGCTGTCCTCGAACAACATCCTCAAGCCGGCCGACGGCCGTCCGGTCACGATGCCGACCCAGGACATGGTCCTCGGTCTGTTCTTCCTGACCACCGACGGTGAGCTCCGTGACACCAAGGGCGAGGGCCGCGCGTTCGGCTCCACGGCCGAGGCGACCATGGCGTTCGACAACGGCGAGCTGGCGCTCCAGTCGTCCGTCGACATCCGCTTCCCGGTGGGCACCATCCCGCCGCGCGGCTGGGTGGCGCCGGTCGCCGAGGAGGGCGAGCAGGAGTTCCAGCCGGGCGACAGCTTCCGTCTGCGCACCACCCTGGGCCGCGCGCTCTTCAACGAGCTGCTGCCCGAGGACTACCCGTTCGTCGACTACTCGGTGGGCAAGAAGCAGCTCTCCGAGATCGTCAACGACCTGGCGGAGCGCTACCCCAAGGTCATCGTGGCGGCGACGCTCGACAACCTGAAGGCGGCCGGCTTCCACTGGGCGACCCGTTCGGGCGTCACCGTGGCCATCTCCGACGTCGTCGTGCCCGAGGCCAAGAAGGCCATCGTCGCGGGCTACGAGGCGCAGGACGAGAAGGTCCAGAAGCAGTACGAGCGCGGTCTGATCACCAAGGACGAGCGCACGCAGGAGCTCATCGCGATCTGGACCAAGGCGACCAACGAGGTTGCCGAGGCGATGAACGCGAACTTCCCCAAGACGAACCCCATCTTCATGATGGTTGACTCGGGTGCCCGAGGAAACATGATGCAGATGCGACAGATCGCCGGTATGCGTGGTCTGGTGTCGAACGCGAAGAACGAGACCATCCCGCGTCCGATCAAGGCGTCCTTCCGTGAGGGCCTCACCGTTCTGGAGTACTTCATCTCCACGCACGGTGCCCGTAAGGGTCTGGCGGACACCGCCCTGCGTACCGCCGACTCGGGTTACCTGACCCGTCGTCTGGTGGACGTCTCGCAGGACGTGATCATCCGCGAGGAGGACTGCGGCACCGAGCGCGGCCTGAAGCTGAAGATCGCCGTTCGCGGCGAGGACGGCGTGCTGCGCAAGGCCGACGACGTCGAGACCTCGATCTACGCCCGCATGCTGGCCGAGGACGTCGTCATCGACGGCAAGGTCATCGCGCCGGCCAACGTCGACCTCGGTGACGTGCTCATCGACGCCCTGGTCGCCAACGGCGTCGAGGAGGTCAAGACCCGCTCGGTCCTGACCTGCGAGTCCGCGGTCGGCACCTGTGCCTTCTGCTACGGACGCTCGCTCGCCACCGGCAAGCTGGTCGACATCGGTGAGGCGGTCGGCATCATCGCCGCCCAGTCCATCGGTGAGCCCGGTACCCAGCTGACGATGCGTACCTTCCACACCGGTGGTGTGGCCGGTGACGACATCACGCAGGGTCTGCCGCGTGTCGTCGAGCTCTTCGAGGCCCGTACCCCGAAGGGTGTCGCCCCGATCTCCGAGGCCGCCGGCCGCGTGCGGATCGAGGAGACCGAGAAGACGAAGAAGATCGTCATCACGCCCGACGACGGCAGCGAAGAGACGGCGTTCCCGATCTCGAAGCGCGCCAAGGTCATCGTGCACGAGGGCGACCACGTCGAGGTGGGCCAGAAGCTCACCATGGGTGCCACCAACCCGCACGACGTGCTGCGCATCCTCGGCCAGCGTGCCGTCCAGGTCCACCTGGTCGGCGAAGTCCAGAAGGTCTACAACTCGCAGGGCGTGTCGATCCACGACAAGCACATCGAGATCATCATCCGGCAGATGCTGCGCCGCGTGACGATCATCGAGTCCGGCGACGCGGAGCTCCTGCCGGGCGAGCTGGTCGAGCGGTCGAAGTTCGAGACCGAGAACCGTCGTGTGGTCACCGAGGGCGGTCACCCCGCCTCCGGCCGTCCGCAGCTGATGGGTATCACCAAGGCCTCGCTGGCGACGGAATCCTGGCTGTCGGCCGCCTCCTTCCAGGAGACGACCCGAGTCCTGACGGATGCGGCGATCAACGCCAAGTCCGACAGCCTCATCGGCCTCAAGGAGAACGTCATCATCGGTAAGCTCATCCCGGCCGGTACGGGCCTCGCCCGCTACCGCAACATCCGGGTCGAGCCCACCGAGGAAGCCAAGGCCGCGATGTACTCGGCCGTCGGTTACGACGACATCGACTACTCGCCCTTCGGCACCGGCTCCGGCCAGGCTGTCCCGCTGGAGGACTACGACTACGGCCCGTACAACGGCTGACAGCTCGTATGAAGAAACCCCCCGTCGCTCCGAGAGGAGCGGCGGGGGGTTTCCTCGTTTCCGGGTACGGGCTCAGGCGCGGCGGCGGCGGAGGGGGGTGGCGGTGACGCCGAGGAGGATCATCAGGCCGAGGGTGCCGGCTGCGAGGCCTGGGGTGAGGCCCTTGGGGGTGAAGGTGCAGGAGAGCTTGCGGGTGCCCGGGGGGAGGTCCACGGCGAGCAGGCCGTGGAAGCTCTTGGCCGGGGCGGAGCACTTCCAGCCCGGGACGTCGGTCAGGGCCAGGACCGCCGTGCCGGTGGCGCCCTGGGGGAGGGTGGCCTCGATGGAGTGGCCGCCCGTGGTGACCTTGGTGGCGCCCGTGTCGGTGAGGTGGCGGACCGCGGTGTCGAGGTCCGCGCGGTTCAGGCAGCCCAGCGGGTGCTCGCCGGCGGTGGCGTCCTTGGTCTGCGTCCGCACCGTCGCCTCGATCCGGCCGGAGGCGGGGACCGGGCCGAGCGGGACGACTCCCGTCATCTCGTCCTCCAGCCGGTGCTGGGCGCCGCCGGTTTCGAGGGTTCCGTAGAGGGCGGGGGAGAACCAGTAGGCCTCGGACCCGGGGGTGCACTGGGCGGCGTACGTCTGCTCGGTGGCGCTCCCCGCCCGGGTGACCTGCGGGACCTGGTAGACGGTCGCGCCCAGGACGTTCTCCTGGCGGGCGTAGACGCTGTCGGCCGGGTTGGGGGAGGCGTAGGGGCCGGTGCGGACGGTGACGAGCGGGGGCGCGGGGAACTTCGAGGCCGTCCAGGTGCCCGGGGCGGAGCCAGGGCGGACCCGCGCGCCGATCGAGAAGATCGCGTCGAGCACCGGGTTGTCGGCCCCGAAGAAGGTCCGGCCGTCGTTCTTGAAGCCGTAGCCGAGGGGTTCGAGGGCCTGGTACGTGGCCTCCGGCAGGTAGCTGCTGTAGTACTGCGGGCCCTCCGCGCGCAGGGCGAGGGCGTCGTTGTACGCGGTCTGCGGTGCGCCCGAGTCGGTGCGGTACGCGGGCCAGCCGGCCACGCCGCGGACCGTGTCGAAGTGGCCGGTGATCGTCCGGTTCGAGGTGGCGATCGGCTTGGCCCAGCGCTCGCGGGCCCGGCGGGAATCGGCGTTCACCGCGGCGACGGTGGACTCCGCGAAGACCACGCCGATCATCAGGGCCGCCGCCACCGGGATCAGGAAGCGCCGGTTCTCGCCGAGGGAGAGCAGGAGGAGCGCGAGCAGCGAGACCGCGCCGCCGCCGAGCACCGCGGGCCAGGTCCAGCCGCCGAAGTCGTCGGTGTGGCGCAGGACGAAGGTGGCCGCGACGAGCAGGGCGGCGACCAGGGCCAGGTGGAGGGGGCGCGGCCGGTTCGCCAGCGCCAGCCAGGCGACGATCACCACCATGCCGCTGAAGACGAAGGTCTCGCGGTACGGGTTGCCGTTCGGCACCGCCAGCCCGTGCCAGACGAACTGCGTCGGCGGGAACTGGAAGGAGGCGAGCACGAGCAGGGTCGCCGCCGCCCACACCAGGCGGGTCCGCTGCGCGACCCGGGTGTTGAGGAGGAAGCTTCCTGCCAGGATCAGGCCCAGCGAGGCCACGTACAGCCGCGGCCGGCCGCCCCACAGGTGGGTGGCGGGGAGCATGCCCGCGAGGAAGACCTCGATGCGTACGGGGTCGAAGGCGGCGGCCTTGGTGGGCTGCGCGGCTCCGCTGGACAGGAACGACGGCAGGAGCAGCGGGAGCGTGAGCAGGATCCCGGTCCCGGCGGCCGTCGCGGCCCGCCACACGGCGCGCAGCCGCTGCCGGCCGGTCATGTCATGGGTGATCAGGCGGATGGCCAGCAGGACGCAGGCGGCCATCGTGGCCATCATCGCGGTGTAGAAGTTCCCGAACCAGGCGAGGGCGACCAGCAGGGCCACGCCCGGCCAGCGGCGCTCCTCGAGACACCACTCGACGGCGATGCCGAGCATCGGGAGGGCGACCAGGCCCCACAGCCACATCGGGATGTACGAGGCGTCGCTGAGCGCCCAGCCGCACAGGCCGTACGTGGCTCCGAGCACGCCCCGCTGCCACCACGGGCCGGGGTGCAGCTTGCCGAGGTACACCGTCATCACGGCCGCGGCGGCGCCCATCGTGAGCGGGGTGATCGCGAAGACGGCCAGGTCGACGTGGGCGCGCGGGACGAGGACGGCCAGCCAGGAGAAGGGGTTGCCGAGGTACGTGTAGTAGTCGGACAGGAACTGCTGGCCGAAGCCGCCGCGCCAGGTGAAGAGCAGGTCGCCGGCGGCCTGCCCGTGGACCAGGTCCCACAGCGCCCGGTGGAAGGGCACGTACTGGTTGGCCTGGTCGTTGAGGGCGCGGCCGGTGTTGCCGAAGGGGAAGGTGCCGCGCACCACCCAGGCCGCGCAGA
This sequence comes from Streptomyces sp. NPDC001513, assembly GCF_042894695.1. NCBI lineage: Bacteria > Bacillati > Actinomycetota > Actinomycetes > Kitasatosporales > Streptomycetaceae > Streptomyces > Streptomyces sp. NPDC001513. The sequence continues at coordinate 294,205 of NZ_JBIAVU010000006.1, forward strand.
AGGCGGCCGAGGTGACGAGGAAGGCGAGCAGGGGCCCGTAGAGGCGGGCGGCCCGACGGCGCGGCCGCCGGGCCGGACCGGGGACGGGGTCGGGGGGAGGAGCGCCGACTGCGGTCTGCTCCGGTGCCACGGTCCCCAATGTCCTGCTCCCTGCTGCTCGACGGCAAGCGGCCAGTTTAGGTCGCCGGGGTGGGGCGGCCCGCAGGACGGGCCGCCCCGTGCCCCGGCGGGAGCGCCTACTGGCCGGTGATCTGCCAGGCCGTGACGGCGACGGCGGAGACGGCCGCGAGCGCGGTCACGCTGGCCAGGGGCCAGCGGGCGCGCTCCAGGGAGTCCAGCCGGGCCTCGTGGTCGGCGAGGCGCGCGTCCGTCTGGTCACTGCGCTGCACCAGCAGTGCGAGTGAACCGTCGACGCGGGCGAAGCCGGCCTCCATGGTGCCGCGCAGCGCGACATGCTGATCCGCTCCGGCCGGGTCGCCCCGGAAGAGCTCCCGCTGGCCTCCCCGGAGCCGGCCCCGGGCGGCCGGCAGCCCACCATCGAGGACTTCGCCCAGTGGCTGGGCGTCCCCGAGGCCCGCCGCGCGGTCTTCGTCAAGGTGGTCAGCCAGTTCCTGGAGCCGGACGGGGCCGACGGCGAGGCGCCCGCCGTCGCCGAGGCCCGCCGTCGCGCGCGCGACTGACCCCGGACCTGGTGGTATCGGGCAGGGCCCTTGTGCGGCCCGGGTTCCGGCAGAAGGCCGACGCGCCCCGCTTGCGCGCAGTCGGTTTTCGTGCTGGGCATTTGTTTTGACCTACCTCTGTGAGGTAGGTACGCTCTGACCTTGTGCCTGGGGTGTGCCCTGGCTCCCGCGTGTGCATAAGACCCCGCGGAGAGTCCAGAAGAACACACCGCAATCTGCGCCTGCCTCACCTCGGTGAGAGCGTGCAGTGTTCGACACACCCGACCGCGTGGGTCGGGGGAGTTCCAGGTTAGTTTCACTACACGGCACACAGAAACCGGAGAAGTAGTGCCTACGATCCAGCAGCTGGTCCGTAAGGGCCGGCAGGACAAGGTCGAGAAGACAAAGACCCCCGCGCTTGAGGCTTCGCCCCAGCGTCGCGGCGTCTGCACGCGTGTGTTCACGACCACCCCGAAGAAGCCGAACTCGGCGCTGCGCAAGGTCGCGCGTGTGCGTCTGACCTCTGGCATCGAGGTCACCGCTTACATTCCGGGTGAGGGACACAACCTGCAGGAGCACTCGATCGTGCTCGTGCGTGGTGGCCGTGTGAAGGACCTGCCGGGTGTTCGTTACAAGATCATCCGCGGTGCGCTTGACACCCAGGCTGTCAAGAACCGCAAGCAGGCCCGCAGCCGCTACGGCGCCAAGAAGGAGAAGTAAGAATGCCTCGTAAGGGCCCCGCCCCGAAGCGCCCGGTCATCATCGACCCGGTCTACGCATCTCCTCTGGTGACGTCGCTCATCAACAAGATCCTCCTGAACGGCAAGCGCTCCACCGCCGAGCGCATCGTTTACGGCGCCATGGAAGGCCTCCGCGAGAAGACCGGCAACGACCCGGTCATCACGCTGAAGCGCGCGCTGGAGAACGTCAAGCCGTCCCTCGAGGTCAAGTCCCGCCGTGTCGGTGGCGCGACCTACCAGGTCCCCGTCGAGGTCAAGCCGGGTCGCCAGTCGACCCTGGCCCTCCGCTGGCTCGTGGGTTACTCCCGCGCCCGTCGTGAGAAGACCATGACCGAGCGCCTCATGAACGAGCTGCTCGACGCCTCCAACGGTCTTGGCGCTGCCGTCAAGAAGCGCGAGGACACCCACAAGATGGCCGAGTCCAACAAGGCCTTCGCGCACTACCGCTGGTAGTCCCAACCCACATCGAGACCGAGAGAAGACTGAGCCGATATGGCTACCACTTCGCTTGACCTGGCCAAGGTGCGCAACATCGGCATCATGGCTCACATCGACGCGGGCAAGACGACCACCACCGAGCGCATCCTGTTCTACACCGGTGTGTCTTACAAGATCGGTGAAGTCCACGACGGCGCTGCCACGATGGACTGGATGGAGCAGGAGCAGGAGCGCGGCATCACGATCACGTCCGCCGCGACGACCTGCCACTGGCCGCTCGAGGACGTCGACCACACCATCAACATCATCGACACCCCGGGTCACGTTGACTTCACGGTCGAGGTGGAGCGTTCGCTCCGCGTCCTCGACGGTGCCGTCACCGTGTTCGACGGTGTCGCCGGTGTGGAGCCGCAGTCCGAGACTGTTTGGCGTCAGGCGGACCGCTACCGCGTGCCGCGCATCTGTTTCGTCAACAAGCTCGACCGTACCGGTGCCGAGTTCCACCGCTGTGTCGACATGATCAAGGACCGCCTCGGTGCGGTTCCGATCGTCATGCAGCTCCCCATCGGTGCCGAGATGGACTTCCAGGGCGTTGTCGACCTGGTCACCATGAAGGCGTTCGTCTGGTCCGCCGAGGCGACCAAGGGCGAGATGTACGACATCGTCGACATCCCGGACAGCCACAAGGAAGCCGCTGAAGAGTGGCACGCCAAGCTGGTCGAGACGGTCGCCGAGAACGACGACCAGATCATGGAGCTGTTCCTCGAGGGCGTCGAGCCCACCGTCGAGCAGCTGCACGCCGCTGTGCGTCGCATCATCATCGGTTCCAAGGGTGAGAGTGGCGCCACCGTCACCGCGGTGTTCTGTGGCACGGCGTTCAAGAACAAGGGCGTTCAGCCCCTGCTCGACGCCGTCGTCCGCTACCTCCCCTCCCCCCTGGACGTCGAGGCCATCGAAGGCCACGACGTCCGGGACGCCGAGGTCGTCGTGAAGCGCAAGCCTTCGGACGACGAGCCGCTCGCCGCGCTCGCGTTCAAGATCATGCGCGACCCGCACCTCGGCAAGCTCACCTTCGTCCGGGTTTACTCGGGCCGCCTGGAGGCCGGCACTGCGGTGCTGAACTCCGTCAAGGGCAAGAAGGAGCGCATCGGCAAGATCTACCGCATGCACGCCAACAAGCGTGAAGAGATCGACGCGGTGGGCGCCGGCGACATCGTCGCCGTCATGGGCCTGAAGCAGACCACCACCGGTGAGACGCTGTGTGACGACAAGAACCCGGTCATCCTGGAGTCCATGGACTTCCCGGCTCCGGTCATTCAGGTCGCCATCGAGCCCAAGTCCAAGGGTGACCAGGAGAAGCTGGGTGTCGCCATCCAGTCTCTCGCGGAGGAGGACCCCTCCTTCCACGTTCACTCGGACGAAGAGACCGGCCAGACCATCCTCGGCGGTATGGGCGAGCTGCACCTCGAGGTGCTGGTCGACCGTATGAAGCGCGAGTTCAAGGTCGAGGCCAACGTCGGCAAGCCGCAGGTCGCGTACCGCGAGACGATCCGCAAGTCGGTGGAGCGTCACGACTACACCCACAAGAAGCAGACCGGTGGTACCGGTCAGTTCGCCAAGGTGCAGATCGCGATCGAGCCGATCCTCGAGGCCGACGGTCCGGCGTACGAGTTCGTGAACAAGGTCACCGGTGGCCGCATCCCGAGGGAGTACATCCCCTCGGTCGACGCGGGTGCGCAGGAAGCCATGAAGTTCGGCATCCTCGCCGGCTACGAGATGACTGGCGTCCGCGTCATCCTTCTCGACGGTGGCTACCACGAGGTCGACTCCTCCGAGCTCGCGTTCAAGATCGCCGGCTCGCAGGCCTTCAAGGAGGCCGCGCGCAAGGCTTCTCCCGTGCTCCTCGAGCCGATGATGGCCGTAGAGGTCACCACGCCGGAGGAGTCCATGGGTGACGTCATCGGTGACATCAACTCCCGCCGTGGCCAGATCCAGGCCATGGAGGAGCGTCACGGAGCGCGCCTCGTGAAGGGCCTCGTGCCCCTCTCGGAGATGTTCGGCTACGTCGGCGACCTCCGCAGCAAGACCTCGGGTCGCGCCAGCTACTCGATGCAGTTCGACTCCTACGCCGAGGTTCCCCGGAACGTCGCCGAGGAGATCATCGCGAAGGTCAAGGGCGAGTAACTCTTCGGAGTACACGCTTTAGGCTTGTCACCGGAGCCTCTGGGGCAACAGGAGTAACACTCTCGTTGCCCCGGAGGGGACCGGCTTTCCAGCAAAGATCACCTGGCGCCGATGAGTAAGGCGTACAGAACCACTCTCCAGGAGGACCCCGTGGCGAAGGCGAAGTTCGAGCGGACTAAGCCGCACGTCAACATCGGCACCATCGGTCACATTGACCACGGTAAGACGACCCTCACGGCCGCCATTACCAAGGTGCTGCACGACGCGTACCCGGACCTGAACGAGGCCTCGGCCTTCGACCAGATCGACAAGGCTCCTGAGGAGCGCCAGCGCGGTATCACCATCTCCATCGCGCACGTCGAGTACCAGACCGAGGCGCGTCACTACGCCCACGTCGACTGCCCGGGTCACGCGGACTACATCAAGAACATGATCACCGGTGCCGCGCAGATGGACGGCGCGATCCTCGTGGTCGCCGCCACCGACGGCCCGATGCCGCAGACCAAGGAGCACGTGCTCCTGGCCCGCCAGGTCGGCGTCCCCTACATCGTCGTCGCCCTGAACAAGGCCGACATGGTGGACGACGAGGAGATCCTGGAGCTCGTCGAGCTCGAGGTTCGCGAGCTCCTCTCCGACTACGAGTTCCCGGGCGACGACCTTCCGGTCGTCCGCGTCTCCGCGCTGAAGGCGCTCGAGGGCGACAAGGAGTGGGGCGAGAAGCTTCTCGGCCTCATGGCTGCCGTCGACGAGGCGATCCCGACCCCGCCGCGTGACACCGACCTGCCGTTCCTCATGCCCGTCGAGGACGTCTTCACGATCACCGGTCGCGGTACCGTCGTCACCGGCCGTATCGAGCGTGGTGTCCTGAAGGTCAACGAGACCGTCGACATCATCGGTATCAAGGAGACCAAGACCACCACCACGGTCACCGGTATCGAGATGTTCCGCAAGCTCCTCGACGAGGGCCAGGCGGGCGAGAACGTCGGTCTGCTCCTCCGTGGCATCAAGCGCGAGGACGTCGAGCGCGGCCAGGTCATCATCAAGCCCGGTTCGGTCACCCCGCACACCGAGTTCGAGGCCCAGGCCTACATCCTGTCGAAGGACGAGGGTGGCCGTCACACCCCCTTCTTCAACAACTACCGTCCGCAGTTCTACTTCCGTACCACGGACGTCACGGGTGTCGTCACCCTGCCGGCCGGCACGGAGATGGTCATGCCGGGCGACAACACCGAGATGACGGTCGCGCTGATCCAGCCGGTCGCCATGGAGGAGGGCCTGAAGTTCGCCATCCGTGAGGGTGGTCGTACCGTGGGCGCCGGCCAGGTCACCAAGATCACGAAGTAATTCGGGTTCTGACCTGGTAGCTCGTTGAATCGGGCACCAAGTTGCACTGAAGGGCCCCGGCCCATCGCCTCGGCGGTGGGACGGGGCCCTTCGGCGTTACGGGTCCGCGCGCGGGCCCGGATACGAGAGAGGGGGGCCCCCCCGCGGGGGGGGGGGGCCGCCCGGGGGGGGGGGGGGGGGGGGGTGTGCCGGGGGGGGGCGGGGTACTACAGCCCGGCGGGGGGGGGGGGGCGCCGCCCCGGCGCGCACGCCT